>DATNEI010000118.1:0-11045 GCA_035606795.1 Pyrinomonadaceae bacterium
AACGTGTGCGGCGTAAACAGATAAGACGCGAGCAGAGACACCGTATTCGCATCCGATTCCAGGTTGCCGTCGGCCAGAGACAATAATGCCGCATACCTCTGGTCGGCAGCGTTCGCATCCTTGTCGCGCAGATAGGAAAGAAAATCCAACGACTCCTGATTAATACTCCCCAGCACGGGATCGGCAAATTGCAGAGCGCGCTCGACATCAGTATCCAAAAGCTGCCTGGCCAAACTAAGTCTCTGGCTGGCTGCTTCAGAACCCGCCCGAAAGTCACGCAACCTGCCGGCGGCGTCCGCAGCTTCCTGTTGCTTTTCGGTTTTCAATTTGGCCAGCAACTCTTCGCCTAACTTGCGATCGCGGCGCGCGGCGAGTCGCAGAACCTCAGCACGAATGCTGGGTGGATTTCGCACGGCATAGCTTCCCCGTTTCGCCTGCTGTTCTTTCATCTCTTCCGCAAGCTTGCGTTGGGCTTCTTGATCGACGTTCTCGGCGGCGTCCCACGCTTTGCGAAACAATGACCGAGCGCGTTCCGCATCAGAGTCCCATAGTGCGTACGCGATGCGCGCCAGGGTCCGCGCGCGCAGCTTGGAATCGTTGTAACGATCGGCGTCTGCTGCCAGGGAAATGAGCAACGACTGAGCATTAGCGCGGCGCTCGCGCAGAATGCGTTCAGCTTCGAGATCTTTCTCGTCTTTGGCCTTCGCGATTTCCGGGGAGGCCGGCTTGCGGGCGTCTTTAGGCTGGCCGAATGTGCTCGATGTCAGAAGCGGGAGCACCAGCAGGGAAACAAGCAAGAGTCGTCGCATTGTGAATCCTCCGGAAGGACGTGGACAAACGTGTGGCGATGGTAAAAACGCGTTAGAGAGAAGGATGGTTCCAGTTAGTTTTGAATTAGATCCGCGGCTAAACCGGAACCACTTCCAATTCCGGATCGACTTCGGTCTTCAGCATGCTTTCAATGGACATCAGCGTTCCGGTCAGAGAGCTGGGACAGCTTCCGCACGCGCCCTGATAACGAATGCTCAGCGTGTGATCCTTCAGATCGATGATTTCGAGATACCCGCCATCGCCCATCAGATACGGACGCACCTTTTCATCGAGAATCTCATTAATTTTCAAGAGCCGCGGATCGTCGCTGGTTACGGCGGCGATAGCCCCACCTACGGCGGCCGTGCCGTTACCGGGCGCGGCGGCTGCCGATTCCGCGGAGCGAATCGGCACTGCGAGAGTGGGCAGCAATTCGTCCCAGTCGGCAGCGTCTTCCTTCTCGACCGTAATCATGTTGTCCATGTAGAAAACTGAGACGACGTTGCCGATGTCAAACAGTGACTTCGCTAATGGATCGCTCTGTGCCTGGTCAGTGGACGCGAATTGGCGCCCGACGCCATTCGTCACGGGCTCGCGAAGGATGAACTTGACGGCATTTGGATTCGGAGTTTCCTGAATATCGCTAATCTTTGGCATTTATTTTTTGGTTCCTCGAGATGCCCTCATTATAGGCGCTCACGGCGAAGTTTTCTAACGTGGCGCTAAAATGTCTGGTGTGGATACGCCACCGCGTGACCGCGCCCACAACCGTCGTACGCTTTGATTACACAATTCCCTTGCGGCATCTGGGTCGTGGGTATATAGTCCCGGGCCTCACTTGCCCTCCCTTTTTCTCAAAAGGTACGACAAGTTGAGATGAGGTGGGCGATTGCGAGGGTCGCCCGCCTCTCTTCTTGTGCTTTGTTTAGGCAAGCCCGGGAGTTACAGGCCGCGACAGATCTCGCCTTCCCACGGCGTCTCGATAGCGCGCTTGTAACTCATCTTGATCTCGGCAAAGTTCCAATCGCGACGCTGCCAGATCGACCCGTCAGCGTACTCCACGCGATTAATCAAAACTCTTTCGTGAAAGCCGGCGGGCGATTTGTCTCCGACTGTGGAGGCGTTTACCACGTTACTCGGTCGCAGCAGGCTGAAAACACCCAGATCCTTTTCTTTGTTCGGCTTGATCTTCACGCCGCACAGGAATTGATGCCGCGCGACGATGCTGTTTGCCTGATCGAGAAATTGATACTCCCAGAACACGATTTCAACTTGCTGTGTTCCGCCATTGCGAACTCGCGTCTCGTACGAGAACCCATCGATCGGTTTCGGATCGGCGACGCGGGACTCCTGCACTATTTTTTCAATAGCCGCGCTGCGTCCATCGATCGTTTGCTCGTTGGGATCGGGTATTTGCGGATTATTGATACGGGCAACCCGCGCGGCGTTCTTATTACCGGCGGTCATCTCTGGCGGCGGGGCCATGTTGGGAATTTCCTGCTTCTTAGGTGTGCGCCGGACGGCCGTCCAGCGCGAGCTGACCACCACCAGTGAATTGTTGCCGTAGGAAATTTCAGAGGTTTGGCCGAGAAGAAAAAAGGGCATCAGCAATGGTACGAGCATTAAGATCACCATTGGACAAAACCTCAGCCGCTTTCTGTATATTCCCAAACCTACAGCAAAAGCAAGTCGTCCCTGGGCGCCCGCAGAATGCCTTGTCGAATCGTCAACACCTCGCGACCGGCGCCTGCGGATAGCAAATTGACAAGGTTGCCTCCAGCTCACCGGTCGCTGCATACTCACGCAAACAATGAACATCGGAATCACCGTTTATCCAAGCTACGGCGGCAGTGGCATTGTTGGGTCTGAACTCGGCAAAGAACTCGCGGCGCGGGGACATACCGTCCACTTTATCGCGTCGGCTTTGCCAACTCGCTTGACGGTCTTGAACGAACGCGTGCGATTTCACGAGGTTGAGATGATGTCGTATCCGTTGTTTGAGCATCAACCGTACGATCTGGCGCTCGCGACCAAAATGGCCTCAGTTGCTGACAATGAAAATCTCGATCTGTTGCACGTGCATTACGCCATTCCGCATTCGATCAGTGCGATTCTGGCGCGCGAGTCGATCAAGGATCATCGCCGGTTGCCGGTGATCACAACCTTGCACGGAACAGACATCACCCTGGTCGGCGCCGATCGTTCTTACCTGCCAATCACCAAATATGGTTTGGAACAATCAGATGGCGTGACAGCGATTTCGAATTATTTAAAGCAGTCAACCATCGAGCACTTCGGTTTCGATCGCATTGAAGTAATTCCCAACTTCGTCTGTCCCGAGGATTACAAGCCGAAGATCGATTGCGAACTGCGCGAGGTCTTATCACCCGATGGCGCGCCCGTAATGGTGCACGTTTCGAATTTTCGGCCCGTCAAACGTCCCGTCGATTGTGTTGAAATTCTGGCGCGCGTACTGAAGCAAACGAAAGCGCGTTTGGTAATGGTGGGCGATGGCAGCGAGCGGACCAATTGCCTGCATCGCGCGAAGTGTCTGGGTATCGCCGAGTATTGTTCATTCGTAGGCAAGCAACCGAATATTGTCGATTACTTGTGCGCTTCAGATGTTTTGCTCCTGCCTTCCGAGCAGGAGTCGTTCGGACTCGCCGCGCTGGAGGCGATGGCGGTCCAAGTGCCGGTGATTGCTTCGCGCGTGGGTGGTCTGCCTGAAGTTGTGGACGATGGTGAAACTGGATTCCTCAGCCCGGTTGGTGATGTCGATAAGATGGCGGCTGACGCCGTGCGTCTTCTCAATGACGCAAAGTTCCGGAAAGAGATGGGCAAGCGCGCACGGGCCTCAGCGATTGAACGCTACAGCACTCACAAAGTCATTCCCCGCTACATCGAATTTTACGAACGCGTTTTGGCCAGGAGCTGAACCTACGCGGCCGAAATTGAGTCGAGTCTTCCATCAGGAGTATCATTTCGCCATGCGCAGACACCTCCTGCTCATCATCCTGTGTGCTGAACTCCTCGCCCGAGGCCAGCAGCCGACACCGAGTCCCCATCCGCCTCAGCAACAAACCGAATCTGACGACGTCGTTCGGATCACTACAAATTTGGTTCAGGTCGATGCGGTAGTTACCGACAAAGATGGAAAGCTTGTGACCGATCTGAAACCGGAAGAAGTCGAGATTTACGAAGACGGCCGGCGCCAAAAGGTTACTCACTTCTCTTTCAACGCAACCAAAACCACTGAACAACCCGCGAAAGAAACCAAACCGGCGACGGTTGATAAAAATGCGCCGCCCGTTCCACCAACGCGGTTGCGACCTGAAGATGTCCGGCGCACGATCGCTTTAGTGGTTGATGACCTCGGTTTGTCTTTCGAGAGCACACCTTTTGTACGCAGCGCGCTCAAGAAATTTGTGGATGAGCAGATGCAGTCAGGTGATCTGGTTGCGATCATTCGCACCAGTGGCGGCATGGGCGCGTTGCAGCAATTCACTTCAGACAAACGCCAGCTCTATGCCGCGATCGAACGTATCAAATGGTATGGGAGTGGGCGTGGCGGCATCTCGGCCTTTGCGCCCATCACACCACCGACACCCGGCGATCATGGCGCGGACATAGACGCCAGCGCGGAAGAATTCAATCAATTTCGTGAAGACGTTTACGCCGTCGGCACACTTGGCGCCGTGAATTATGTTGTGCGCGGATTGCGTACCCTGCCGGGAAGAAAATCCATTCTGCTCATCTCTGACGGATTCAGAATTTACAGTCAGGACGATCCCAACCGAAACTTTCGCACCCTGCAAAAACTGCAACACTTGATTGACGAAGCGGGCCGCGCTTCCGTGGTGATTTACACTATAAACGCTACCGGATTGCAGACCCTGATGCCCACCGCGGCGGATGATTTTTCCGGCCGTGATTTTCAACAGGTGCAGGATGCCATGGCCAGCCGCCGCACCGCCGCCTTTGAAACGCAGGAAGGCCTGGATTATCTGGCGTACGAGACGGGCGGCAGGCCCATCAAGAATTCGAACGATTTGAGCGGTGGGATTCGCCGCGTGCTGGCTGAGCAAAAAGGTTATTACCTGATCGGCTATCGGCCCGATCAATCGACTTTCAATCCCCGCACCGGCCGGCGTGACTTTCACCATTTGACACTTAAGGTGACCCGCCCCGGCAAGTTTCAGGTGCACATGCGCCACGGCTTCTACGGAGTCAGTGACGAAGAAAAACCCAAGCCGAAGACTTTGGGCCAGGAGTTGTTCGACGCTCTCTCGTCGCCGTTCGGAGCTGATGGTGTTCATTTGCAGCTGACCTCGCTGTTCGCGAACGACGCCCAGGCGGGTTCAATCATGCGTTCTTTTCTGTATATCGATTCCCGCGATCTCACATTCACCGAGGATTCAGGTTCTCATCGGACCGCGATCGATGTCATGTCGATCACGTTCGGCGACAATGGAGTTCCAATTGACCAGGTCGGTCGCAGCTATCAGATCACCCTCAGTGATGACGACTACAAACGGGTTTTGAAAGAGGGCCTCGTCTATAACGTGACCGTGCCCATTAAAAAGCCGGGAGCTTACCAACTGCGCGTGTCCCTGCGTGATTCAGCCAGCGATCGCATTGGTTCGGCGAGTCAATTCATCGATGCTCCGGACATCAAGAAGAAGCGACTGGCGCTTTCCGGACTCGTTGTTCGTGGAGAAACGAGTGCAAATTCAGTCAACGCGGCAATGGCGTCTCAATCTGAAGGACGCGAAGAAGGGAATGCGCAGATCAGCGCAGCCGTCCGCCGTTTCAAACCGGGCAACGTGGTGAAGTACGGGTTCTTGATCTACAACGCGAAGCTCGATAATGCCGGCCACCCGCAACTAATGCTAAAAATGCGACTGTTTCGCGATGGCGCGGAAGTCTTCACCGGCAAAGACACCCAGTTCAATCCAGGTCAGCAGCATGACCTTCAACGAATAACGGCAGGAGGCGGAGTTCAGCTTGGAACGGACATGACGCCCGGCGACTATGTGATTCAAATTGTGGTGACCGACCTGCTCGCAGACAAAAAACATAGCGTGGCCACACAGTGGATGGATTTCCAGGTCGTCAGATAACGCCGGCCGCGCCATGCGCATTCTGCAAATATCTTCAGCGCGGCATTTTGGGGGAGGCGAACGTCACTTTGTCGATCTGACCAACGGCCTCATCGAGCGAGGCCATGAGATTACCGTTGCCGTCGCACCTCGATCGCCGATCCTTCCTGAACTCCGGTCGGGCGTAGGCCAGAACATTTTCGAATTATCTTCTTCTAACGCGGCAAATATCGGGAAAGCCTTCGCCTTGCGGGGCTTCGTTCGGGAGCGCGAGATCGAGATCGTGCATGCGCACATGGCGAGGGATTATCCAATGGCGGCGCTCGCTGTTGGAACTGGGGCCCGCGCGCGCTTTGTTATTACCCGGCATGTTTTATTCCCGATGAGTAGCCTGCACCGAATCACGCGGCGGCGCGTGGCTCGAGTGATTGCCGTTTCCCAAAGCGTGGCGGCCAACTTAGCCTCGCAGGGAATCTTCCATAAAGATCAAATCGTGGTGCTGCCGAATGGAATCGACCTGACCAGGTTTCATCCTCGCATCGGGGGCCAGGCTTCACGCGGATTCCGTGTGGGAATTCTGGGGGAACTCACGGCGAACAAGGGACAGATTGAATTCATACGCGCGGCCCAAATCGTAGCAAGTGAGATCAAGGATGCGGAGTTCGTTATTGCCGGTCGCGATAACTCCGCTGGTGGCGAGTATGGACGGCAAGTGCAGCAGTTGATTGAAGCAACTGGCCTGCAAAAACGAATTCAAGTTATTGAATCAAGAATTGATGTCGCAGAGTTTTTGGCGAGTCTCGATCTCCTGGTCTCTGCATCGCGGTCGGAAGCATTTGGCCTGGCGATCGTTGAAGCCATGGCCGTTGGCCTGCCTGTCGTGGCGACGGCCACCGACGGTGCACGCGAAATCATTGCTGACAACGAGACGGGACGCCTCGTCGAAATCGGCGACATCAACGATTTGGCGCAAGCCATTTCTCAGTTGCTGAACGATCCTGACCAGCGTCGGCGCATTTCCGAAAACGCACTACAGATGGTCGCTGAACGTTTCTCGGTGGAACGCATGCTTTCAGATACTGAGGCCGTTTACCGCGAGGTCCTGAGCGGCTGATGAAGTCGAATTCGCGCAGTTCGCTCGGCGGGAACTCGTGCGCTAAAATACGGTCTAACCTGCATGGCAACTGAACATAGCTTTCCTGAAGAAAAACCGCGGCGGACTCTAATAATTATCGTCGCAGTTATTGCTGCGGTTTTGATTGGTGGGTTCTTCTACTTTCTCATGCGCAGTACGACAGCGCCTAGCCCGCCGCCGACACTGCAAGGCGCGATACGCACGGGCGCGCCCGAATGGGACCAATACAAATCCAAGATTCTGATCGACGTGCCTGAGGCTACGCAGGCGACCACCGCGCTGGGCGGCTTTCAGATGACGCTCGAAACCACGGTACGCAACTTCACGGGTCGCACGATTACAGGTCTCGAGATGCGTGCAGCAGTACTAAACAGTCAAGGCCTGGCAATTAAGGATCGGACCATGGTCGTGATTCCCAGCCGACAGCCCGAACTATTACCAACCAAGACGATGCATGTCACGATATCGATTCCTGGGCTGAAAGAAAATGACGATCGGAAAGCCCTGTGGATGGAAGTAACGGGCTTTAAGCTGCAGTAGCGCTAGTCAACAAACAGATCCTCCAGCGATTGTCTCACTGGCTGAACTGAAACAACTTTCCCATTCGCTTTGCGCAACGCGGCGATCACGTCGTCGAGCTCCTTCTCGTCGTGAATGTGAATCCGTAGACCGCTCGAATCAGGAATAACGTCAGCACCGTCTTTCAAGTTACTTTTCAAAGTTGTCTCGTTCGCTCCGGCAGCGATGATTTCAATTAGAGTGCCTTCCCGCGCGCGCAAATCCTCGAGCGAACCTGCGTGCGCTAGTTTTCCTTTTTTCAGAATCGCGACACTGTCGCAAAGCACTTCGATGTCCGAAAGAATGTGGGAACACATGAAAACGGTCTTACCTTCGGCGCGCAACGACGCGATCAAATCGCGAACCTCGCGCCGCCCGACAGGATCGAGGCCGCTCATCGGCTCGTCTAAAAAAACAATTTCCGGATCGTTGATTAGAGCCTGCGCCAATCCCACGCGCTGCAGCATGCCTTTCGAAAGTTTTCGCAACTGCCGGTTCCAACTTCCGGCTTCAAGATTGACGCGTGTGAGTAACGCTTCGGTGCGGCGCTTTCGCTCAGTCTTCTCAACGCCGAACAACTGGCCGCAGTAATCCAGAAACTCGCGCGGGCTGAGATAGTCATAGAAGTAAGGATTCTCAGGCAGGTAGCCGATGCGCGCGTGCATCGAAACGTCGCTAATGTCCTGGCCCAGGATGCGAGCCGAACCTGCGGTCGGAAAGATCAAACGCATCAGAAGCTTCAGAGTGGTCGTCTTGCCCGCGCCGTTGGCGCCGAGAAAGCCGAAAATCTGTCCGCCTGCCACCGTCAACGACAGCGAATCGAGCGCGCGGACCTGCCGCTTGCCCCAGAAGCCGATTTCGTAGTCTTTCGTCAGATTGTTGATTTCAATCGCAGCCATTTTCAGCGCAGCACTTTCGAAGTCGGATCAAGGTCGACATCGCATCTGTTATTGATCAGGCGATACGGGATGCCGGAGGGATCGATCGGGGCGCCTCCTTCGTCGAGTGTGAAGTTACGGAGTTCACTGTCGACTTCACGCCATGAAGTAATGCAGCGTCCGTTGCGCTGCTTGAATGATACGAGTGTTTGCCGAATCGCATCGAGTTCGTCGAGTGAATCAAGCCGGGAAAGCTGGTGCTCGACCATTTGCTGGACTGACGCCTCGCTGGATGATTCGCGAAGATGCTGGTACATGTCGCGCGCCGCCGCCCGTGAACCACCTTCACCTTTCATGCGCGCCGCCATCGCCGTCACCCACGCGGGTGCGCCCGGCAATTTGCCCCCAATCTCATACTCTTCGCTGGCGCGCGGATAGTCCTGCACCTGCCAGTAGATGTAGCCGAGGTGTTGATGCAATCGCCACGATGACGGATTCGCCGCGATGCCCTTATGCAAAAGCGCAATCGCCTGGTTACGATCTATCTCCGGGAGAATCACCGCCCCATATTCATAAGCGGGAATGAATTGAGGATCGAGAGTAGTCGTCACATCGAGCAGGGAAGGAAGCATTCGCACATCGAGCGCCGACAAATTTACCAGATCAAATTGCGCGTTGTTTTCATCCTGGTATTTGACGATCTTCCGACCAACATATTGCAATGAACGCATCCAGTACCAGTCCGCCGCCAGACCATTGAATGCCAGCGTCATGCGTCTGGCACTGCGACCGTTTAGATAGAGCGGTTCTTCGGTGGACGTGTCCGAATTACGATGCTGAGCGAGTCCGCGGCTTAGCCCAATCGCGCTCCCGAGACAGACGGTTAGAACCAATGCGAGGATCAGATCAATCTTCATTTGAAGTTTCGCCGCCGGAAGATAAGCGCGGCCGCCGACAACAGGGCAGCGGCGTACAACGCTCCATACGCTATCGCTCCAGCGACAGTGCGCGCATCCGGATTCATTCCGTGAGCGGTCGCGGTGATGGCGCTGAGGTTGGAAAAGTTTGGCAGCACGTAATAAAGCGCGCGAAAGACCCAACGCGCAGGTGTGCTCGCCGCCGATTCGCTTAACGCTCTGAGGTCGTTGCTAAAATGTCCAATGACGAAAACAAAAAAACTCAGGAGGGCTGACAGCGCGGGTGACGAGAACGAAGAGAAGAGAATCGCAACCGCGGTAAGCATCAAGAGTTCAAAGTAAATCAAGAGAATGGCCGGCCATATCTTGAAAATCAGCGGATCAACACTCCCCCGGGTATACAGCAGCGCGAGCATCACCCCGATGCCCATTACCACGACGTTGACGAGCAGCGTAAGGTTTAGCCCCAGATACTTTCCGAACAGAAACTGGCCGCGCCCGATGGGCTTCGAAAGAATCGCGTATAACGTGCGGCGCTCAATTTCTTTGTAGACCAGGCCGACACCCACAAAAATCGCGATGAAAGCTCCGAAGAGCAACATCGCGCTCAATCCCAAATCAACGACGATTTTTGCTTCTTGTCCGGCGGAGAGTTCGCCAATGAAGATCGCGCTGCCTATCAGAAGCAGCGCGAAAAGAATCAGGTTGTAAAGAACGCGATCGCGAACCGCTTCGCGAAACGTGTTGCGAGCAATCGCCAGAGTCTGCCCCAACATGAGGTGAATATACACGGAGGTAGAATTCGTGTCAGCAGATTTATTTAGAAAAAAAGCGGGTTCGAAATTCTCAAGTTCGAGAATCTTCAACCCGCAGTGAACGCGATCAGACGATGGCTAGTTTCCCATTGGTGGCGCGGATTTGACGGCAGCTTCATCTGCGTAAACCGTCAGCGAGAGGCTGTCGCCGTGCAAGACGCCATCTTCGCTTATCCCGAATCTGCGCGTGCCGCTTTTGCCTACCCCGGAGGTGACCGTGGGTGTGGCGGTGGCATAAAACAACGCCGGCCGCAAACCAGGGGCGCTCGGAGTTGCCTCAAAGATATAGCCACTCTTGGTCCCGGTGCCCAGTACTGGGTCAGTCAAGAACTGACCACGCAAAGCAGCGAAATCACCATAATCGCCGTGACCGGTGGTTGCCTGATAAGTTAGTTCGCAGCTTTGAACCGTGCGCAGCGACGACTGGGCCGAACCTTCATTGGCCGCGCGTCGCGATGCGAGCAAGTTCGGAATCGCGATCGATGCGATGATGCCAATGATGGCGACGACTATTAAGAGTTCAACTAGCGAGAATCCTTTGGCGTTCCTTTTCATGTTCGTACATCCTTCTTGTGAGGAAGCCTGGTTGAATGTTGCCTAAGAAAAAGCGGGGTGAAGCCTTGCACCTCCACCCCGCCATCGAAATATACACAACTGGGAAGTTATTAGTTGCCCAGCGGCGGCGCACTCATTACTGCCGCTTCCGATGCATAAGCCGTGAGCGCGGTGCTGTCACCGTGAACCGTACCATCAGTCACGATACCGAAACGACGCGTGCCGGTCTGGCCTACGCCGGAAGTGACCTGAGGAACGCCCGTCGCGTAGAAGCTGGC
>DATNEI010000121.1:0-6245 GCA_035606795.1 Pyrinomonadaceae bacterium
GCAAATCCGAAAGGACTCGACTTCTACAACCGCCTCGTCGACGAGTTGCTCGCGAACGGCATTCAGCCCTTCGCGACTTTCTATCACTGGGACTTGCCGCAGTCGTTACAGGATCGTTTTGGTGGCTGGGAACGACGCGACACTTCGAAAGCTTTCGGTGACTACGCCGGGTACGTCGCAGCGCGCCTGACCGATCGCGTCAAACATATTTTCACCATCAATGAATTCGGTGCGTTTATCGAGGTCGGTTATCGCTGGGGCATTCACGCGCCCGGCCTGAAGCTGACGGGCTCGCGTTTGAACCAGACGCGCCATCATGCAGTGCTTGGTCATGGTCTGGCGGTGCAGGCGATTCGCGCGAACGCGAAGGGTGGGACGAAGATCGGGCTCGCCGAAAACATCACGATTCCAGTGCCTGCTGTCGAAACGCTCTCGAACGTACTTGCGGCAGAGCGCGCCATGCGCGAGCTGAACGCGCCGTATCTCACCGTCATCATGGAAGGCAAGTACACGGACTGGTACTTGAAATCGGAGGGCGAGAATGCGCCGAAGTTCACACCTGAAGATTTGAAAATCATCTCCAGCCCGCTCGATTTCGTCGGCATCAATGTTTACTCCGGACAGTTCGTGCGTGCTGATGAGTCTGCGCCGGCTGGTTATACTCAAATTCCACAGCCGGCGTCGTTTCCGCACGCGCCTTCGCCGTGGTTACTCATCAATCCTGACTCGCTTTACTGGGGACCGCGTCACGTCGCGAAGCTGTGGGGCGCGAAAGAGATCTACATCACCGAGAACGGTTGCTCGGCAGCGGATGTGCCCGCGGCTGATGGACGCGTTTACGACACTGATCGCGTGGCCTACCTGCGAAGTTATCTCACGCAGTTGCGCCGGGCGACGGCGGACAACGTGCCGGTGCGTGGATATTTTCTCTGGAGCTTGATGGACAATTTTGAGTGGGCCGACGGCTACACGAACCGCTTCGGCATTCACTATGTCGACTACGCCACGCAGAAGCGCACGCCGAAGCTGAGTGCGGATTTCTATCGCGAAGTCATCGCACGCAACGCAGTCGTATGAAAATCAGTAACACGGATTGCACGTATTAAAATCCGATTTTAAAGTCATGAAACCCACAGATCCCATCGTCGAGTTTTACACCAAACACCCTTACCCGCCGCCGCTCGAAAACCTCGATCGCGTTCGCGATATGTGGCGCGACCAGAATATTCACCGCGCCGAATACCATCTGCTCTGGCCCAACAAGGAATATCGTGCCGGCTTCGATGTCCTGATCGCGGGCTGCGGCACGTGGCAAGCCGCGAAGTTTGCAGTCAGTCATCCGGCCGCGCGCGTGGTTGCTGTCGATATCAGCCCGACGAGTCTGCAACACACTGAAGCGTTGCAGAAGAAGTACGATTTAACGAATCTGCAAACGCGGCAGTTGCCGATCGAGAGCGCCGGTGATTTGGACCAGCGCTTTGATCTGATCATCTCGACGGGCGTGCTTCATCACCTCGTCGATCCGGATGCGGGCCTGCGCGCGCTGCGGTCCCTGTTGAGTGCGGAAGGCGTGATGTACCTGATGCTCTACGCGCCCTACGCGCGCACCGGGGTTTACATGCTGCGAGAGTATTGTCACAGGCTCGGCATCGAACCAACGCCACAAGAGATCAACGATTTAACCCAGGTGCTGAAAATGTTGCCGCAATATCATCCACTTTTGGCGATGATGCGTGGCGCACGAGGCGGCCTGGACGCCAACGCTCTTGTTGATGCATTGCTGAACCCTCGTGATCGCACCTACTCCGTACCGCAGTTGTTCGAGTTCGTCGAGCGCAACGACTTGCAATTCGCCCGCTGGTACTGGCAGGCGGCTTACTTACCGTACTGTGGTGCGATAGCGGATACGCCGCATGCGAGCCGGTTGGCGGCGCTTCCCGAACGCGATCAGTTTACGGAGATGGAGTTGTGGCGCGGGCTGATGGCTAATCACGATTTCGTGGTGCGGGGAAGTGACGCGAAGAATGATCGAAAGGTCAACTTCGATACTGAGGATTATCTACGTTACGTGCCGATTCGCCGCGCCTGGACGATGTGCGTGACGGAGAAGCTGCCGCCGGGCGCCGCTGGTATGTTGGTGAACCAGACACACCTGTTTTCAGACTTGGTGATGCCGATACTCGAAATCGAGAAGCAGATGTACGACGTGATCGACGGCCAGCGCAGCATTGCGGAAATTGTTGATGCGGTGAAGTATTCTTCACCGCATGCGCGAAACTTTTTCGAGAGGTTGTGGTGGTACGATCAGGTCGTGTTTGATATCAGCCGCGGATGAACGCAGATCATCGCTGATCCGCATTAACCCGCGCCTGGCTCTGCAATTGTTGCCAGTAGTTCTTCACGAAATCCATCTGCTTGCCGTGGCCGTAGCCTGAGCCGAACTCGTATTGATTCATCTCGGCGAGCACCTGATCGAGGTTCCACTTGTCGTGCGTGAAGCGATACACCGCGCCCACTACGCCCGTGCGATGACGTCCACCCGCGCAGTGCACGAAGAACTTACCCGTCGCCGGATCGTCAACCACTTTCAGGAACTGATTGACCTGGTCCATGCTCGGATAGCTCTTGTCTTCCATTGGAATGTTGATGTAGCGAAGTCCGGCGGCCTCGACGGCAGGCTGCTCGTACTCTCTTGAATTGTCGGTCAAGTCAATAATCGTTTTCACACCCAGCGCGGCCAGTGCAGCATAGTCACCCTCGTCGGGACGTGAACCGCGGAAAAACCGATCGTCCATCTGACCGAAATTTTTAATCTTAACGTTCGGAAACTTGACGTTCTTGCTCTTGCCGAATGCGGCTGCGGAAAATGAAAAAATGAGCGCCAGGGTAGCGATAAAGGCAGGGGAAAACTTTCTGAAATTTCTCATCTAAATCTCCTCAATTCAAACGATTTGATATCGCGCCGGGGGGTTGGTCAACCGACAATTCTTATCAGGAAACCGGGTATGAGATTCAGTGGTTGCGGCTATAGTTGCACGATTTTCCGCGTACGATTTGCGCGCCGGCATGCGTGATTTGGGGCGTAAATTGAAGTGATTCAGGGCAAGAGCGGAATCACCCTTTTGCCCTTACGGGCCCGCTCTTGCCCTAGAGCAACGACAGACAAATTCCTGCCGCTAACGTGCGGCGAAAGCAGCAAGAGCCTGCCGGCGTCGTCGCCCTATCTCAATCAAAACTACGAATGAATGCGATCTTGGGGAAAGAGTCGGGAAGGGAGAGAATGACCTGCGGGGCAGTATGCCTGAGAAAAATATTTCACGCAAAGCCGCAAAGAAGATTCTGGAGCTTTGCGTCTTGTTTTGCGCCTTTGCGTGAAAACCTCTTCTTAGATCGTTACGTTCTCGCGCCCATAACGTAAGACCTTGCTCATCCAGATCAGCTCACGAAGAAACTTGTCCATTCGTTTCTCGTGTGTGGCGCGGTCTTTCATGTTCCCGGCTTCGTCGAACAGTTGTTGAGCACCGGAAAAATTGCCATCCCAGAAAATCGTGACCAGACCGAGCTCGCGCATGACCGGCAGCATGGCTTCAATCACGCGCGTGCCGCCGAAACCTCCGGCTGAGACGCCGCAGATACCGACAGCTTTGTGGATGTACTCTTTCAGGTTTGTATCGAGTACGTGCTTTAACATTCCGGGATAGGCGTGGTTGTACTCAGGGGTGACGATCACGATGCCATCGGCGCGCATCATCGCGGCTGAAAAATTCGGGTCCTTGATGGCCTCGCCGGCATCGTCGGTTGGAAACTTAAGCTCGCGAATATCGATCAGCTCCGTTTCGACGCCTTCGTACTTCTGCACCTGTCCGAATACGAATCTTGCAATGTTTTCACTCGCGCGACCTTTGCGCGTCGTGCCGAGAATCACCGGAATGAAGAGTGGTCGGTTGGTCATAGTTTTATTCGAAGTTGTCTGTTGCACAGAGGCTTTGCCTCGAAAGTCAGAAATCATTGTTGGATCCGTTCGGTACAGGGATTTGACCAGGTCGCTACCGCTCCCTGTACTGACCCGATCCAAGCGCCATCCCGACTTTGATGCAAAGCCTTGCACAGAGAAGAAGTTGTCTCAGAGACCACTTTGCAATCATATGCTATTGACTCATCCGGCAGAGGCGCATAACATGCGGGCGTTATCGAGACGTCGTCGGAGCGTGGTCCTCGTCCACGCTTAATCGGTTACAGTTAGCGTCTTCGGCCTGCCTTCTCGGTCCACAATACGTTCTCGCCCGTGGATGATTTCGGTTTGGCCTCCACCGGAGAATTTAATATGGGCACCTTGCTGCGTCGTCAGTCAAGAATCATCCTGCTTGTAGTCGGTATTGGTTTAGTAATCCTTACAACCTACAGTTGCCAGAAGAACGAACCGGCAAACAACTTGAACGCGAACACAACGGCCGGCGCACCGCCGGCGCAGCCGCTGCCACCATTGCCGAGTGGCGCACAAGCGCTGCCTTCGCCGGCCGTCAGTGGCAACATTCCGCGGCAAGTTGTGATCAATGGGAACCCCGCGACGCCGCAGGACGCGCGGCCCTTCTTCGATAACTTCTCGTGGGAATCTTTCATCGCATTGAACTGGCCCGCTGCGAGTGCGCGCGGCGTTCCGAATGAACCGAACAATCCGAACATATTTTTCAACGCGCCGAACGGTGCGCCAGTCGTTTGGGGAACATATAAAGACTCATTCGACCTTTTCGGGCAAGGCGACAAACGGCCGAGCGCGTGGAATGATCCGACGAGTCCCGTCAGTCCGTGTCCGAATGCAAGTCCTGGTCAGAAAGCTCTGATCTTCACCACCAAGGGCGACACGCCACTCATGCAAACGAAGCAGGCGTTCTCATTTCCACTCGTGGACCAGCGCAGCAATTTCGTTCATTACGACATTCGTTACGACGAAGCTGAGTATAACTTCATCCGCGGTCAGGACAGCGATCAATCCACGTGGCTCTACCTGCTGAAATCCCTGATGCCGAAAGAGAACCAGCAGTTTGGCGTGCAGATGCCGATGACCACTCCGTCGGCGCTCGGATCGATCATGGTCAAAGCCGCGTGGCGCATCAGCACGTCGAGCGACGACACCAAACGTTACTACGCCATCAACGCGCAGATTTACGATTCAACAAAACAAACCTGCGCGCCCGCGACCGTGTTGCTGGTCGGATTGCATATCGCACACAAAGTCGATCCGTTTACCGAATGGGTGTGGTCTACGTTTGAGCAGGTCGACAACGTGCCACCGGATCCGGACGTCTCGCCAAAACCAACGCCCCCGCCCAGCGGCTACTCATTCAACAACGGCACCGGCAATCCGCCGACGCCAAACGGTTTCAATTACAAACCACCATTGACCGCGCCGGGCACGCCGACGCCGTCGCCATCGCCGGTCCAGGTAACGCGTGTCAATGCGATTCCAAACACACCCGCGGGCCAGTCGACGCGCGATATCAATACTTACTACCAGCAAGTTTTGAGAGGAACGGTCTGGCAGTATTACCAGCTCGTGGTCACGCAGTGGCCTGCGAATCCCGGCATCGGCAACGGCAAACCCTTCACGTTGATGAATAACGGTGGTGTGTATCCGCAGAACGCCGGCGCCGCGTTTCCCGCGACGGGCGCAGTCAATACCACGATGGAAACTTACTTCCAAACGCAAAACGATGCCGCGGGAGCGGGCGGTAATAGCTGCATGAGTTGTCACTACAGAGCGGGCCAGTCTGACTTTAGCTGGGGCTTGAACCGGAGGGCACACTAATGGATAAAAAGACTGAAATCGCAATGGCGAAGCGCAGAATCACCGCTTTGCACGAGGAGCCCACGCCCCGCAAACTGGCAGCAACAGCCACCGCGACTCTGCCGCCACCGCCGACCGGCTGGTGGATGTATCACGGCGATCCGGCGCACACGGGCTTTGTTTCCGACAGTAATCTCAACACGGCGACGGTCGCTTCGAGTAGTTTTCAAACGCTGTTCACGTTGCAACTCGGTGGTCCAATCCTCTCCGTGCCCGCGGTCACCGATGGCTTCGTCTACGTTGGCATCGCAAACTATCACGCGGCTCAGGGTGGCAATGGCGGTGCGCTACTCAAAATCGATCTCAAGACGGGGCAGACCGTCAACATTTTTACCTGGGACCTCGGCCAGGACAACGAGGACATTCACAGTTTCACCGGCATGGGCTGTACTCCCATGAT
>DATNEI010000078.1:0-12036 GCA_035606795.1 Pyrinomonadaceae bacterium
ACAATCGAATGGGAATAACGACCGGCCCATTCGGATAAAAACGCTACAACAATATCTTGTTCTCTTGATCGAGTCGCACCACGTGATGTAGTCTGCGGTGGCGCTTTGGACCTCGACACATCGCGCCGACGCCCGTCGGGAATCAGCCGCTATGCCGCAAAACAGTTTCGTTCATCTTCATCTGCACACCGATTACAGCCTGCTCGACGGCGCCATTCAAATCAAGCCACTTTCGGAACGCCTGGAAACGTTGGGCATGAACGCCTGCGCCATGACCGACCACGGCAATATGTATGGGGCGATTACGTTCTACAACACGATGAAAGCGCGCGGGATCAAGCCCATCATCGGCTGTGAAACTTATCTGGCGATTGGGGACCGGAAAGACAGGACCGCCGGGGCGGCGGGAGAAAAAAGAAATCATCACCTCATTCTGCTGGCGAAGAACTTCGAAGGCTATCGCAATCTTTCCCGTCTCACCTCTAAAGCTTTCACCGAAGGTTTTTACTACAAACCTCGCATCGACAAAGAACTACTGGCCCAACATAGCGAAGGCTTGATCGCATTGTCGTCATGCATGTCGGGAGTTCCTTCGGCGCTTTTGGCTCAGGATCGTTTCGATGATGCCGCGGCTCAGGCAATTGAGTTCCAGGACATTCTGGGAAAAGGGAACTACTTCCTGGAAATTCAGGAGCACGGATTAGAACCACAAGCTCGAATTCGGAAGCCGCTGATTGAGTTGTCGAAAAAGACCGGCATTCCGCTGGTCGCGACAAACGATGCGCACTATTTGATGCCGGACGATTTTCGAGCTCATGACGTTTTGCTCTGCATCGGGTCAGGTAAGAGTGTGCACGACGAAAACCGTCTGAAGTACCACACGCCGAACTTCTACGTTCGGACCGCTGATGAGATGTGGCAAATCTTCGGGGCTGAATTGCCCGAAGCTCTGCAACGCACAGTCGAAATCGCTGAGCGCTGTGATCTCGAGTTGCCGAAGGGAATTAACTACCTACCGAATTATCCCATTCCGGATTCGGATCGCGGCCTGACCGCAAACGACTACTTCGAAAAGGTGGTGCGGGACGGTTATCAGACACGCAAGGCGCGCGTCTGGGACCGGGAGATGGCGGACGGGACGCTGGCGTGCCCGATGGAGGACTACGAGAAGCGTCTGTGGCACGAGATGGAAGTCATCAAGCGCATGGGTTACGCGGGATATTTCCTGATCGTGTGGGACTTCGTTAAGTACGCGAAGGAGAATGGAATTCCCGTAGGTCCGGGGCGCGGTTCGTCGGCCGGCTCGCTGGTGGCTTATTGCCTCGGTATCACCGATGTGGATCCGTTGAAGTACAACCTCTTCTTTGAACGCTTTCTGAATCCGGAACGCGTGTCGATGCCCGATATCGACATTGATTTCTGTGTGCGCGGGCGCGGCAAGGTAATCAATCACGTGGCTGAACTGTACGGTCGCGAATCCGTCTGCCAGATTGTGACGTTTGGCACGCTGGCTTCGCGCGCAGCGATTAAAGACGTGGGGCGCGCTCTCGACATGCCGTACGCCGAAGTCGATCGTATCTCGAAGATGATCCCTCCGCCGGTGCGCGGCCGCAACGTCAGCATCGCCCAGGCAATCGAGCAAGTGCCAGAGCTGGGTAAGGCAATGGATACCAATCCTCAGGTCAAGGACTTGATCGACCTGGCCCGTCGCCTGGAAGGTTGTGCTCGTCACGTCTCAGTCCATGCCGCCGGCGTGGTCATCACTCCCGAGCCGCTCGAAGAGTTGATTCCGATCGCCGTGTCGGCCAAGGACGAAGTCACTACTCAGTACGAAATGACCGACCTCGAGAAGGTGGGCGTGCTGAAGATGGACTTCCTGGCGCTTAACACGCTTACGATCATAAGCGACTGCTTAAAGGCTATAAAGCTTTCGCATAACGAAGAAATAAGCTGGGAAAAGGTTTCGCTTAACGATCCTGCGACTATGCAACTGTTTGGTGACGGGCGCACGGATGCGATTTTTCAGTTTGAATCCGGGGGGATGCAGGAGATTTGCCGAAAGCTTAAGCCTAAGAACATCGAGGATCTTTCCGCTCTTAACGCGCTCTATCGACCGGGGCCGATCGACGGCGGCATGGTAGACGACTTCATTCAGCGGCACCACGGCAAGAAGGCCGTGCGGTACATCGTGCCTGAGATGAAGGAGATTCTCGACACGACCCAAGGGGTAATCGTCTACCAGGAACAGGCAATGCGCTTGGCTCAGAAGCTCGCGGGTTACACGATGGCTGAGGCTGACAGCCTGCGGAAAGCGATGGGCAAGAAGAATCGTGAGGAGATGGCCCAGCAGGAGCAGAAGTTCATCATGGGGGCCGTCGCGCGCGGTATCAAGAAAGACAAAGCTCAGCAGATATTTTCGTTGATGCGCCAATTTGCCGACTACGGCTTCCCGAAGGCGCACAGCGTCGCGTATGCCTATCTCGCATTTCAGACGGCTTATCTCAAGGCGCACTATCCTGAACATTTTTACGCCGCGGTCCTGTCAAACGAAATTGAAGACACGGCCAAAGTTTTTCGTTACACGAAGGAGATGCGGGGGCAGGGAATCGAACTGCTTCCGCCTGACGTGAATGAAAGCGACGTGGGGTTCACGCCCTTGAAAGGCGCTATCCGGTACGGCTTAGCGGCCATCAAGGGAATAGGCTTCGCAAGCGTGAACGCGATCATCAAGGCGAGACAGAGCGGTCCATTCCTCTCGATGGTTGATTTCGCAGAACGCGTCGAAGAAGGCGGCATCAACAAACGTGTGCTCGAGGGACTGGTTTGCAGTGGCGCATTCGACTCGCTGGCCGACTCAACGGCAATAAGTCTTTGGCGTTCCGCGCTCTGCGCGCAGATTGACAGCGCGCTGGCGAGCGCCAGTCGCTCCAAGAAAGCTCGCGCTTTAGGACAAGACGATTTGTTCGGCAGCGCTCCGGCGCCGGCGACCATTGCAGTCAGCATTCGGACCGACGTCGCTGCCTGGACGCTCGGAGAGATGTTAGCGGCCGAGAAAAAAGCGCTGGGCTTTTACATCACGGCTCATCCGCTGGATGATTACAGCGAAGTGATCTCGAGACTCGGCGCTTCATCCTCAATAGAGTTGCCGGGGCTCGAAACCGGCGGCCGCGCGCGGGTCGCGGGGCTGGTCAAGGACTTGCAATTGCGCACGACGAAGAAAGGCGATCGCTTTGCGCTGTTTCAGCTCGAGGATCATGCGGGAACTGTGAAGTGCGTCGCCTGGCCCGAACCATTTCGCAGGCACAGTGCCTTCATCCGCGCCGAAGCTGTGGTGTTGGTTACGGGGCGCGTGGAAAACACCGATGAAGGAGCCACCACCGTAATCATCGACAAGGTGAGCGAACTTGATCAGGCGATTCAGCAGAAAGCCACGGAAGTAACCATACAATTGCCGGCAGTGACTGAGTTGCCTAAAATCTGTGACTCTGTGAAAGCTATTTTGGAATCATCGCGCGGCGAATGCGAGGTGTACGTTGAAGTTGTTTCCGGAGACAAACGTGTGCGTATGCGTGCGCACCCTTCGCTGAAAGTGCAAGGCAGTGCGCAGCTCGAATCAGATCTACGTAAGCTAGGCTGCGAAGTGCGTTGGGACGGCTTTGGCTCAATGGCGCGCGCAGCGGTCGCCACAGCAAACTAAACACCAGTGGAAACCGACAAGAATCAAAACGGCGCCAGTGCTTTTGAGCGAGTACAACTCGCCCGGCATCCCGATCGTCCGTACACGATGGATTTCATCGAACGCTTGTTTGAAGACTTCACCGAAGTTCACGGCGACAGGCGTTACGCCGAAGACGCGGCGATTGTTGGCGGCTTTGCGCGATTTCATGGTATGCCCGTCGCCCTCGTCGGCCATCAAAAAGGTCGCGACACCAAACAGCGGCAGTTGCGAAATTTCGGAATGCCGAAACCGGAAGGCTACCGAAAAGCTCTGCGCATAATGAAGCTGGCGGAAAAATTCGATCGGCCAATTTTCTGCTTCATCGACACTCCGGGCGCGTATCCCGGCATCGACGCTGAGGAGCGCGGCCAGGCCGAAGCGATTGCCTATAACCTGCGCGAAATGGCCAAGCTGACTGTGCCGGTGATTGTGACTGTGATCGGCGAAGGAGGATCAGGCGGCGCCCTGGCCATCGGCGTCGGCGATCAGATCCTGATGCTGGAGAACGCGATCTATTCCGTGATTTCGCCGGAAGGCTGCGCCGCGATTTTGTGGAAGGACTCTGCGCAAGCCCCACGCGCTGCGGAAGAGCTGAAGCTCACCGCCCAGGATTTGCTCAACGAAGGACTAGTCGACCAGATAATCGACGAACCTGCTGGCGGCAGTCATGAATCGCACGACGACGCAGCCAAGCTCCTTGATGTGGCGTTGTGTTCGAAATTGGCAGAGTCAGCCAGCTCCTCAGTCCACGAACGACTCACCCGTCGCTACGCGAAACTTCGTCAGATGGGAAAATGGGGAACGACCGAAGCCGACGCCGGCTAGAACGGCACGTCGTCGTCGTTGCTCATGTCGGGCGTTTCCATCGGAGCTTCCGGCGTTGCGGCCGCCGCGCGAGCCGCCGGCGCCGGCGCGCCCTCGTCTCTGGCGCCGCCACCAATAAACTGCATGTCGGTAGCGTGAACTTCCAGGGTATGACGCGCTTTGCCGTCGCGATCCGTCCACTCCTCAACGCGTAATCTGCCCTCGATGTAAACTGGGCGTCCGCGCGATAGGTACTGTGAAGCCGTCTCAGCCTGACGCCCCCAGAGAGTCACTCGAAACCATGTGGTGATATCGTTGTTCTCTCCGGTATTGCGATCTTTTCGGCGCTCGTTCGTGGCGAGACTAAAACTGCAAACGGGAGTTCCTTGCGGCGTGTAACGTAGCTCGGGATCACGACCAAGATTCCCGACCAGAGTAATTTTGTTGAAAGACATTTTGCCTCCGTGAGTCTGCCGCCCGTAAGGGAGTCATTAGTGATAAAACGAAGTCGCGATACTACCTAGCGCAACCGCAACGCGTCAAGCATCGCGGGACATCTTGTGCGATAGATGGAACTTAATGAAATCTGCTAGACTCACTGAGCAATCCTCCGACTTCTCATGAGCACGAGCGTATACGTCGAGACATTTGGGTGTCAGATGAACGTCGCTGACAGCGAGCGCGCTACCGTGCGCCTGCTCGATGCCGGATATGAACTGGCGGATAAGTCAGAGAACGCCGATGTCGTCATTTTCAATACGTGTTCTGTGCGCGAACGGGCTGCGCACAAGGTTTTCACCCGCATTGGGGAAGTCAGCCGTCAGCGTCTCGGTGAAACTCCGGTTTTTGGCGTGATGGGTTGCGTTGCTCAACTCGAGGGCCAAACTCTTTTTGACAGCTCACCGGCGGTCAACCTGGTGGTCGGGACTCGCGCGACCGATCGTCTGCCCGCTTTAATTGGTCAAGCTCTCGATCGCAAACTTAGAGTGATCGATCTCGATGAACGCGGCGAAACTGACACCTGGGATGTTCCGGCGACTGCGCGCACATCGCCTTACGTCGCTTTCGTTCCCATCATTGAGGGCTGTAACAAGTTTTGCACTTACTGCATCGTGCCGTTTTCGCGGGGCCGTGAAAAAAGTCGCACCGCCGCCGAAATCGTAGCCGAGGTAAATCAACTTCGCGCTCACGGCTATCGTGAAATCCATTTGATTGGCCAGAACGTCAACAGCTATCGCCCAAAAACGGAGGTGGGACTCGAAGGCGTTAAGGGCGCAACCTTGTTCTCGCGTTTGCTGCGCGCGGTTGCGGCCACCGGCATGGAGCGAATTAAGTTTACGACTTCGTTCCCGCGCGATTTCCATCCGGACATCGTGGCTGCGATTGAGGAGCATGGGAACCTCTGCAATTGGGTCCACTTGCCGGTCCAGTCGGGTAGTGATCGCATTCTGCGTCTGATGCGGCGCGGTCACAGCGCGGCGGATTACCTGCGGCGCATCGACGCGATCAAAAACGCACAGCGGCAGATCGCGATAACCAGTGATATTATTGTCGGGTTCCCCGGCGAGACTGAACAGGATTTTCGCGATACGATGTCGTTGGTCGAAAACGTCAAGTATGACGGGCTCTATATTTTTAAATACTCTGAGCGGCCGGGTACTCCAGCGGCGAAGCTGAGCGATGATGTCAGCAAGAGTGAGAAGAAATCGCGTTTCATCGAGCTCGAAGAGTTACAGAAACGACAACAAAAAGCCGTCTATGAGAGTTACGTTGGAAGGGAAGTGAACGTGCTGGCTGAATCTGTGAGCGCCAAATCGGAATCAGACTTCACTGGTCATACTACCTGTCACAAGGTTGTAAACTTTCCGCGAGGTGGATTAAACCTTGGCGAGATCGCGCGAATCAAAATTAGCGAAGTAAAGCAGAACAGCCTTTACGGAGAAATGGCCGCAGCATAAGGCGAGACGAACAAGCGGGAGAATAGTCATGGAAATCGAGGTCAAAATTCGGGCGTTGATGATGGATCCGAATAGCGGCACTCCGATAATTATTTTGAAGGATGTAAACAGCGAAACCATGCTGCCCATTTGGGTGGGCGCCTACGAAGCAAACGCCATCGCTCTCGAAATTGAAAAGATTGCGCCGCCGCGCCCCATGACGCACGACTTGTTACGCAATCTCATCATCGAACTGGGATTAACAGTCGAGCGTGTCGTGGTCACCTCGCTGCGCGACAACACTTTTTACGCCGTCATCGAACTGATGTCAGGGGATGGCGATGCGATGCGCCTGGATTCACGGCCATCGGACGCGATTGCCTTAGCTCTGCGCGCTGATTGTCCCATCTTCGTCGACCTTGAAGTTATCCAGGCGTCGCGAAACTCCATCGCCACCGAAGAGGAAGACGCCGAGGTAGCGGCGGGCGTCGAAGAAGAATGGCCGGAAGTAATTGGTGACGCGGGCGACCTTCCGATGTAAGATACCGACGAATTGCGAATGAGGTATAACGACCGAGAGTGATAATCGCCATCGCGAATCAGAAAGGCGGCGTCGGCAAAACGACTACCGCCATTAACCTCGCTGCTGCCTTCGCCAGACGCGGCTCAAAGACGCTTCTCCTCGATCTCGACCCCCAGGGCAATAGTTCCATCTCGTTTCTGGATCCGTTGTCCGTCGATCGTTCGGCTTACGATCTGATGATGGACGGGCAGGGAAGCGCTGAACTTCCTGTTTACAAGACACCGGTCGAGGATCTCGATCTCATCCCTGCGCGCATCAGCCTGGCAAAGCTGGAATCTAAGCTGGTGGGCGATTTCGATGCTCCCTTTCGTTTGAAAGACCGACTGGAGCCGCTCAAGAAGATCTACAAGGTGATCGTCATCGACACGCCGCCCACGCTCGGGCTAATTACGGTGAATGCTTTGGTTGCATCCAGTCACGTGCTGATTCCGATTCAGTCGTCGTATTTTGCGCTCGAGGGAACGGACGACCTGCTGGAGACGATCGAGAAAGTGAAAGCGCGGCCAAATCCCAACCTGGAGATGCTGGGCGTCCTGGTCACGCTGCACGATAAGCGCACGACGTTGGGCAAAGAAGTCTTCGAGCAAATCCGTCGCGTGTTCGGACCGAAACTATTCAATACCGTCATCACGAAGAGCGTGCGCCTGGAAGAGTCGCCGGCTTACAAGGAATCTATCTTCACATTTGCGCCGCAATCGTCCGGCGCCGTTGAATACGAAAAACTTTGCAAAGAGGTATTGAGCCGTGTCTAGAAGAGGCTTACCCGCGGGACTGAGCATGCGCCACGACGCGCACTACGTTGAAGAGTTAACCCAGGAGCGCGTGAGCCATGTCGGCCGCGTGATTCCCATTGAGAAACTGGACGCAAACCCCGATCAACCGCGCACCGAGATTGGCGATTTGACTGAGCTGACTGCGTCAATCAAAGAGAAAGGCGTGTTGGAACCACTCCTGGTCAAACCGACATTTGGTCGCTGGATGATCATCGCGGGCGAGCGGCGTTGGCGTGCCGCGACCGCAGCCGGCCTCACCGAAGTGCCGTGCATTGAGATGGACGTTGACGATAGCGCGGTCGCTGAGATTGCGTTGATCGAAAACATGCAGCGGAAGGATCTGACGCCCTGGGAAGAAGCTGACGGGCTGCGCGCGCTGTGTGAGCGCTTCGGCTACACCCACGAAGACGTCGCGCGCAAAGTCGGCAAGAGCCGCAGCACGGTCACCGAAGCTTTATCGATTGCGACCATGCCCGGTGACGTCAGAGAAATGTGCCGCGATGCTGAGATCACTTCCAAGTCGTTGCTCCTGCAAATCGTGCGACAGCCCGACGACGAATCGATGCGGATAATGGCGCAGCAGATTTCCGAGCAGGGCCTGACTCGGGATGGCGCGCGCAAAGCACGGCGCGCTTACATCGATCCCACCGGTAGCTCGGAACCATTCGTTTACAAGTATGAAGCGCCGGGCAGGGAATTCCGCGTTGAGGTTAAGTTCAAGAAGGCGGACGTCTCGACGGAAGAGCTATTCGAAGCGCTGAACGACGCCGCGCAGAATATCGACGAAGCTATGCAGTAGCGTGGCGTTGTGAGTTTAGAGGCGGGCTACTGCCCGCCAGTCCTAGACAGCAGAAGAGGCGGGCCTGCAGCCCGCCTCTAAACATTTTCACGGAAGGGAAGTCCCGACTATCCCTTCTTTTTCTTTTCCGCCGCCGCTTTCTTAGCCAGGGACTTGCTCCAACGCTCGAGTGTAGGTTGGATTGGTTTGAATAACTTCGCGCGAAACTTGTGCTGCCGCTCGTTCCACGCCTTCAGTTGTTTCTCGGTATAGGCGCGCACCGCCGGCTCAATCTGTCCGCGCTTCACTGAATGGCGCAGCGTCAGGTAATAGTGCTGCGCGACCAGCGAAAAAATCACGGCGGAAAGATTTCCTTTGAAGGAAAGCCGCGGAATGATCTGTTTGTGAAAGGGCTTGTTCGCCGAGATGAGCGGCGACACGGCCACTTCGAACCATGCGCCCTTCACGCCCTGGCGCGGGTGGTAGAGGCCGGGCAGCTCCTGACCTTTGGCGGCGGTCAAGGCTCTTGGTTCAATGACTGCATTAACTAAACGCAGGCGTTCGACACCTCGTAAATGTTCGCGTGGCACGCTGGCCAAAGCGCTCTCGACATTCACCAAAGTGTTTCGCGGCAGTTTTCCTTCGTATTGATTCTCGATCTTAATCGGCATGCTTAAACAAGAAACCTCAATGTGTCTTCGGAGTAGAGCACTGTAGGCAATGCGCTGCACCACAGTCAAACGCGGACCCTCCGCGGACCTTCGGCCAGCAGTAGTTGTATCGATCGCGCACCGCGCCTCGGGAGCGCGCGCATCCTGCGTGCGGTGCGCCGCCACCTGACGGCCGCATTTTGTCGTCGCCCTCGGACGGGCAGGGATATCCCCATCCGCACGCATTTCATCCGCACGCCCGCCATATTGAGTGCGTCTGATAATACATATTATGTCGTGGGTAGCTTTGTGAGCTGATTTTCGAGGCATCCGCGGTTTTTGCCTCGAAATCCGTTATGAAGGTTATGCTTTTATTTGTGAGCCGGACGTAGGAATGCTCTTTTGGGCAGAAACAAGAGTTTTGGTGAAGACATAAGCCACAACAACACAACTGTAGCCAAGGCTTGAGTCACTGAAGCGTTTACCTAACGGGAGCTCATTACACCCATGGCAGATTTTACAATAACGGCCATGTTGTAAGTCGCCACTGAGCACCTTGCGTTTCCGAAAGCGCCAGACGGCCTTCTGTATCTTCACAGAAGAGTCGAAAATCGACTACATCGTCACGCGGTTCCCCATCACTGATATAACAGAGGCGCACTTTCAAGTTAGTTATAAACGGTCCCTTATCCGTGATTTCTTCGATTTCAAATTTCTCTAACGCCAACGAAACGTAGAATTCTCGAACTTCGCCGGCGGCTTTGTTAATTGGCCCAGACATGCCTGGAAGATATTCAGCCATGCGACCGTAGTTCCGCGTCTTCCAGAAGCGCAAGAATTCAACTAACTTTCGCTCCGGCGTGCCCTCTATAAACATCGCCGGTTCACCCGTAGTCGGAACATCCTTACCCACAGTTACTTGCCGCGGAGTCCATGCCGCTATTCGTTTCTTGGTTTCTTCAGTTTCACTGATCTGCCGAAACAAATCGGACCAACTCTTCTCGGGCTTGGGCGGCGGGGCTTCGATTAAGCCGCTTTCCGACTTCAACGCCCAGTCACGAACGGCAAATAGAGCGGCCCAGCATTTGGCAGCTACTGTTTTGTTTGCATAACCCAAATCCATTCCATGCATAATCCCGTGTCGGTAAGGCAGTCGAATTTGCTCAGTAGTCGTTTTATAACGACCCTTTTGGAAGATCTTTGACAGCGCATTCAGACCTTTTTCGTGCGCTGCAATTGAATCCCAGGCAGTTAAATCAACCTTGTCAGAAAAGAATCCGCGTCGCTTCTCATGCAGTTCATTCACTAAACCATCGAGAAGCGCTAACACGACAGGAATGCAAGCGTGATAGCGACCCTCCTCGTAGTCCGTCAACGCCATTTCCGCCAACGCCATTCGCGGTCGAAACGCCTCGACACCTCGCATCGTTAATAACTGCCATTGAACATTTTCTAGATTGTAATAATCGACTAACAGTGCTTCGGCACCTTCCATATCGCCTGCCTCAGCCTTCGCCATCGCCCCCTTTGCGACCGAGACATTCATTTGGTCATACATGATCCAGCCTTGTTCGCTAAACAGATCATTGAACCGATCTGGAATGCTTGCCATCTCTTCAATCGTTTGCCGGAGCTCACCCAACGACCTTAATGCGCTTTCAGTTGGGGTAACGTCAACGCCTATGAAGCGCAACAAAGACAACAAAACCGGCGAAATCGTCTTCAAAGCTTCCATGCTCTTAGCCTGGTCAAGCATTTCTTTGATTCGCGGAATATCTCGAATAGAAGGTTCACTCACGATCACCCGATTTTACTCTCTCGATGGACAACTTTATACTTGAAAATGGTTCCGAATGCTCCCGCTTGCATCACTAGATATAGCACGTTTGCGAAAACCAACTACGAGTAGTAGTGTGTGTTCGTCGAAGGCAGTAACGCAATGATTCTAACGTCACTCTTAACGTTTGCAGCCAAGGTTGGACTTAATCGGGCCAAGAAATTGTTCGAAGAAACACCCGTACAGCGGGCCGCAGCCGCAACTGCCGCCGAGTTCCCTAACTGCGAAGTGACCCTTGCACTCAAGACATGGTGTGAGAGCGATAACTTTGCCGATTTACTTGAAGCACTTACTCGTGGTGATCGTCCAATCACCACAGCGTCGATTGTGACGTCGTTCATTAAGACTACTGATTTCTTTAATGGTGAGGAGACTGATTCAACCGCCGAATCAATCCTCACTGCGTTTGAAAATAATTTGACAAAGGAGATCTACAACTCCGAGGAGGGACTTAGCACACTTGCAAACCGTCTGGAAGAACTGCACGTCGAGACGCGTGAAGACAGGCGCAATGATTTATCCCGAAATAATAAACAGCTCGCTGAACAAATATCGGCCACCGTAAAGCAGGATATCGCGGGGCTCTTGGCCAGCAGCGATACAACAAGCTCGGCAGAGATTCAAGACAAGGTATTCGGCGCCAGAATCGGAGATGCACGCCAACTCATAAGAGAAGGCAGATTTCGGTCAGCGCGATCCCGACTCGAAACGATTCGCAAGGAAGCCGCCTCCGCTGAGTCATCCGTCATGTCTCAGTTTCAAATTGCGACCAATCTAGCGCTCTGTGCTATCCAGCTTGAAGACCTCGAAATCGCAAAAACCGAATTGAACGTGGCGCTGGCTCTCAAGCCGGATGAGCCGGAAGCGCTAGCTTACGCCGCCTTCGTCGCGGGTCGCCTGGGTGAACAGAATCGTGCGGCAGAGCTATTGGCAAACGTTGATTTAGGGGCTGCGGA
>DATNEI010000142.1:0-3968 GCA_035606795.1 Pyrinomonadaceae bacterium
TCGGGAAGCTCCGGATTCTGCTTGAGAATACCGCAGGACAGGGCGAGTGCATTGGCCATCGCTTCGAACATCTGCGCGCGATCATGGATCGATGCCCAAAACTTCCGCTCGGCGTCTGCGTGGACACGGCTCATTCGTTCACGGCCGGCTATGACATTCGCGAACACGACGGACTCGAGGCGACGATCTCAATCATCAGGAAGACAGTCGGGATGAAGAACGTGCACGCAATTCACTTCAACGACTCTAAGGCGCCGTACAACTCACGCGTCGATCGTCACTGGCACATCGGCGAAGGCCACATCGGCGCTGATGCGCTCAGACGATTCGCGCAACATCCGAAGCTCGCGCACTGCGCCTTCATCCTGGAGACGCCGTACGACGATCCTCGTGCGGATGTGAAGAATCTGGAAGCGCTGCGATCGTTTGTGGGCCGGTGATCCCTTCGCGATCCTTTGCGTCTTAGCGCCTTGGCGTGAACTGTTCCAAACGCTGGATTTCACGCCAAGGCGCAAAGGCGCAAAGTACCGCAAAACAAACTGGACGCCGCGCGACTCCTTAGTTACAATGCCTTCATCATGCAACGGTCCGGTTACCAATCACTGACCAAACTCCTCCTTACGCTGCCGCTACCGCGCTGCGCTCGATAGCGCTCTGGTTAGCGGCGAACTCCAAACACAAATCGAAAACGAAACGCACAAGCCGCTTTGTGCAATCGGGTAATTGCTTGTAACTTAGAGGAGTTAAGCGTATGGACGAGAAATATTTTCCGGAAAAAATCGAAGAGAAATGGCAGCAGCGCTGGGCCGACGAGCGCGCGTTCGAAGCCCGCCAGGACGACCCGCGGCCAAAGTTTTATGCGCTGGAAATGCTGCCTTACCCGTCGGGCTTTCTGCACATGGGCCACGTGCGGAACTACGCAATCGGCGACGCGTTGGCCTGGTACAAGCGCCTGCGCGGCTTCAATGTGCTGCATCCGATCGGCTGGGACAGCTTTGGCCAGCCGGCTGAACAAGCCGCGATCAAACGCGGCGTTCAACCGCGTGATTGGACGGAAGAAAACATTGCGCACATGGAGGGCCAGATGCGGCGGTTGGGAATCAGTTATGACTGGTCCCGCGTGATTGCTGCTCATCGGCCCGATTACTACAAATGGGATCAGTGGTTCTTTTTGAAGATGCTGGAGATGGGCCTCGCGTATAAGCGCAAGTCCGCCGTGAACTGGTGTCCAAAGGAAGAGACGGTGCTGTCTAACGAGCAATCGTCCGGTGGTGTGTGCTGGCGCTGCGGCACCGCGGTCACCAAGAAAGAGATCGAACAGTGGTTCTTGCGCACCACGAAATATGCTGAACAGCTTGTCGCGGACATCGAGGAGATTGAAAGTGGCTGGCCCGCGAAGGTAATTAAGCGTCAGCGCGATTGGGTGGGCCGCAGTGAAGGCGCTTACATCGATTTCAAAGTCAAAGACTCCGACGAGAAGATTCGTGTGTTCACCACGCGCATCGACACGATCTATGGCGCAACAGCGGTGGTGATTGCGGCCGAACATCCAATTCTGTCTGGACTGTTGGAAGAGTCGGGTTTGAAAGAACAAGTCCGGCAATTTGCGCAAAAAATAAAAACAGCCCGCGCGATCAAGACTGAAGACCAGTCTGCAGAGGAAGAGAAGCTGGGAATGAACACCGGCCGGCTGGCGGTGAATCCTTTCAATGGCGAGCTGATTCCGATTTGGGTCGCGAACTATGTGCTGATGGATTACGGCGCAGGTGCGGTGATGAGTGTGCCCGCGCATGACGAGCGCGATTTCGAGTTTGCGCAGAAATACACTCTGCCGATTCGGCAGGTAATTGCTTCGGTCGTCCACGGCCAACAGGACGAGCCTGAGACGCAGGCTCCCGGTGGCGATCAGTCGATCGAGATGAAGAACGCATTCACTGAATACGGTGTCCTGGTAAACAGCGGTCAGTGGAGTGGCAAGCTTTCGGCAGATGCAATTCGCGATATGGCTCAGTATGCGCAGGAGAAAAGTTTCGGCGGCGGGGCCGTAACCTATCGAATTCGCGATTGGGGCATCTCGCGCCAGCGTTTCTGGGGCGCGCCGATTCCGGTTGTGTACTGCCCAAAGTGCGGCATGGTGCCCGTGCCGGAAAAGGATCTACCGGTGATGTTGCCGGACAAGGCCGAATTCACAGGCACGGGTGAATCGCCTCTGAAGACTGTGCCGGAATTTGTGAACACGACTTGTCCGAAGTGCGGCGAAGCGGCCACGCGAGAAACGGACACCATGGACACGTTCGTCGATTCGTCCTGGTACTTCTTTCGCTACTGCGATCCGCGCAACGAAGCAATGCCCTTCGATCCGGAAATCGCCGCGCACTGGACGCCGGTCGATCAATACATCGGTGGCGACTCGCATGCGGTGATGCACCTGATCTACATGCGCTTCTGGACCAAGGTGATGCGCGATTTGGGTCTGGTGAAATTCAATGAACCGGTGAAGCGTCTGCTGACACAAGGCATGGTGACGAATCGGGTCGAAGGCACAAACGAATACAAAGCGATGTCCAAGTCGCTCGGCAATGGTGTCGATCCGGACGAGATGATCGAAGCGTTCGGGGCCGATGCGACCCGTCTGTTCGTACTGTTTGCAGCGCCGGTTGAAAACGAGCTGCGCTGGTCTGAAACAGGAATCGAAGGCGCCGTGCGTTTCCTGCGACGGGTGTGGACCATGGTGTACAAATGGCGCCCTGGGAGCGCGGGCATCCTGCCCGCTCACGGTGCGGAGGGAATGCAGGCTGGAAGCCTGCGCTCCCAGGAATTCAGCGATGCTGCTCGGGCGCTGCGACGCAAGACCCATCAGACAATCGCGCGCGTCACTGCTGATTTCGAGAAGCTGGATCTGAACACGAACGTCGCGGCGTTGATGGAATTGTTGAATGCGATTGGCGAGTTCAATGTTGAGCCTTCGACTGCGTCAGACTCGGATGCGGTCGCTGTCCGCGAAGCGATCGACGCAATGGTGATCATGTTGACTCCTTTCTCTCCGCACATCGCGGAAGAGATGTGGGAGGCGCTCGGCCACTCGGACGGCCTGCTGAAATCTGCTCCGTGGCCGGTTGCCGATGCTGAGCTGGCGCAGAAAGATGAGCTGGAAATTCCAGTACAGGTCAACGGCAAATTGCGTTCACGTGTGGTGGTCGCACCCGATATTTCGGAAGCAGACCTGCGCGAATTGGCGCTGGCCGACTCCAGGGTGCAGAGCTTTATCGACGGCCAGAAGGTCGTGAAGGTCATTGTGGTGCCCCAAAGGCTGGTAAACGTGGTGGTCAAGTAACTTCTTGCCTGCGCCAGTCTTAACCCGTTAAAATCATCGCGAACCCAGACTCGCGCGGAGTCGTTATGCGTCTGCATCGAACCACTGAATGAAAGAGTGCCCAACCTGTCGCGCCTGCTTTCCCGACGAAATTGCGTTTTGTCCTGATGACGGCGCGGCCACGACTGCTTCCATTGCCGGCGAGCCGATTCTCGACGGTCGCTACAACCTTGAGCGGCGGCTGGGCCAGGGCGGCATGGGCATCGTCTACAAAGCGCGGCACATCTTTCTGAAGACCCAGCATGCGATCAAAATCATTCTTCCCGATCTCGTCGGCAACGATCCGAACTTAGTCACACGCTTTCGCCAGGAAGCTCTCGCCGCTGCGGCGATTCGCCATCAGAACATCATTGCGGTGACTGACTTTGGCGTAGTGCGCGGCACCATGCCGTTTTTAGTAATGGAGTTCGTGCAGGGAAGATCGCTGCAGGAAATCCTGGCGGAAGAAGGCGCCATGGGACCGGTGCGCGCGTTTGAGTTGATGCAACCGATTTGCGGGGGTATTGCGGCGGCGCATCGACAGGGAATTGTGCACCGCGACCTCAAGCCGCTGAACGTGATGATTCAAGCGGGCATTCCCATTGCGGAAGGCACA
>DATNEI010000009.1:0-16596 GCA_035606795.1 Pyrinomonadaceae bacterium
CCGTCACCCGTCACCCGTCACCCGTCACCCGTCACCCGTCACCTGATACCTGACACCCCTTCTTGGCACTCTAAAAAAGTTTTTGCTAAAATCCGGTTTCAATAAACCACCCGAACCTCGGGAAAGTTAACAATCAGGAGGAAGTAGTAAGTATGGCGACAACGATTCGTCCGTTACACGACCGCGTCATTATCAAAAGATTGGACGAACAGGAGCAGATGCGCGGCGGCATCATCATCCCTGACACGGCCAAGGAAAAGCCGCAGCAGGGAGAGGTCATCGCCGCCGGCGAAGGCAAGTTCCGCGAAGATGGAACGCGTCAGCCGCTCGATGTGAAGACCGGCGACCGCGTCCTGTTCGGAAAATACAGCGGCTCGGAAGTGAAAATCGATGACGAGGAATATCTCATCATGCGTGAGGACGAAATCCTCGGCGTTTTCACGACGACCGCGAAAGCGAAATCCGCCGGTAAGTAACCGGCAGCAGCCCGACCGTGAGAGACGGGCAGAAACCCGACCGTGAGGAAGGGTGCAAGAATAAAAAAGACATTCTAGTGGAGGCTTAAGAAAAAGAAATGGCAGCAAAGATGGTAGTGCAGAGCGAGCAGGCGCGCCGCGGGATTCTGGCGGGCGTCAACACGCTGGCTGATGCAGTGAAAGTCACGTTGGGTCCGAAAGGCCGCAACGTGGTGCTCGACAAGAAATTTGGTTCCCCGACAATCACCAAAGATGGTGTGACTGTCGCGAAGGAAATTGAACTTGAAGACAAATTGGAAAACATCGGCGCGCAGATGGTCCGCGAAGTCGCTTCGAAGACGTCCGACGTCGCCGGTGACGGCACGACGACCGCGACCGTTCTGGCGCAGTCGATTTTCCGTGAAGGCTTGAAGACGGTTGCGGCCGGCGCGAACCCGATGGCGCTGCAGCGCGGGATTCAGAAAGCGACCGAAAAAGTCGTCGAAGAAATCAAAGGCATGTCTAAGCCTGTCAAGGGCGACGCCATCGCGCAGGTCGGCACGATTTCCGCGAACGGCGATCGCACTATTGGCGAACTGATCGCGGAAGCAATGAACAAGGTCGGCAAAGACGGCGTCATCACCGTTGAAGAAGCCAAGACCATGCAGACCGAGCTCGAAGTTGTTGAAGGAATGCAGTTCGACCGTGGTTACTTGTCGCCGTATTTTGTGACCAATCCCGATCGCATGGAAGCCGTACTCGAAGACGCGCTGGTTTTGATTCACGAAAAGAAGATCTCGGCGTTGCGCGATCTACTTCCCCTGCTCGAGACAGTGGCCCGCGAAGGCAAGCCGCTGGTAATCATTGCAGAGGATGTCGAAGGCGAAGCGCTGGCCACCCTCGTCGTCAATAAACTGCGCGGCACGCTCAATGTTTGTGCCGTGAAGGCTCCCGGCTTTGGTGATCGTCGTAAGGCGATGTTGCAGGACATCGCCATCCTGACCAGGGGCAAAGCCATCAGCGAAGATCTCGGTATCAAGCTGGAGAACATCAACGTTGAAGACCTCGGTCGCGCAAAGCGCATCGTCGTCGATAAAGACAACACGACAATCATTGAAGGCGGCGGCAAAGCCGCAGACATCGAAGGCCGCGTGAAGCAAATTCGCGCTCAGATAGAAGAAACAACATCCGATTACGATCGCGAGAAGCTGCAAGAGCGTCTGGCGAAGTTGGTGGGCGGTGTCGCCGTAATCAAAGTTGGCGCGGCCACCGAAACCGAGCTGAAGGAAAAGAAGGCTCGCGTTGAGGATGCCATGCACGCAACGCGCGCGGCTGTCGAGGAAGGTATCGTCCCGGGTGGCGGTGTGGCTTTACTGCGCGGCCAGAAGGCGCTCGACAACCTCAAACTTGAAGATTCGGACGAGCAAATCGGCGTGCAAATCGTGCGTCGCGCACTCGAAGAACCGTTGCGCCAGATCGTCAATAACGCCGGGCACGAAGGTTCGATCGTGGTCGAAAAAGTTCGCGCCGAAAAGAACCTGAACTATGGTTTCAATGCCGCGACTGACGAATACGTCGATCTGGTGAAGAGCGGAGTTATCGATCCGGCCAAGGTGACGCGCACTGCGCTGCAAAACGCGGCCTCGATTGCCAGCCTGCTTCTGACCACCGAAGCCGTCATTGCCGAGGCTCCCGAAGATAAAAAGAAAGCCGCGCCCCCGATGCCGGGCGGCGACATGGACTACTAAAAACAGTAGGCAATAGGCAGGAAAGCTATGAACTTGCTGCCAGGTTTGAAGGGCGAGGGACGATGAGTCTCTCGCCCTTATTTTTTTATCCGGTGCCATTTTAAGTTGAACCCTGAACGTGGAAGGCCCGGTTTTTTTCCACAAAGCGACTGCCTACTTGCGCCTAACACAGAAGAGTGGTTTTATTTTCCTCCGCGACTACCGCGCGCTTATCGGATGGAGATGGCGAAAGGTGATTAACGCTCTGCTGAACATTCGATCGCAGTTGATCAGGAAGTGGCGAGGCTGCGTCCTGATGGTAATTTTTCTCGCTACGGGTAGCTTCGGAATCTCGGAAGCAGTCTCGCAACGCCGCGACAATCGATACGTTGAAGAGCTGGCCCAAAATATCACGCGCCAGTCTAATGCCAGAGACGCAATCTCGACGATCATCGCGCTGCGTGATTACTTGCGGCACAACGTCACTCGCGACAACTATCCGGTTGTGGGCCGTCCGTTTCTCCGAGACACCGCCGCGTACGCGTTGCAAACCGGCAAAGGCCGATGCGGCGAGTCAACTCGCGCCTTCATCAACATGGCCGAATCCGTGGGGATTCGTGCGCAGCGGCTATACCTGGAGGGCCAGCGCGAGCATGTCGTCGCGCTGGTCACGCTGAACGACGGGCGGCAATTAATTGTTGACTCAATCGATCCGCCGTATTTTCAGAATATTGAAGAACTGCATCAAGTTACCCGGCACCCCGAATTCAAATACTATTCGTCGATTAATCTCCACCGGCTGTTTAAGAGCCCGTCCCTACCTGCAAACACTTACGAACCTCCAGGCCTGACTTACTTCCTGGAGAACCCGCACGCGCTCAAGGAACTCTTCTATTTTTCTTTGAGCGGTACGTGTGCAGCGCTACTCGCTTTAGGCTTCGCCCGCCGGTATTTTCGTGCGCGAGGTGCGGCAACTGATTCCGCAGGGCCTAGTGTGCTAAGACATCCAGCTCCTGCCCTTGCCACAGTCGACCAATAACAGCATTACATAAGTGAAGATCGAAGACGCTTACAACACGTGGTCAGCGACGTACGATTCTGATCAAAACCGCACACGCGACCTGGACGAACAGGTGGCGCGAGAGGAATTGCACGAGCTGTGTTGCGGATCAATTCTCGAGCTTGGTTGTGGCACCGGAAAGAACACCGGGCTGTTAACAGAGATTGGTCACCGGGTTTTATCGTGGGACTTCTCAAGGGGGATGATCGACAAAGCGAAGGCGAGGATCCCTTCACCAAAAGTCACCTTCCAAGTCGCAGACATCACAAAGCCGTGGCAAGCCGACGATCATACTTTCGATCTGGTGGTCTGCGACCTCGTGCTCGAACATATCGAGAATCTCGATTTCATTTTCTCAGAAGCTGCGCGGGTGTTAACCGCCGGCGGCCGGTTCTTCATTTGCGAGTTACACCCGCAGCGTCAGAATTCTGGAACGCAGGCTCGCTTTCAGCATGCTAACGGCACCACGCATATAACGGCCTTCGTGCATAACGTTTCAAGCTTTATTGATGAGGCCGAAGCACAAGGACTGTCGCTATGCAGAGTCAAAGAATGGTGGCACGAAGATGATGAGGGGAAGCCGCCACGGCTAATCTCGTTTTTATTCCAGAAACCAACCTGAGTCACTCATACTTACCGTTGCGAAGATTTTCCAATAGCCGATTAACGCTCACTAAGAGCGCTTGAGCGTTACGCTCCATCCGCGAAACAGTATCTCGCTGTTTTTCGTTGAGCGGCGTTTCCTGATCACGTTCGAGGTATTGGCAAAGGCCGATAATTACGTTCAAAGGCGTCCGTAACTCATGACTCGTCTGCCGCACGAATTCGCCGCCGACACGGTCCGTTCTGATCACGCCCTCCTCGAGGCGTGCGCGATGGTGTGGGATACCCAATTCGCTGTTCATGATCGACTCCTTGCCCGCCGAGCAGAGGGGCTCTGACGCGTTGCGTTCCTTCATCGGAAACGTGTGAGGCCCGGGAGGTAGTTTTCCGCTTCCTGGTTCTCTCTGCTAACTGACAACGCAAGAGGTAGATCCGCAGGAACTCACATTATTCACACGACTCAAGGCATGTGCCACCTGGAAGTAGGCGGAAGACTGCTTGCGGTGACGCGATGCAGCGGCTGGTTGCCATGTAATCGGCCAGCCCGCGAGCGATTACGGTACAACGACTTACAGGCTTTCAGTGGGATTTCGACAGATAATGACGGACCAGGGTGTTGAGCTGATCAAAGTCGATCGGCTTGGTAACATAATCGTCGCAGCCCGCCTCCAACGCCGCCGCTCGCGATTCATCGCCATCATGAGCAGAAACCGCGAGAATGGGCACATTACGAAGCCCTTTATGACGGCGAATCTCGCGTGTAGCGGCAAGTCCGTCGAGCTTGGGCAGACTTAGATCCATCAGGATGATCGCCGGCTTTTTCTCCAAGGCCACCTTTACAGCTTGCTCGCCGTCCGTGGCCTCGACAACCTTGTGACCAGCCATCTCGAGGAGTTGACGCATCATGAACCGGCTGTCCTCGAAATCTTCAACAACAAGAAATAACGCTTTGTGACGCATTTGTTTAGCAACGGTAACCGACGACATCTGATTGCACTGCTAGCATACGATCATTCCAATTGATTGTGACGACGGACGAAAACGCGACACAAAATCACAACTCAATCGCGTTTATTTCGTACAGCTTTGACGTTACTATCCCCGCTTCCCGATGGAGTTTGCACCCGCTAAATCACTGGACGCAAAGGCCCTTGAAGACTTGGGGCGAGCGACGCTCAGAATCGTCCACGATCTCAAAAACCAACTTAACGGACTCAAATTGTACGCCACATATTTAAGGAAGCGCCTCGATCGCGACGAAACCGCGACTACTGAGCGGGAAACTGTCGAAAAACTTGTGGCCGGTCTGGATCATGCCGCGAAAGAAATGGCCGCCTTGGTGCGTTATGCACAACCGCTTGATCTTCGTCGCCAGCCGAATTCTGACTTGCGCGCGATAGCCCATTCAGCGGTTCACGATCCTGCATACCGGGTCAGCGGCCCGCTGATTAGCACTGTGGGCGAAGAAACACTCGAGAAGCTAGCCGGCGCTTTCGATCCGCACGCTTTGGCTGAGGCTTTCAGCGCGCTCACGCGTGAAGCACTCTCGCGCCGCGCCGGCGACTCAATGGTAACTCTAAAACTCGAGCGCATCGCGAACGACGGTTTACCACAGGCACTCGTTGAGTGGGGCGGACTGGCGCGGCAATCGAGTGCGTCAGCTCCGGGAATTCACGCCACCTTCGCCAGGCGCATAATCGAAGCGCAGGGTGGAGTTGTCGAATTTGAAGATAAAGCAATCAAAGTGAACTTACCTCTCTCCGAATAAAACAGGGGGTTTAGTTAAGAAGGAATGACAAAAGCACGAAACAAAGATATTCGGATCCTGGTGGTCGATGACGAACCAATGATGAGCGACTCTCTCCGTCAGCATCTGACGGAAGAGGGCTACACCGTAGATGTCAGTTCGAGTGGGACTGAGGCGATTGATCTGTTTGACGGCAGCGTGCCTCACCTGGTGATTTGCGATCTGCAATTGCCGGACATGGACGGTCTGGAACTGCTGCGTCACATGAAGGACGCGCGACCGGCGACTGAAGTGATCGTAGTGACGGGTTACGGCTCGGTGCAGGCCGCGGTGGAAGCGATCAAATCGGGCGCCTTCTATTTTGTCGAGAAGCCTTTCGACTTTGAAGAGTTGTCGCCACTGGTCGAGAAAGCTTTGGAACGTCGCGAGCTGATGGCCGAAACTGCGAATATGCGGCGGCAACTGTCCACGCGCGCCGAGTACTTCAACATCATCGGCTCATCCAAACAGATGCAAACGATCTATGAGACGATCGAGTCGGTCGCGAAGTCGGACGCGAATGTGCTGATCGTCGGCGAGTCGGGCACCGGCAAAGAGTTGATTGCCAACGCGGTACACTACAATTCATTGCGCGCCAAGAAGCCATTCATCAAAGTGAACTGCGCGGCGCTGCCCAAAGAGTTAATTGAGTCGGAGCTGTTTGGCCACGCGAAGGGGGCTTTCACCGGCGCGCACGCGGACAAGGAAGGCCTGGTGCAACACGCCGCGGGCGGCTCGCTGATGCTCGACGAAATCGCGGAAATGCCGGTGGAGTTGCAACCGAAACTTCTGCGCGTGCTGCAGGAACGTACTTGCCGAAAGATTGGCTCGGAAAAAAGTTATCCGGTGGATTTTCGTTTGATCTGTTCCACTAATCGCATGCCTGCAGACGCGATTCGTGATGGACTGCTGCGCGACGATCTCTTCTATCGCATCTCGACGATTACGATTCACGTCCCGCCATTGCGCGAACGCATGGAAGACATTCAGCTGCTGACCGACCACTTCTTCAAACTTTATGCCGAGAAATACGATCGGCCCGTGGGCGGACTTTCGCAGTCAGCCTATCAACGACTGTTTGCCCATGCGTGGCCGGGCAACGTGCGCGAGTTGCAAAACGTAATCGAGCGCGCGGTGCTGCTCGCGAAAGGCGAATTGATCGAACCTCCGGACCTGCCTTTCGACAACGGCACCGCCCCGTCCGCGGCCTCGCCCACCCTGGCCTGGGACATCCCGCCGAACATGACGCTCGAAGACATCGAGAAGTTTGTCATCGAGCGCACTTTACAACGAACCGGCGGTAACAAACAGAAAGCCGCAAATATGCTTGGCATTTATCGCCCGCGCCTTTACAGTAAGATTAAGAAGTACAAGATAGGGTTCGAGCCGATGAGCGCCAACTGAATCTAACGAACAAGAGGAAACCCGACATTGCCATCTAACCCTGAAGAGCGGCGGCAATCTCCCCGACTTGATGCAAACCTGCAAGCGCGGCTGGAATTCAGCGTGCTATTGCGCGAAGCGGACGCCGCTGCGAGCGGCGTGCAACATATGCGCGCCGTCGCGGGACACACCGTGAATCTGAGCACGGGCGGTTTGGCCGTGATGCTGCACGCGCAACAAATCGACGAACAGTACTTGAGCGGAGGCGAAGGCTCGATGTCGATTGAACTCGATCTGCCGAACGGCGGTTCAATCGAAATTCAGGCGACACCCGTCCGCGCCCAGAAGCGCGAAGACGGTTATCTGATTGGTGCGCAAATCAGCGCCATGAGCGAACGCGATCGCGAATTGTTTGAAGAGTATCTGCGGGAAATTGCGGGAAAGTAGTCCGGAAACTAATCGACCGAATAGGTCGCCACGCTGGTTGGCGTTTCAAAGCATCTCACTTTATAAATCTGCACGCGATCGTCGTTGAGCTGCGCGGCTAGTTTCTCGAGACAAAATCGCGCGACATTCTCTGCCGAAGGGTTCTGCTCGCTCACAAATGGATCCAGTTCGTTAAGGTTCTTATGATCGAGATAAGCGACCAGCTCGTTGGCCGCGTCTTTCAATTCGACAAAATCAACCAACAATCCAATCTGGTTTAGCTCACTGCCGCGCGCGTAGATTTCGATCTTGTAATTGTGGCCGTGGAGGTTCTCGCACTTTCCTTTATAGCCGCGCAATTGATGCGCGCTGGAAAAGTTGCGCTCGATCATCACTTCGAATCGTCCCGCCATGAATGATAGTTTCAGGTTTCAAGTTCCAGGTTTCAAGTTGGGAGAGACCACAACCGGCTAATCGGGCTAACGAGGATTGGTCAGCCGGACAAAGCCCATGATGGCGCAGATGGCCCCGACAACCAGAAACACATTTAGAAATGCGCCAAAACGGAGAACGGCGTCGAAGTCGTTTTGCTGAGCGCCCATGATCATTAGAAATCCCAACAAAACGAACTGGACATGGTGAAGGAGCAAACACACCGCCGCGAAGCTAAACCATCTGGTCGAGGCGCCAAAGGCGCGCGCTCGCGCAAAGCCCAGGACTGAGGCGACCAGCCAACCGACGCCGCCAGCTACCAGCAAGCCGACGAAAACCGGTGTGAAGTAAGTCGGCGGAGTTCCGCGAATAGTTTCCTGTAACAACAAAAGAGCGATTGCCATGTGGAATGTCCTTCTCTCTAACGATAGTTAAATAGTTTTGAGGCTGCGAGCACGCCATTTCACAAAACGACCGTTTGCGCGAGCCGATCGCTCGAATCGCAAACGGTCTGTTTCACGCGCCGAAAGCCGACATGAATCAATGATCCACACCGGCTGTTGTTTCTGAAGCAATCCCAACCTGGCGGGAATTGCATCGGCACTTACTTGCCGCACAACTGCTACTGGGTGATGTGAATCTCTTCTTCTTTGTTAACGTGCCGCAGGAAAAGCAAGAGCGCGCAGGCGCAGAAAATAATCGCCAGCCCCAGCGCAATCCATCCGTTCATGTGGCCGCCCCCAGGGTTCGGGTCGGTGACGAACTTATAAAACTCGTAAATTGCGCCACCCAGCGAGGCCAGACCTACAATTGACAGGAGAAAATCCACCATAACGAAACCTCCGCGTCTAAGGTCTTCAGATAAATTTACCAGAAAAAGCCGCTGTCAGAATCGCCTGCTATCGACCCCGGCGCGGCAGCCGCGCTGGAGTGATCGTTGCGGGCGGGTACTCTTTTAAGTAACGCTCAAAATATGCAGTAGACGGTGCGGAATGTTAACGCCGCACCCCGGATAAGGCAAGCGTCTGAGTAGGAAAAATTGAGCCGGTGTAACCGAGCGTTCTGCGCGCGATTCCACCGGCTCTTTGTTGTTAGCTGCCTTCTGCTCCTGCTCTTGCTACGGCAGCGCTTCAATAATCAGCTTGAAGCGGAAGGTACCGAGCTGCATTACACCCAACCGGAAGTTCACGTCAATGCTGGCATTGTTCGCCAGTCCTCCCGGTATCGATACCGACACTGTCGAGTTGTAGCCGCCACCGGCCGCTTGTGCCGGCGGTGTCTCCAGCGTCGTCGTCTGCACGGTCACCTGACATGGTGTCGTAGCCGGTGTGCCGGTCGAAGCGCAGGTCGCCGGGTCGGTAATCCCGGAGATGACTACGGGCGATGACGTGATCAGTCGCAGATCTGCCGTGCCCGCGGGCGGCGTCGGGCCGCCGGTCGTCATGTCAACGATCCTAAACCGCAGACGCGTTACCGTGGCGCCGGTTGTATTCTGCACTCGACGCCTGATTTCCAGCGTTCCCTGAGGCGCGTTCCCGCCGGCTGGGGTGGCATCACGGAACCGGTTCGGCGCCACGGACGAAGTCACCGTTCCATCCAGCAGTGGCAGCAGGATGCCGGAGTTGTCACGTCTGATCGGCGAAGCGAGGTTCTCAGGTCCGGGTGCTCCCAAACGTTGTCCCACACCGGCGACCGGTGTACCCATAGTATCGGCAAACAGGAAGTCCGATGCGTTGTCGTTTGTGTCCTTCGGATTGCCACCAACAATCAGTGAACGGAAGAACGTGTAGTCGATGTTCATCGCGCCGACTGCGCCGAGGTTGTTCCCTTCACGCAACAGGTCACAAACGCCGCCCGTGTTCGTGCCGAATCCGGCCGCATCGAGCCGATTCGTTGAAGAGATGTTCAACAGATTGGCCGTCGAGAATACTGCCACGTTGTGATCGTCTTCAATGTCCGAACTCATCGTGAGGTTGCCGGCGGCCGCTCCCGTACCTCCGTAGTTCGCCAACGAATAAGCTGAACCAACCACAAGGTAGTGACCACGCGCCGGGATGACTGTGCCGTTCGGCACGGTGCCGATCAGCACTGGGCTGGCGTTACAGTCGGCACCCATCTTATAGACACCGTAGCCGGCCGAAGCGTCACTAGCTGCCACTGTCAGCGGTGCGTTCGTGTTGTTGTAAAGCTCCACAAAGTCATCGCCGGCGCCCGCTGAACCGCGCGTGCGCAATTCTGAAATCAGGAATGTGCCGGGAGAGTTTGTTGTAATCGTACCTACGACCTGGTTAGTGACGATGACGCCATTCGTGGCGTTGGAGAGATTCAGCACAAACGTCTCGTCGGGTTCGCTGTTATCAGCATCGGCGCAAACGGTCGCGGCAACTGTCTTGAATTGCTCACCTGCCGCGAACGATAACACTGTGTCAGGGATAGCGACGTAATCGCCCCCGCCCCCACAGGTACCAGCAACGGCATGGCCGGCCGCTGGAGCCTGATCGGCCGTCGCGTAGTGCACGGTCACCCCGGCCGCAGGCGCCGGTGTCGACAATGTCACCGTAAACAGCATGTTTGCCGTCCCTGACGCGGGCTCCGCAACCTTCGCATCGTGCGCGGAAATATTGCTGGCAATGACGTCGTGGTTTTCCGTGTCAGAGCTGCCATTGAAGTTGGCGTCACCGGAATAAGTGGCGGTTAAGATCTTTGAGCCTGAAGTGGTCAAAACCAAATTACAGGTGCCCGCGCCCGCCGTTACCGGGCCGTTACAAGTATCACCACTCGCATCATTCACGGTGATCGTTACCGTGCCCGTGGGCGAACCCGCCCCCGGTGCATTGGCGGTAACTGTGAAGTTAACCGTAACCGACTGACCCGGCAGCGAAGAATCAGGATTGTCAGAGGTAATGGTCGTGGTCGTGCCCGCCGCCGTCACGTTGACCGTGTTGGCTGCCGTATTGTTGCCTTCCGCGCTTTCGACAATCACGCCATTCGGATCGATTTGGGCCACACCGCCACCACCACGCGGGTTCGCAAACGAACCGACCGCCAGCGGCGTTGCGCTGAAGACCACATCAAACTTACTGACGCCAATGTTCGAGTCGAAAGTCACACTGCCGCCGTTGGCGGTACAGGTCAGATCGTTACTCGTGATCGTGCAGAGGATGTTTGCACTGCCCGTGATGTTCGAAACGTTCTGCACCGCGGGACTGCCATAGTTGATATTACTGTTCGGCAAATTGTCGACTAAGATTGTCTGACCGGCCGTGAAGGTCACGGGCGCGCCGACGTTCGTCGCTGTGACCGTCCAGTTCCATGGCTGGCCCGTAACTGCCGCGTTGCTGACGTTGTTCGCCTTACTCAGCGTCAGGTCGGATCCTTCCGCGATCGCCCACTGAGAAAACGAGCTGACGCCACTAAGGCTTACGAAATTGTTGACCGCGTCAACCGTGCTGCCAGCTTGGGGGGTCCACGGAGGAGCCAGGTTCTTCCACAAAATCAGTCGCGATTCAGTGATAGCCGGCCCCACCAACTCGGCATCGGTATAACGCAATTTCAGCGTCGCAGACATGCCGGTGCCGCCGGTCGGCGTCAAAGTATAAGTGCGCGGGACGACCTTTACGGTCGCGGGAAATGGCGCGCCCGGTGCGGACTTAACCAGATTGAAATCCATTTGGGTCGGCACGGCGGTGGCGGAGTTGAAGAGAATTGAATTGTTAAGGTTGCCAAAAGATTTCTCGACACCCACCGCCAGGTCGGTCCGTCTCACCGTGCCGATCACATCAGCGGCCCCGGTTGAAGTGCCGCTTTGCTGCAAAATGCCGCTCGGCGCCACCGTTAGATCGGTTGTTAAGGTTAACAAGCCGCTCACGGACGCATCGACAGCACTCGCAGTGTCGGTGATGGACACTCCACTTGCGTTGTTAATCGTCAGCCCCGCAAAGTTCTTGGTTCCGGTTCCGCCGATCGCCTGCGCTGCGGCGCCGTTGAAAGTGACGGTGCTTGTGTTGCCGGTGAAAGTTCCGGTCGCGGTAAAGCTTGCGCCGACTACATTGAAATTGTGTGAACCGGCATCGAGCGTATTCAAGTTGTTGATTGTGAAACCACCAAACGTCGAAGTGCCCGCGCCTGAGAGGGTGTGGGCTCCATCGGCACTATTATCAACATCGAAAATGGTGGTCAGGGCCGCAGCCTGCGTAAACGCACCATCGTTGACGTAGTTGTTTTCGATGGTGGTGTTCCCGCCTGTCGTGTTGCTGATGGTGGCGGGGCTGTTAACCTGCAGGTTGAAGAAATTCTTCGCAGCCGCGCCGCTGATCGAGCCCAGGTTATCCGTGACGCCGGTGAATATGATCGTGGACGAACTGCCATCCATCGTGCCGGCAGTTGTGACCAGATCGTTGCCGATGGTCGTGGTGGTGCTACCGAAATTCGTCGTCGCACCAGGGTTGTTAAGCGTGAGATTGAAGAAGGGCGTATTGCCGGTGAGCGTTTGCGTTCCGGAGGTGCCGTTAAAAGTCACGGTGCCCGTGCCTGGATCGAATGTGCTGCTGTTCGTCCAGTTGCCCCGGAGGCTGAAGTTAAATGTGCTGCCGGCGAAAGTGGCCGCGGCAATATTCAAGTTCCCGGTGATCTGTGTATTACCCTGCAACGTCTTGATGCCGGTGCCGGAGATTGTAAGCGGACCGTAGGCTGGAGTGTTGTTAACGGTCTGATTACCGGCGCCGCTGTAATTGACGGTCAGGTTCGTTAGCGTCTTGTTGGTAATCGGGTACTGAGTCAGAAAATCCGGAGTGGCAGCGATGCGCGATACGAGCGCCGTTCCGTTGCCTGTCATCGTGCCGGTCCCGCCGATAACTGCGGTAGCAGCCGGCGACAGGGTGACGTTTGCGTTGATCGTAAACGTACTGCTGACATTCATCTGATTGGTCACAGCTGGGTTAACGATGATGGGGCTGGCAGTATTAGACAGCGTCAAAACATTGAATGTCGTCGTGGCGTTGCCGCCGATCGTCTGTGACCCCGAACCGTTGAAGACGACCGTGTTGCCACTCGGAGTGAAAGTTCCGCTGTTGGTCCAATTGCCACTCACATTCATAGTGGTGGCGGTGATTCCCTGCAGTGTTGCGCCGCTATCGATCTGGACGTTGTTGTAGGTACTGCTCGAGATAAACGTCCCGGCCTGCACCCGCATCAACTGGTTCACGGTCAGGGTCGAGCCCGTCGCGTCCACGTTATTGGCATTGGTGTGATTGATCGTCAGATTATTGAAAGTGGTAGTGCCGTTCAGCTTCTGGCGAACGCCGTTGCCATTGAAAGTGATCGTCCCTAGTCCCGACAGTGAACCACTGTTACTCCACGTGTTCACACTGGCGTAGTTCTTCAGGTTATTGCTGCTGTTGACGTCGAGGTTGAACGCGTTGGTGTTCAGCGTTCCGCCGGCGTTGATGGTGACGTCGGCAATACTATCGCTTGCCGGCAACGACACGGTGTGCGTATTGGCAATGGTGACCGAATCGTCGCTCTGCGGAACACACTGCGGCGTCCACGTGGTGGCCGCGTCGAAGTTGCCCGTTTGGACGGAAGTAAATGAGTCAGGAACGGTTAACGAGGCCGTCACCGTACCGTTGTCTACGGTCGCGTCCGCGCTGGCAGCGCCATGATTCGCGCCGGTGGTGAATGTGGCAGTCGCGGTGCCGTTCGCCTGAATCGAGGTCTGCGGACTACTGATGGCTCCGTTGATGGCGTTGTTCCAAGTGACTGGCAAACCAATCAGCCGATCGAGATTACTCGCCAAAACAGCGCCGTTATTCGAGTCGAGCAGAAAGCTGGCAGTCAGGGTCGATGTCGCGCCCCGACAGAGTAAAGCGGGATTTGCGGAAATCGTAAGCACCAGGCGGGGATTAACCGTCGGATTCGTGCCACCGCTGCCAGGCGCAACCGCATCGCAGCCATCCTCCTGGGCTGCCGCTACGTTCGTGGGATCAGTATTGCATCCCCACCAATTGTTGGTTGCCGTGGCGGTTCCCACCGCGCCTCCCGCGCGACAAAGAGCGTCACCGCACGAAGCAGAAGTGTTACCGAGAAACCTCGAGAAGCTTAAGTTCATCGCGCCGCTGTTCAGCATGATTCCGCCGCCATCAGCAGTCGCGGTGTTGTTAACGATACCGAGCTTGGGAAGCGAGAAGGTCTGCACCCCCGTGCTTCCGCCCAAAGTCATAGCTCCGCCCTGAACCGCGGTGTTTCCCGAGAATACAGTGCCGGCGGAAATGGTAACTCCAACATGGGTGGTAACGTCGCCCGCTCCCAGGTAATTAAGACCGCCGCCCGAGCCAAGTGAAGCCGTGTTATTCGTAAATGTACAACCAGTCAGCGTTACACTGTGAGTCGAAACGTCGGAACTGTGACTTATCCCTCCACCGTTGTTGTTGGCGGTGTTTCCCGTGAACACACAATTAGTGAAAGTGCTAGTCGAAGTGGACGAGCCGCCAATGATGGCGCCGCCCGACCCGGTGGTAGGCAGAAAGCCCCCGGTGAAAGTTATTCCGGAAACCTGAAAGTCAAAACCCGCGACGACATTTGGATTGATTTCAAGTAAGCGATCACGATTCGCATTCGTGACGGCGGCGGACCATTGAATCGTCGTTGTCCCTGAACCAGCGCCTGTAATGACCGTGCCGTCACCTTTTACATCGAGATCGCCAAGACGGCCGTTGTTCTCACCGGTTGTGATCTGCGTCAGGTTATAGGTGCCGGCGGGAACGGTGATGGTGGCGGGAATGTTCGCCGCTTGATTTGCGAAAATAATTGCTCCACGCAAACTGCAATCGTTGGCTGCAACGGTGCACTGCGCTTCCGGGGCGCTTTGCGGACTCGCTACCGGATTGAGCAGGGGATCGTCAAAACGATCAACCTGCGGAAACGTGGCGGCGGAAATTACGACGGAGTTAGGGACGGGCGAATCTGAGTTCAGGACAAGGATCTCGCGGTCGCCATTTACTTTTTTCGGTAGTTCGGCAACGGCGACAGGCTGGCCGACGAGTGGTAATTCCGCGAGCGGTTGAGATTCAATTGCGCTGGCTTGAAGCTGATTCTCGTTCTTGTTTTGCGACTGCCTCGTGGGCGAGATTCGGATTTTCTCTCGCACCCCATCCAACGAAAGCAGTCCATCCGTTGCACCCGGAAGTCTGATCTGCTTCAAAAGTGAATGCTTGAGCCCATCGGTACTGGGAAGATTTACGTCGAGTAGACCGGCGACCACCCATTCAGGCGCGTTACGACTTTGCCACTCAACTTCAAGTTTGCGCAGCGTGGCCGCGTCCGCGGGCGTTCCCAGGTTTCTTTCCTTATTGAAAGCCGCCTGCTCTTTTTCGGTGAATGGGCGCGTATCCAGATCCTTGCGCTCAAGCAGATGGGAAGATCCATCTTCGGCTACCAAAGCTATCTCAGGCCGGTTGTCACGATCCCAGGTGAACTCACCAAAAACTGCGGACTCTACGCGAAACGGCAGGTCGATCGTCTCTCTCTGTCCCGGTGTTTCTGGGCCACCTAAGCCACTCTTTCGGCCATGGATAATCACCAGTTGATTTCCCGCGGCGACCGCCAGGTCAGAAAAGATATCTCCATCCAGACTTTCCAGACCCACAAAAGTCGCTTCTGCGGGCAAGGAATAACTGAACGGCGTTTTTGACAGTCCATCCTTGACGCCCTGATAAACGAGGGCCATGGGTCCCTGGGCGCCAACGACTGTGACCGCAAAGTCAATCAAGCCATCAGGCCGGTTGAACTGGCCCGCAGCGATGCCGGTTATGCGCCCCGCTGACTCAATGCTGACCGGGGCTGAGAGATCACCCATGCCATCGCCAGTCAGAAGGTACAAACCACCGTCGCGCGACGCCGCTAGCACATCCTTGACTCCGTCGTTATTAAAATCTTCGGCTAAGACGAAATCGGGCGCGCCGGGCAATAGATATGTAGTGGCCGACTCAACGAAGGTTGAAGATATTACACCCTTTTGGATCGCCTTATAGACCGCCGAACTGTTGGGAGCGAAAGCATCTTTATTGCCGCGCTGTAAAGTCAATATACCGCCTGCCGCGGTAGCGTAACCCGTTACCAAATCAGGTGCGCCGTCGAGATCGAAATCGCCTGCAGCCAAAGTCAACGGGCGCGCCGCGCCGGATTGCAACGCTTGCTGTCCTACGCCGCTATAGGAAACAGACATCTCGTGACCAGCATGGAAAAATCCCTTGCCAGGAGCCGCCGCGGGCGCGGTACGGGCCTTAACTGCGCTTGCCACAGGCGTAGAACTCACCGGCCTCGTGACTATTTGCAGCGTCACGGTGGTAACCACGAGCAGGGAGAGCATCAGAGCAAGCGTGATGTTCCCGGCAAGCTTTTTGCGCATCGCGCGCAGGTTGAGTGGCAAAGAATTGTAGGCGGATCGGATATTAAGCATTACCGCATCTCCTGATTAGATCGGATTGAGATTTTGCGTCGGAGTGTTCCCCATGAAGGTCGAGGACGTAACAGAGGATAATTACCAAACACAATTTCGATTTTTTGTGGAGCACCCGATTGGTCAACACCTCCGCCGCTACGCAAGGGGAAACTCGTGCAACGCGCGTTGCGGCGACGGTCGCAGCAGTGTGACGCGGGAGCGTAACTGCGCGGGCGCGGATACCGGCCAGCGAATTCAGACTGCTACTAACGGCCGCAGTCTGGGGC
>DATNEI010000086.1:0-10066 GCA_035606795.1 Pyrinomonadaceae bacterium
CGACTGCTTATCCGACTCCGACGCCGACGCCTTCAGCGTATCCGACGCCCACGCCGACAGTCAGTCCATCTCCAGGCGCTAGTCCCAGCCCATCGGCAACGCCGACAGGGTGCTCGCTTGTTGCGAATCCGACCTCGCTCACGATCGTCAGCAACGGCTCGAGAAGCGTTTCTGTCAATCGTACCAATATTACGGGCTCCGGAACGATCACCGCCGTGTCGAGTAACAGTGGGCAAATTCAAGTAGCGCCGACCTCGAAGAGCGTCAGCGGGACAGCGGCGGCTCTATTCCAGGTCACAGTCAAGAGAGCGAGTGGCGCCGTGACGTTCTCGTCGACGGGCTGCACTGCGAAGACCGTAACCGTGACTGTTCAGTAATCGGAGGTTCATAGACGTGAAAATAGTCATCGATAACCGGAAGCAAACGCGCCAGGGCAAAGAAGCAGGGTTCACCCTGCTGGAGACCTCGATTGCGATGGTGCTGCTGGCAATTGTGGGCCTAGGAATAGCTTCATGTTTTTTCTTCGCCGCAAAGAACAACAGCAGCGCTCGCGATCGCGAATTGGCCATGGCTGTCGCGCAACAACAGATGGAGCAATTTCGCAATCTGCGATTCACTGACGCTGGGTTGGCGGCGACTGCTGGGGTTACTACGGTGATTGTGCGCGGCGGACGGTCTTATCAGGTGCTTACCACGATTACTGATTCTAATTCGCAAAACGGTACTGTCCGCACCAAGACAATTCAGATTCGGGTGGTTCCCTCGAGCGATAGCGCTCCCTGGGCTCGGACAGTCACATCAATGTTCGGTTCAGTGACCATCGTCTCTCAACGCACTTCACAGCTTCTCGGCCCGAACCGCTCGCTGTAGAGAAAGGTGAACTTGATGACACGGCAATTGAAATCCAGGAAGGCCCAGGCGGGCTTCTCGCTGGTCGAATTGATTATCGCCATGACGATTACCCTCGTCGTGCTCGGAATCGCCACCACGATGCTGGCCCGAGCACTCAATATTCGCGCGCGCGCGAATGACAATGTGGACGCGATGGCCGATGCCGAGCGGGCGCTAAACATTATGTCGCGGGAAATTGGCCAAGCCGGATTCAATCTTGTTGATAACGGTATTGTTGCGGGAGATTCGGTTACTGATGGTAATGGCAACAGCACTATTCGCATTCGTGCCAATCTGAATAAGTTTGAGACGTCGGCAAGTCTGGCGGCTCGCAACGGGATAGGTGTTGCGGACGAAGATGCGGGCGAAGACGTCAAGTACTTCATCTATCCCACCAACCAGACAAGTTTGTTGGCGCGATACGACGCCTATGCTGACGGTGGGCCCGCTTCGACAGTTCTGGCAAACCGCCTCGACAGCCTTCACATTCATTATTTCGCGCAGCGAGTGACTTACAACGCGGGAACCACAGCTGCGCCCTGCGATATTTCTGGTCAATCCCAGGCCGAAGTCGCGCCCGCAGCGGCGAAGTATGTCGTGATTGCTGTCTGTGTGCAGTTGGTTGCGACCGGGAGACCGGGTGACCCGGGTTACCAGCCGGCGCGCCCTGTCCTATTGACCAGTGACGTCGCTTTACGCAACGCCAACAAGTCCATTTACTAGCGGAGGAATCTGAAATGAATCCCGGAACGGCAAACACAAATAAAGCCAAGAGCGAACGCGGCGCCGCCTTAATTATGGTGTTGCTTATTTCCACATTGCTCGTAGTTACAGGCGGAGCCTTAGTGCTCGTAACTGGATTGTCGACCCGGACGGCCATCGATGCGACGGCAGAGATGCAGGCTTATTACGCCGCCGAATCCGGGCTTCAGGACACGCTGAACGTTTTGCGCGGTAACGTGAGTCCGATGGGTGGTATGCCGGCAAACTCCAAAATCGATTTTCTTAAAGCGATCACGCCTAATCAGTCCAACAAATCAAACGATCACAGCGGCATAGCGCACCTGTCGGGTTGGCTGAATTACAACTACAGCGGCGCTGACGGAAACCCTGATCGCGTCGCCCTAACGGCAAATTACTCACCGCTCAATGGTTTAGCATACAGCGTTGAAGTTAGCGATCCGGATGCCGCAACTACTCCGGCCAACACCGAGCCGGCGCGGCTGTTACTCCGCGTTCACGGTTATGGTCCGAAGAACGCTGAAAAGCACCTTGAGTTGATTGTGAAGCGCACTAGCTTAGATTACGCGCCGCCGGCAATGCTGATGATCCGCGGCGCCGACGATTGCAACCCCGCGGTTAATTTCACTGCCGGAGATAGTGCGGCGAAAGATTACAGCGGTCATGACCGGGCCAGTTCCGCAATATTGCCGACGTTTGGCGCCACCTGTAATGGCGACATGACCGTTGAACTCAATTCTGATACTAAGAATACGGTAGTTAGTCCCAAGGCCGCGACCATTCCACTTTCCAACCTACCGGTCTATCTCCAGACGACAGATGGGCCGCAGGGAGCACGGGCCTATCTGTACGGCGACGAGGGGCTAATGTCGCAGGCAATAGGTCAACAGCAATACTATACTTCTTATAATGGCTCGCCGAATGGTGGTCTCACCTTTGTCGACGGCAATTGTGTTCTGGATGGCGGCAGCGGCTTGCTAGTCGTTACGGGCACGCTGACTCTAAACGGCAATCCAAGTTTCGATGGTTTGATTCTCGTACTGGGTGACGGAATTGTCCAACGCTCGGGCGCCGGTAATGGCGAGTTGACTGGCGCTATGGCGGTGGCCCGTTTTAATCGGACGAGTGGACCTTTTCTCGCACCGACGTTTAATACAGATGGCGCCGGAACATCGTTAATGCAATACGATTCGGATGCCGTGCGGCGGGCACTCAACGCGAGCGGACCCCTGGTCCAGGGAGTCCACGAATACTAACTACGGCTGAATGAAAATCCTCGCACCATGATCTTGAACTTGAATAAGCCCCGTCACTGGCGGTGTGTGTACAGATCGGATGAAAACTAACTTATGGCCCGAATAGACGACCTCCTCCGGCAAATGCGTCAGCAGAACGCTTCCGATCTGCACTTGACCAGCGGTTCGGCTCCTTTCATGCGAATCAATGGAGAAATGGTCAAGCAGAACTTCAAGAGTGTTTCAGCTGAGACCTGTCAGGGCCTCGTTTTCGAGGTGCTGACCGACAATCAAAAAGAGAAGTTCAACGAAAACCTCGATCTCGATTTCAGTTACCCGTTACCCGGCGTAGGTCGTTTTCGTGTGAATGTGTTCATGCAACGGCACGGCATCTCCGCCTGCTTTCGGCTGATCCCGCACGAGATCAAAACGATTGGCGAATTGAATCTGGCTGAGCAGCTCGCGGATTTGGTGAACGTTTCCGAAGGTCTGATTTTGGTAACGGGACCCACAGGCTCGGGCAAGAGCACCACGCTGTCGGCGTTCATTCATGAGATCAACACGCGCCAGCAATCGCACATCATCACCATCGAAGATCCGATCGAGTTTGTGCACGAGAATCAGAAGTGCCTGATCAGCCAGCGTGAGGTGGCGAGTCACACCAAATCTTTTGCCACAGCTTTGCGCGCCGCATTGCGCGAAGATCCGGACATCATCCTGGTCGGAGAAATGCGCGATCTGGAAACCATTTCGTTGGCGATTACGGCGGCGGAAACCGGACACCTGGTCTTCGCGACTTTGCACACGAACAGCGCGATCAAGACTGTCGATCGAATCATCGACGTCTTTCCAGAGAATCAGCAGTCGCAAATTCGCGTAATGTTGGCGGAAAGTCTGCGCGGCGTGGTGGCGCAATCGTTACTGCCGCGCATTGATCAAAAAGGACGCGTCCCGGTGATGGAGATTATGGTCAACATACCCGCTATTGCGAACCTTATTCGCGAAGGCAAGACGCATCAAATCGCTTCGATTATGCAAACGAACCGCGGCATCGGCATGATGACCTTCGAAGCGGCCACCCACGATCTGATCAATAAGGGATTGATTTCGCCAGAAGATGGCGCCAGCTTTATTCGCCGCCGCAGCGCCGCGCAAACCATGTCGGGCCGCGGTAGCTACGGTGGGAAAGTAACCAGCAGCCTGGCCGTCAACTAGTGAGTTCGATGTTTGCTTTGTGAGCGCCGAATTGCGCGCAGCTTCTTTGCGCGATCGGCGTTGTCGGGAAGCGTTGAATTCTCGAGCACTGCCCAGACCCAGCGCTTTTCCTTCTCCACATAGTTCCGCTCGAGAAAGACGATCTTGTCGCCGAGAAACTGCTCGCGCCGAAAACCCTTCTCGGCGCCGTGGTAGAAATCGATCGCCTCATTCTTGCGAAACTTTCCTTTGAAGGGCTCGATGACTTCGCCGGTTAGGTGCCAGTCTTCGTAGCCGCCGATCGTATTTACGATTTCCGCGGTGCGCACATTCACGCGCGCGACCACCTTCACTTGCCGGTAATCGCTCCGCAAATACGACATCGACGGCCAGGCATCATCGTCTTTCTGTGCCAGTGCAGCTAGAGGAAAGATCGAAGCGACAATCAGTATGATTGGGACTAGAGCGTGCGTGCTTCGCATGCGTTTCCAGTGGCGCTAGTGACCTGCGCTAAGAATTTTTCGCAGTGATGAGGAAGATTCGTCATTGCCGGGATAGGAGATGTCCGTGATTTTCCAAATCTTCCGGCGATCGCGCTCGACGCGCACCAGGATGGTCTGTTCTTTGCCGAAATTTTTGAAAGTCACTGGGACGTCGGCCAGGTCGCGATTGCCTTCGCCAAACATCGGCAGCTTGATGCGGAAAGCTGTAATCTTCATGTCCTGCGCGTTGTAGAGCGGATCGCCGTCCAACGCGCCGACTTCATTTTTGGCCGCCGCGTTCGCCGCGTCCTTCAAAATAAGATCGGCAAGATCTTTCGCAAAGTACTTGTCCAGGCGTGTGCGCGATTTTGTCTGGAAGAATGGATCGGTGCGACGGTTCTTGTGAGCGGCGTACAAGTCTCTCACTAAAGCATCAGGTGTTTGCGCGCGCTGCGCATGCGCAACGGGCGCGATGAAGAGTAAGGCGGCTGCGAGCAGGACGAGTCTTTTTGTCATGTGATTCTGGTCTCAGGTGCAGGTTCTGACGGGGCGAGTTGACGGACGGTGCGTTCCCAGGCGCTCTTGAATGGATAGCAGTAGATCAAAACGATGACTGAGACGCCGGCGGCGCGGAGCATGTTGCTCCAATCGGCCGTGATAATCGTGATGATGAAGCCCAGGAGGCCAATCGCGCCCGCGATCGCCGCAATTTGAATTGTTGTTCCCTGTAACGTCGCCAATAAGGCAGAGATTCCCTTGACCGCGGCCAGGTCCTGAAGCCGCATGGCTGAAAAGCGGGTGCGACGAAGCACGAAGACGCCCAAGCCGCAAACAAGAATCACCAGCCACAGACCCATGGCAATCTTTGGATCGGCCGGTCGAAAGATTTTGGTGGCCGCAAAATAGGCAATAGCCACCAACAGAGCGTCGAGTATGAAGAAGATCAGCACCACCGTCGTGGCAGCACGATGACGACGATCGAGTTCGTCTTGAGCAGTGGGCGGCATGCTCGCGCAATGCTACGTGAAAACGCGAGCGGACGCTAGCGGTCAATTTTTTTGAAAGTTGCAGGTTCCAGCCGCTAAAACTAAGGCTTCGGTGTGGCCGTTGGTTGCTGGGTACTGCGGGGACGTTCAGCCGTAGTCGGGTTTGTGCCGCGCTGAATCACCGGCTGCACGTTCTCAGGCAATTCTCCATTGTTGGCGATGGCCTTATCGATCAAGTCCGTGCCTTCGCCATTATGAGTGATCAAAATGCCATCATGGTTGGTGGTGACATTCGCGTTGCCTGAGATCTGCTGCATCATGTTCGCCATGAAACCAAGCTTCTCGCACGGTGCGATGTCCTTCTTGATCGGATCGGGATTGGGGATGGGAGCGCCGATGACGTTGAGTTGGTCTTTGGCTTTATCAACGTATTCGCTGTTCGGATAGTCGCGCACAAGTTGTTGATATAGCTTGGCCGCCTCATCGGGCTCTTCTTCTTCCTGGAACGTTGAGCCGAGACGGAACAGGACTTCGTCCATCAGACAGAAGTTGGGATATTTCTCGACAATCTCCGCCAGACGATTCTGCTCGCCTTTCAATCCGCCTTTTTTGTTTTCGTACCTGCCCCCATAAAACCGCGCCACTTGCAGGTTGTGCATTGCCAGATTGTCCTGCACCTCGCGCAAATGCGCTTCGACGGTGGGTCGCAAATCTGTCTGGGGATATCTTTGCAAAAGCGCCTTTAATCGCTGTTCAGCTTTGCGCGCGTGGCTGATGTCGCGGTCGGACAAACCCATCTGCCGCATTTCAGTCTCGGCGACTTTCAACAAAGCGTCGTCAGCCAGCTGATCAGTGGGAAAGAAAGTGCGCCAGTCTTCGTAAGCCTGTCCGGCCTGGGTCAACGAAGCAGTTGTCCCTTCCAGATAAAACGAATCGGCGATAGCCAGCTTAGCCAGCGGCAAGTATGCCGAATCCGGATACGTATTAATGATCGTCGTAAACAGTAATCGTCCCGTTTCGTGATTACCCTTGCGAACTTCCCTGGCCGCTTCCACGAACAGAACGCGATCACGTCCGGGCGCGACAGTGCCGGTCAATTCCTCATACTTATCGTGCTTTTTCCCGGGCAGGAGACCAAACAAACGGCGGTTGCTCTTTTCCTTCGGGTGATAGTTCGGCGTCTCGCCGCCGCGAGCGCTGGCGGTCGATTGCAGCGCCGCGTCAACTCGCGTATTCAAATCCGTGACGGATTGTTCGAGGCTGCCTAATTTTGAGGTGTCGTATTTTTCCGCTTTGTCTTCTTTTACGACCAGGTCATTAACTTCGCTGAGAATTGAGCCGGCCTCTTTGTCCAATCCGCGCAGTCGCTGGACGGGATCGTCAGGGTTTTTCGTTTTGTCACCTTTGTCGCTGGAATTAATCGCGGCCATTGCCGATGAAAGCGAGCGGCGCATGGCTTCCAGCTTCGACTTCATCACGTTGAGCCGTTGCGTGTTGGTTAGATCGCTTCGGCCCTGTTGGGCGAGCACGCGCGTCTGCGTCAGACCTGGCGCGAGCAATGCCGCAGTCAGAATGGCGACAGGCAAAACTCTATGCCAGCGAGTTGAGGTGAATAAAAAACTCATCGAAAAAGCCTCCACAAAAACAAACCGAGATTCTAGAGGAGAAAGCGGTCAATCTCCAGCGGGAAAGTGTCCACCGCTGAATCAGGACGCTTAACTTCTTGAATCAGCAAGCAAATCAAACCCAAAGGACCGTGGCTTCACGCAGCCGGCGCAACGCCACACCCGGCTCATCCGCGGCGAAAATAGCTGAACCCGAAACGATGATTTCCGCTCCCGCGGCGGCGACTTCGGCGATGTTATCCGCATCGATTCCGCCATCGATCTCAATGCGAGTTTTTAGTCCGCGCTCGTCAATCATGCGGCGCAGACGGCGCAGCTTGTCCAGGGACTCGGGAATAAATTTTTGACCGCCGAACCCCGGGTTCACCGACATCAGCAGCACATAATCCGCAAACTTCAGAGTTTCTTCGATCGCCGCCAGCGATGTGCCGGGGTTGATAGCAATGCCGGCCTGGGCTCCCGCTCCGCGAATTCCTGACAGCGTCCGATGCGCGTGAGCATCTGCTTCTATATGAATCGAAACCATCTGCGCGCCCGCTTTTACGAACTGCTCGGCATATTGGCCCGGCTCAACAATCATCAGATGCGCGTCAATAGGTAAACGGGTTGCACGCGAAATGGCTTTTACCACCGGCAGTCCAATCGTAATGTTGGGCACGAAGCGGCCGTCCATCACGTCAACGTGCAGTAAAGAGGCCCCGGCCCGTTCAACGGTGGCGATTTCTTCGCCCAGACGCGCGAAATCTGCCGACAGAATCGAGGGGGCAATATCGATCATCGATGCGTGATGCGAAGTCATAGAGTTCTCGCTGCTTTCAGAATTGAGACTATGATCCGCTCGCTGTTGCTTGCGGTTCGGTACTAAGGCGTCGGCGCCGGTCGGCGATTGGCGTTCACATTGCGAGCGGGGCCATTCGCAGGTGCGCTGTTCGCGTTCGCTCCCACCGCCGGCGTCGGCGCATGAGTAGTATTTCCGTTGCTGTTCCTAATGACGCTATTCGCATTGGCGTTTCGGTTCTGATTTCGATTCGCGTTAGCGTTGTCGTTCGCCCGCGGCGAGGGTCTCTTTTTGGGTGTCGGGGTTGGACTCGCGCTGGACGACGCGCTGTTTGTGTTTTGATTTTGATTGCTCGAGGCGTTGTCGTTGGCGTTCGCCGGAGTGGTGGCCTCGCCATTTGCGCTGGCTCGGCTGATATCGACCGCGACTGTTTGGCCAACCTTTACCGTTACGCCGGCTGCCGGCAGTTGAATCAAGACAATGTCCGGCTTAGTCTCGGCAGTCGCTCGCGTGGCTCTTACCCGAAAGTTCAGCCCGGCATCTTCAATCGTTGTCTCCGCCGCCGTGCGATCCTTGCCCACAATGTCGGGCACGCGTGTTTCTGAACTGCGTAACGAAAGATAAATCGCTCCCAGCAAGCCCAGCGAAAACGCGATCGCTATTCCAATCACAATCGCGATTCGTTTGATTATCAGAAGGATTTGCCGGACGGCTGACGTCATGGAATGGAATATCGTCCAAAAGCGGTGTCGATCCGCGAACGGCGAGTCTAACATGGCCGTCACCGCCAGCGATAGGCGTAATCTGACTCAACGGAGCCGCTCAAGAGTCGCAAAGAAAAAGCCATCGCAGCCATCACGGTGCGGCCAGGTTCGGGCGAAGCCCTCGCTGGTGATCAAAGAACCGGGCGCAGATGGCTGTACCCGCGCAAAGTCCGGATACTTCGCGAGAAACGCATTGATTACGCATTCGTTTTCCTCAGGCTCGACCGAGCACGTTGAATAAATCAATCGTGCCCCCGGACGCAGTGCGAGTGAGGCGTTCTCGAGCATCCGCGTTTGCTGCGCGGAAAGCTGCACGATGTCGTCCGCTTTCAACCGGTAACGAATCTCGGGATTGCGGCGCAAGGTGCCGGTCCCGGAGCAGGGAGCATCCAGCAGCACACGATCGAACGAATATTTTGGAAAGGGAAGCGCCTTGACAGCGTCATGAATGATGACATGAATTCGTGCGCCTTGTTTCGCCGCGAGCTGGCGCATGGTCTTCGCGCGATGTGAGTGAATGTCACCGGCTATGACCTCAGCGCCCGGCGCGATCTTCGCGATGTGCGTGGCCTTGCTACCCGGCGCGGCAGTAACGTCAAGCACGCGATCACCGGCTTGAGGCTGAAGCGCGTGCGGCAGCAGTTGAGACGCTTCGTCTTGCAGGTAAATCATTCCGCTGAGGGCGAGGTCGTGAAGCACAGCGCCGGCGCCATTTGCGCGCCAGCCGTCCGGAGAAATCTTTGAAGGGATCAGTTCCGCACCGGCCGCTCTCAACTCGTCGATCGCCGATTCTGTTTGTGCCAGGCTGGTGAGCCGAAATGCAGTCGGTGGCGTTTCATTGTTCGCGCGCGCGAATGCGGCGGCTTCGTCAAATCCAAATGCGTCTATCCATCGCTCGAGCAGCCAACGCGGATGAGACGTCTCGACCGACAGTTTTTCGATTGGGTCCGAAATATCGGTCGCCGGTTCATAATTCGGTTCACGGGTGGCGCGCCGGAGCACGGCATTCACGAAGCCCGCGGCGGATTGTTCACGACTGGCCCTGACCAAAGTCACCGATTCGTTCACCGCCGCCGACGACGGAACGCGCGTGAGAAACCTCAATTGATAAAGTCCCAGTTCCAACGCGAGACGCACAGACAAATCCAACTTCTCAAATTTTCGATCGGCTAAATGCTCAATCGCCCGATCAAGCCACAGCTTCCGTCTCAAGACGCCCAACACGAGTTCGCGGCACAAGGCACGATCGTCATGGCGCATGTCGGTGTCGAGCGTGGCCAACAGCACCGAGGCGTACGCCGATTCAGTCTCGACTCTGCGCAGGATATCGAACGCCGAGCGACGTGCTACAGAGATTGCCATTTGCTTTA
>DATNEI010000179.1:0-23881 GCA_035606795.1 Pyrinomonadaceae bacterium
CTCCTCGTCCCCAAAGCGAGCGAAGCTCGCTCAGTTTTTTTCAAATCCAGTCAGTTCGCGATTTCGCCAATGCGGACGAGGACGTCCGCGCTCCCAGACTAGTTGTGCTGCACAGTCTCGAGGAACGCTTTCAGCTTCCGCGATCGCGAGGGATGCCGCAGTTTGCGCAGCGCCTTCGCTTCAATTTGGCGAATGCGTTCGCGCGTCACGGCAAAGTGCTGGCCGACTTCTTCGAGCGTGTGTTCTGACCCAGTTGTGCCGAGGCCGAAGCGCATCTTGATTACCTTCTCTTCGCGCGGCGTTAAGGTCGCAAGCACTTCGTCAGTGATCTCGCGCAGATTCGACGCCACCACCGCGTCGGAGGGGTTCAGGATTGATTTGTCTTCAATGAAGTCGCCGAGGTGCGAATCTTCCTCTTCGCCGATGGGCGTTTCGAGAGAGATCGGCTCCTGCGCAATCTTCAAGACCTTACGCACCTTCGAAACCGGAATGTCCATCTTCTTCGCGATTTCTTCGCTGGTTGGCTCGCGGCCCAGTTCCTGCACCAGCGCGCGCGAGGTGCGAATCAGCTTGTTGATGGTTTCGATCATGTGCACGGGAATGCGGATTGTGCGCGCCTGATCGGCAATCGCGCGGGTGATTGCCTGGCGAATCCACCAGGTTGCATACGTGGAGAACTTGTAGCCGCGCCGCCACTCGAACTTATCCACGGCCTTCATCAAACCGATGTTGCCCTCTTGAATCAGATCAAGAAACTGCAGACCGCGGTTTGTGTACTTCTTGGCGATTGACACGACCAGACGGAGGTTGGCTTCGACCAGTTCGCGTTTCGCCTGGCCAGTCTGCTGTTCGCCCGTCACGATGTTCTGCAACGAACGCTTCACTTCGACGGGCGAAATATGAAAGTCGTCTTCGACTGTGCGCAGCCGTTTCTTGGCGTTGGCCACGTGGCCTTTGTAGGCCTTCTGATCGTCTGCTTTCAGACGCTTCTTGGCATTGAGTTTTTCGGTGTAGGTGGAAAGTTCACGTTCGGCCGAACGCACTTCCTTCTGGACGTTCCGAATCGCATTGATCAGGCGCTGCCGTGAACGCTCAGTCAGATTGAGCCGCTTGATTTCGTCGGCAATTTCGATGCGCAGGCGCGCCACGCGACCACGCAGACGCAAAACCTTCTTCGTCTTCTTGCCGCGCTGCGCTTTCTGTTCTTTCTTGAGCTTCTCCCACTCTTTCAGCGCGTTCTTGAAAATCCTGCTAATGTTCTCGATTCCTTCGATGGTCCACTCGCGATACTCTTCAGCTTTGTCGTCTTCGCCGGCGAGTTCCGCCTGTTCGGAAAAGTTCACGACTTCGCGGATGTTGATCCGCAGCGCCTGTAACTCTTCGCCGACCTTCAGCAACTCTATGACCGCAATCGGCGAGCGGCCGATCGCTTTGTGCGTTTTCATCAAGCCACGCTCAATGCGCTTGGCGATTGCGACTTCGCCTTCGCGCGTGAGCAGCGGCACGACACCCATCTCGCGCAGATACAAACGCACTGGGTCGTTAGTTTTCTCGAGCGCTCCGGCCGAGAGATCCAACTCCAGCTCTTCGTCGCCGTCTTCTTCTTCGGTGGCGATCGCGGCAGCCTGCTCAATCAGGCGCTCGTCGGAATCCGCGACATGAATATTCGAAGCATCCAGTTTTTGGAGCACGTCCTCGATGTCGTCCGGAGAAACAACGTTCTCCGGCAACTCGCGATTCAAGTCGTCATAAGATAGGAATTTCTTGTCGCCGCCCAACTGGAGCAGCCGATCCATTACATCGTCTCGATCTTTTTCTTCAGCAGCCACTTTTTGTCTCTTATCCTCGGTTCAGTCCCTGCCCGGGACTTTAATATTAGATGCCGCCCGATGCGGCATTCGCTCAATTCACAGTTTTAGTTACTGTGCGTGGGGCAAATAATTCGCCCGTTGTTTCGATAACTCTAAAAGCTGAAGCGAAAGCCGGTCGCGCTTTTCAGCTTCGCCCGCGCGTTCGGCTTCGGCGACCTCTGAACTGATCTCGTCAATCTGCCGATCCAGTTTCATCAGTCGTAAGGCGTCCACGCAACTGTCGGCCTGCGTCATCGCTTCGTCAAAATTTTCAATCGGCTCGGCCAGCATCAGCCGCGCCAGCAACTCGCCGGCAGCCGGATTATCTGTCGTCTCCACAGTGAGCGAGTCAAAGCTGACCTCAGCTTCCTCCTCGTTCAGTTTCACGAGCGCCCGAAAGATCGCCGCCGTGGCGAGTCCTTCGTAATCGCTAGCCTCGAGCCGCGGCAGAACGATCTTCCGCAACTCGTCGCTTCCCAGTAGCAGCCCCAGCAGTTGCTCTTCCGCAACCGTCGGCTTCAGCGGGCGAATCACTACCTGCTGAACGGTTCCCCTGTCGGCACTTGCGGCGCCACGCGTCCGCTGCCAAAGCTCGCGTCGCTGCTCAGGCTGGACGCGCAAAGCGTCCATCGTAATGTCAAAGTACTCGCGCCGCTGAATCCGGTCCCGCACCGCGCGCACAAACGGGAGCGCCTCCTCCACTGCCGCCGCCTTATCGGCCGGGTTGTGAAGGTTACGATCCCGCAAAGCCTGATCGATCGCGAATTGTATGTGGGGCTGTGCCTCTCCGCGGCGTCGATTATATTCGGAAACGCCGTGTTTTCTGATGAAATCGTCAGGATCCGCGTTGTCCGGGAGGACCAGAACCTTGACTTCAATGTCTTCCGTTAGGAATGTTTCGATTGCCCGCTTCGCCGCCTGCACGCCCGCTCGATCACCATCATAGTTCACCACTACTTTGCGCGCAAACCGTGCTATCAGTTTCACTTGCTCGGGCGTGAGCGCCGTACCGAGGCTCGCCACCAAATTCCGCACCCCGAACTGATATGGGACGATCAGATCAAGATAGCCCTCGACCAGAATCGCGAAGCCCTGCCGCCTGATTTCGTCGCGGGTCAGGTTCAAGCCAAAAAGATGCTTTCCCTTTGTGTACGCTGATGTCTCGGGCGAGTTGAGATACTTTGGCTCGCCATCCGGGTCGAGCGTTCTCCCGCCGAAAGCTATCGGTTTACCCTGCGGGTCAAACACCGGAAATATTAGCCGGCCGCGAAAGCGATCATAGGAACCGCCCTCGTCTTTTTTCACCACTAAGCCGCTCCGCTCGAGCTGATCCTGCGTCGCGCCTTTCTGACGAAGGTGCATCGAAAGCGCTTCCCAACTGTCAGGCGCAAACCCCAGCCGGAAAGTTGTGGCCGTTTCTTCAGTCAGCCCACGTTGCTTCAGGTATTGACGAACCGAAGTTGCGGCTTTGCTTTGGAGCTGATCCTGCCACCACTGCAACGCCCATTGATTCAGCTCAATGACCTGGTCGGATTCGCGTTTGCGCGCTTCAAAGCGGCCGTCATCAATCAACCTTGGCAGAGGCACGCCGGATTTCTCGGCGACGATCTTAACGGCTTCCGGAAAAGTGACCCGCTCGATCTCCATCACAAAGTTGAAGACTGGGCCGCCTTTCTGACAACCAAAGCAGTAGAAGATCCCTTTCGCCGGATTGACTGAGAACGACGGTTTGGTTTCTTTGTGAAAAGGGCAGCGCGCCACCCAATTCGCGCCCGCCTTCTTCAACGTCACATAGTCCTGGATGATGCGGACAATGTCCGCCTGGTGGCGCAGGTCATCGATGAAGGTTTGCGGGAAACGCATTCAGGATTTCAGTTCAACGTGCGTCGCACCTGTCCCGCCCTTGTCAGGGGGCGCGGACATGAAGCGCGCAACGTGTGGATGATCCGCCAGGAACTCTGTGATTGCTTTGCGCAAGGCGCCGGTGCCGTGGCCGTGAATTATGCGCACTTCGTTGAGGCCGTTCAAGAAAGCTGCGTCGAGAAACTTGTCGGTTAGATCGACGGCCTCGTCCGTGGTTTTGCCGATGAGATTCAGTTCGTTGGTATCTTGGAATTTGGAATCTGGCTCTCTGGAATGCAGATGCAGCTCGGTAGTGGCGGCTTGCTTCTTCAACTTTTCGAGTGAGCCCTCCCTCACGGTCGGGCTACTGCCCCGTTTGCTAGCGCTCGACTGACCAAGCGCAGATACATCGTCTGCGAGTTCCAGATTCCCGAGCTTCTCGCGCAGGTGCAGCGAGCCGGCGCGAATTTCCGCCTCGTCACCTTTGATTCGATCGACGATACCGATTGAGCCAAACGAAAGCAGTCGCACGCGATCGCCAACCTTAATCTCACGGCCGTGAATCCAGGTATCTTGCTGCCGGGGAGCGCGGGCATCCTGCCCGCTCGGTTTCCCTAGCTTTGCTTCAACTGAATATGCCGCGCGTTCTGCTGCGTTCGTCACTACTTTCCCATCCCGCACCACGCGAACTCCGCGAAGCTGCGGGGGCAAGCCCCCTTCCTCACCTTGAGACTTTTTGGCTTGCGACCGCGTTTGCCGGCGGGCTTCCTCAGACATCGCCTGCATTGCACGTTGGGCCTCACGCTTCAGTTCGTTTGCGCGCTTTTCTGCTTCACGTTCGACCTTGACTCGGTCGGCGCGCTCCTGAACCTGCGCGGCCAGTTCACGAGACAGCTTTTCGAATTCTGCAACGGCTGAACGAAGTTGCGTCTGAAATTCCGCCTGCCGCTCGCGCTCCCGCTTCTCAAATTCACGATCGAGTCCGGCAAATTTCTCAGCAACTGCCGCGCGCTCTTCTTCCAGCGCCCGTCGTAAGCTCTCGGCCTCCTCCGCTTCGCGTTTGATACGGCGAAGATAATCAGTCGCGTCGCGCGAAGACTCCTTCACGTGCTCCGTCGCTTTGTCTATTAAATCTGTCGGAATCCCGAAGCGCCGTGCAATTTCCAAACCTGATGACGAACCGGCCAGGCCAACCAGCAGACGATAGGTCGGCCGCAGAGTTTGTTCGTCGAACTCCACGCTCGCATTTAGCACGCCCGCTTCATTCGCCGCGTACATCTTCAAACCGGAGTAGTGTGTAGTCGCGAGCACATGCGCGCCCCTTTGCTTGAAATGATCAACCACGGCCACCCCGAGCGCTGAACCTTCTTCGGGGTCGGTGCCGGTGCCGACTTCGTCGAGTAGCACGAGTGAGCGCGAGAATGCGGGCAGGATGTCCGCGCTCCCAGGCGCGCTCACCGCGTCATCGCAAATCTCAATCATGTTCGCGATGTTCCCAACGTGCGAAGTGAACGTCGAGAGATTTGCGGCGAGCGACTGATGATCCCCGATATCCGCCAGCACAGATCGATAGAACGGAACTTGTGCCGATCCGGCCGGGACCGGCAAACCGGAAAGCGCCATTAGTGAAAGCAAACCAGCTGTCTTCAAAACAACGGTCTTGCCGCCCGCGTTCGCGCCGGAAATGACCATCGTGGTGTACTCATCGTCGAGTTTGAATGAGACCGGCACGACCCGACCGCCCATGGGCCGCAGGTTTTCTTCGAGCAATGGGTGACGCGCGTCGGTGAACTGGAGAGTGGCACAGACTTCAGTCTGTGACGGCTCGCGATCATCACAGACTGAAGTCTGTGCCACCTGAGGCACCACGCAGTCAAACTTTTCAGCGAACGCAGCTTTCGCGTTGATGACATCCAAAGCTGCAACTGCTTCCGCCGCTGCCTCGATCTGCGGCAAATGCGCGCGTAAGTCTTCCGATAAACGAAACAGGATCTGGGCAATCTCGCGCTGTTCAGCTTCGCGGAGTGTCTGCAACTCATTGTTCGCTTCGATGGTCTGCATCGGCTCGACGAAGATTGTCTGACCCGACGACGAAGAGCCGTGCGCGACGCCATTTACGCGACCCCGATGATCAGCGCGTACTGGAATCACAAAGCGGTCATTGCGGACGGTGACCAGTTCTTCCTGAATCGCTTCCGACGATCGTTGCATCAGACTTTCCAGAGAACGCGTGATCGACGAGCGCAGGCGGTTGATGTCGTGACGAATGCGCGCCAGCTCAGGACTCGCCCGGTCGTCGAGTTCGCCGCTCGGCAGGATTTTCCTGGTAATAGTGGCGGACAACTTCTTCAGGTCCGCAGAGAGAGCCGCCACAATTTCGAAGAGTGCCGGGCAATCTTCGCGTTCCGCTAAAATCGCATTGCGCGCATCCAGCGCGGCACTGCACAAGCGCACGAGATCGAGAATCGTCAACGGCTCGAGTGCGGTGCCCTGGATCTTGAGGTGGGCGATAGCCTGGTGAGGGTCGGCTACACCATCGAAGGAAAACCTCACCCCACGAGTGCGTGTTTGCATCGCTTCAGCGGCTTCGGCCAACGCGCGCGATAACTCCCGAAAGTCTGCGAATGGTTCTAGCGTATCGACACGCACGCGACCCATCTCAGTCTGCGCGTGTCGTCGTATCAGTTGTCGCAACTGATCGAATTCCAGGATTGAGAACGCCTGCGAGTTCATTGGATGGTGAATGTTACCACTGGCCTGAGGTATCCGCAGATTTCGCAGATTACATAGATTCTAAAATCCGAGGCGCAAAGTGTGAGCCACGTCGCACCGTTGATTTTGTCATCTGCGTAATCTGCGGATGATCAATGCTTCCGCGCTTTGCTCGGTTCTTCCTTTAGGCGTATATTCCCTAACTTCCAATTCCGCAAAGAAAGGCATTCATTGCATGCCCACAGTTCCAATTACAGTCGCATATGGTGACGGCATCGGGCCGGAAATCATGAACGCGACGCTCTTTATCTTGAAAGAAGCCGGCGCGAAACTCGACATTCAAAAAATCGACATCGGTGAAAAGGTTTATCTGGCGGGAAATTCTTCCGGTATAGAACCAAGTTCGTGGGATTCACTGCGCACCACCAAAGTTTTTCTTAAAGCACCTATCACCACTCCACAGGGCGGTGGATTCAAGAGCCTTAATGTGACGGTGCGCAAGACGCTGGGACTTTACGCGAATGTGCGGCCGTGCGTTTCGTACCACCCATTCATCGAGACAAAGCATCCGGGCATGGATGTCGTCATCGTGCGTGAGAACGAAGAAGATCTCTACGCCGGCATCGAGCATCGTCAAACTGATCAAGTGGTTCAGTGTCTCAAGCTGATCTCGCGGCCGGGCTCTGAAAAGATTGTGCGCTACGCTTTCGAGTACGCACGCCGTCACAGCCGCAAGAAGGTGACCTGTTTCACGAAAGACAACATCATGAAACTGACTGACGGTCTGTTTCACAAAGTCTTCGACGAAATCGCGGCCGAGTATCCGGGCATTGAGAACGAGCATTGGATTGTAGACATCGGCGCAGCCAAGTTGGCCGACACACCTGAAGCTTTCGACGTGCTCGTGATGCCTAATCTTTACGGCGACGTGCTGTCGGATGTCGCCGCGCAAATCGCCGGCTCAGTTGGTCTCGCCGGTTCAGCCAACATCGGCGAGAACATCGCGATGTTTGAAGCAATTCACGGTTCAGCGCCGCGCCGCGCCGGACAAAATCTCGCCAATCCCTCCGGCCTATTGCTCGGAGCGGTAATGATGCTGGTGCATATCGGACAACCGGCGATCGCCGAGAGGGTGCACAACGCGTGGCTGCGCACCATCGAAGACGGCGTGCATACTTACGACATCTTTGACGCTGGTGGTAGCAAGGAGAAGGTCGGCACGAAGGAATTCGGCCAGGCCGTCGTGCAACGGCTCGGGAAAAAGCCAAACACGCTGAAGGCCGTGGCTTACAAACAAAACGGCGACGAAGGCCAGTTTGCGGAAGAAACTATTATCAAGGAACGCTCGGACACCAGGAAAGATTTAGTCGGGGTCGATGTGTTTCTCGATTGGATGAAAGGCTCGCCTGAAAATCTGGGCGACGCGCTGACTGAAGTTACGCCTGACGATCTGAAGCTGACTATGATCAGCAACCGCGGCGTGAAGGTCTGGCCCGGCGGCAAGTCGGAAACCTTCTGTTCCGATCACTGGCGCTGCCGCTTCGTGGCGCAAAACGGCGGCAACGTTGACCATCAACAGATCATCACGCTGCTATCGAGCGTGGCCGGCGCCGGCTTCGATTTCATTAAGACTGAGAATCTCTGTAACTTTGACGGCGAGCGAGGGTATTCGCTGGATCAGGGGGAATGAGACGGACGGGGAGACGCGGGGACGCGGAGACGCGGAGATATGGAGACACGGGGATGCTGAGACACGGGGACGCGGGAAGAGAGGGAGACGGGGAGACTGGGAGATACGGGGACGCGGGGAGATCGGAGACACGGAGAAACAAGAACAATGGCCAAAGGGAAATCGAAAACAAAACCCAGTAAGGAAGTCGCCGCGTCCCCGCGTCCCCGCGTCGCCGCGTCTTCTTCCCTCGTCGCTATCCTCATGGGCAGCAAGTCTGACTGGGACGTGATGCGGAATGCGTCGCAGACCTTGAAAGACTTTGGTGTGCCGCATGAGTCGCACGTGATGTCGGCACACCGAACGCCCAAGGACGCTGCTGAGTTTGCGGCGACCGCCGACTCGAGAGGCATCGAAGTGATAATCGGCGCGGCCGGTGGTGCGGCGCACCTCGCCGGTGTTCTCGCTGCGCATACCACACTCCCTGTCCTTGGCGTTCCCATGACGAGTGCGCTCAATGGACTTGATTCATTGCTTTCGACTGTGCAGATGCCTGGCGGAATTCCCGTGGGGACGCTGGCAATCGGAAAAGCGGGAGCAACCAACGCAGCGTTACTGGCCATCGCCATCCTCGCCAACAGCCGTCCTGAACTCAAGAAGAAGTTGCGCGCTTTCCGAGCGGATCAGGAAAAGAAAATTCGCGCGACGACTTTGGACTGAACCGTCCTTTGCACGTACCAGGCTCTACTTCTCGTGATCCAAGCGACGAAGTCTGTCTTCCAGAGCCTGCAAAGCCGATTCGAGTTGGGTGCGGTAACGCGGATTAGTTGCCTGCTTCAAGCGATTGATGGTTTGCGCTCTTGAGAGCAGCAGCGACTGCCGCTCAGTTTCTTTCGCACGTTGTTCGGCCGTCATAAACGGCTTCGCGCGCGCTTCCTTTGCAGCTTCCGCGGCCGCGACCTGATCTTCGACTGACTTACTTTCCCAACCCCGGGCCATACAGAGCCTTACGAGACAGAAAAACTAGCGGTCTTCTGATCCTTCTGCTCACCCTTGTCATTTGTCATGGTGACTTCGATTTTGTATTTGCCGGTGGGCCAGCCACTGGGCGGCGGTGTGAACGAGAAGGTCGCATTGCCGCTGCCATCCAAATCCAGAGTCTTTTCCAGGTTGGGCACTGGTCCGGGTTTTTGGCCGGGAACGTCTTCGATTACCAATTGACCTTTTACTTTCACTTTGCCCGGCGCGTTCGAAACAGTGGCCACGGCGTAAACGGCATCGCTCGGGGCAAAGCTATTCGATTCCTGGCTGACCGCTCGATCTTTGCCGACCTTTAGCGAGCCGAGATGGGCACTAGAGTAGTTACAAGCAAACAATACCGCGACGAAAAGTACGAGGCCAGATACCGATGCCAGATGATTTCTCTTCATGATGTCTCCTTTGAAAATGTGAATGATGAATCCAAGTTACAGTCCCACGTTATGGCGTTATTCTAAAACAGTCCGCGCGTCCAACCGCCATCAACTTGCAGCGTGACACCGGTAATATACGACGCGCGTTCGGAAGCTAGAAAGGCTATGGCTGCCGCAATCTCTTCCGGCGCGGCAATGCGATGTGCCGGAGTTTGCGACGCCCACATGGCCATCATTTCTTCTTTTGATTTGCCCAGGGCTTTGCCACGCGCGACGGCCAGCTCATCCTGACGCTCAGTCAGCGTGTAGCCAGGCGCTACGTTATTAATGGTCACGCCGTCGGCGGCCACTTCGTTGGAAACGGTCTTGGCCCAACTGGTTAGTCCGGCGCGGACGGTGTTGGAAAGTAATAAGCCATCGACCGGTTGCTTGACTGAAATTGAAGTAACGTTGACGATGCGGCCCCACTTGCGTTCGCGCATTCCCGGCAAGACGAGTTTCGCCAACCTGATCGCGGACAGCCCGTTCAGCTCGAATGCTTCGCGAAACATCTCGATGTCTGTGTTGTCGAAAGTTGTCGCGGGTGGGCCGCCGGCGTTTGTCACGCAGATGTCGATGCGACCGCCCCGTTCGGTAGCCAGCTTCACGAACTGTTCGACATCGGCTTCGTTCGTTACGTCGGCGGCGATGCCTGCGACGTTCGCGCCCGTTTCGTTGTGAATCTTCTCAGCAGCTTCAGACGCGCGACGCTCATCGCGCGAGCAGAGAAAAACGCGCGCGCCTTCGCGCGCAAGTTCCAGCGCGGCGGCGTAACCAATACCGCGGCTGGCAGCGGCTACCAAGGCAACGCGATCTTTTAATCCAAAGTCCAATCGAAGGCCTCCTTCTCATAGTCCGCGCAGCGGACGATCGAAAATAGCCCAGCAGTTTACTGCTGGGTTACCAGATTCAGAAAAGTTATGAGCCCGTGAAACGGGCGACAGATCGATTCGAAAGTCAGATTCTGCCGTCCGCTTCGCGGACTTAAACAACTTAGAGATTGTTTACCCAGCAATAAATCGCTGGGCTATTTCCGATCGTCCGCTGCGCGGACTGAAACGCATTTGTCGACAAGCCCGGCCGCATCGTCGTCGTAAATAATTTGTGACTTTGTTCGTTTCGAAAACGTCTTCGTCAGTCTCTCAATCTCGTCGGCCACGCCCCCGGTGCCGGTCAGACAGCCAATAACTTTTGCTTCGTCATACGCGATGGTGAACTCATTCAGCGATCCAATCGAGCCGGCAATGAATATCACGATGTCGCACGAACGCACCAGCACAACGTTGCGCCCTTTTAATCCAAACCCGGTGTAGACGATGGCGTCGCACGCATCCAGCGGCAGCGCGTATCGCTCGACATGCTCGCCAGCATCATGCCCAGGCGAGATTCCAATATGCATCGCACCAGCATCACGCGCACCTTTGCCGACAATATGAATGACGCCCGTCGTCGCCCCTGTCAGAAGAATCGCATCGCGCGCGGCGATAGCGCGACCAAGCTCAACGCCCTTATCGATGATGTCCGGTCTCTCTTCGGCCGAACCCATCACGCCGATTTTGATCTTCATGTGCCTATATCAGAACCGGGAGCGGTAGCGACCGGATCATGACTCAATGTTGAATGATTGATCGGATTCGCTAGCGCTCGCCGTCTTGGCAAGAACTGTTTCGCCACCTTCGATACTTTCGACTGTGGCCGGGCGATAGACCGTCTCTGAACTCACGGGCTCATATTTCCTGTCCCACCACTTCTCTGTTAAGAACCACGTCAACCCGGGCAGCAGAAAGAAACCGCCCACTGACGCGGTCACAACTCTCGGCGAGTAACCTCGATCGATCAGTTCCCCCACCACGTAATTCGAAGCGGCCATCGTCAGCGTTACCAAAGCCATCTCGGCCGCAAACACACGTCCGCGAAATCGATCTTCAACTGCTCGCTGCAAGAGCACCGTCGAAAAGACCCAAAGGATGCTGCCGCCCATATGTGCCAGCAACAGAAACAACAACGCCGCAATAAAACTTCTGGAGACACCAAAGGCGATGTAAAACGCTCCGCCAATCAGAAACGCGATGCCGATCGAGTTTTGCATCTGCTTTCGCGTCTCGCCGGACCAGCGCCGCGCCATGATTGGCCCAATCGCGGTGCCGATGCCGCGGGCAGTGAACAACACGCCAATTCCCGTGGCGGTTTTGCCGGCGACCGGAAATATTCGTTCGCCGAAGACCGCCAACAAAGTCATGATTCCGCCGCCCATGCCCCACGACGTTTTTACCATCAGGTACGCGAAGACACGCGGCCGATGCTTTACGTAGCGGGCTCCTTCAATTGTGTCACCCACGCCCAGCGCCTTGCCAATTGTCAGTTTTGATTTTTGTCGTGCGTCACGCTTGGGAAATCGCACCTGGCTGATCAGAATTGCGGAAGCGACGAATGTTAGTGAATCGAGCACGAAGGCCGCATTCGTTCCGAACCAGCCGGTGACAAAACCTCCGATGGCGGCGCCCAGCGTGAGCATGACGGACCACGTGACCGAGGCGATGGCATTAGCAGGCAGCAGTTCCCGATCTGAAACGATAGACGGAATCGCGGCGGTCTTGGCCGGTTCGAAGAACGATGAAAATCCGAGCTGTAGCACCGTGATGACATAGACGAGCCACATTTGGTCGGGCCGCCGGACCAGCAGAAATCCCAGCACGACCAACGCGCGCATGATGTCCGAAAGGATCATGATCGAGCGCCGGCTGAATCGGTCGGCAACGACGCCGGACAGCGGACCCATCACCACACTCGGGAGAAATCGCGCGACCATAATCAGCGCGACTGAGCGACTGGAGCCGGTCAACTGCAAAGCCAGCGTGTAAACGGCTATCGTGTCGAACCAGTCGCCCATCTGGCTGACCACCTGGCCCAACCACAGCGTGCGAAAAGCACGGTTATCGCGCAGTAATTCCAGATAGCCGGCGCTGGCGGTCTCGACACTTTTCTCGATCGCTCGTGTTTTCATCAATCGTTTAAAGGAAACTGAAAGGTGCACTGCGTGAGAGAACTTGTCAACAACGATTGTTCAATCTGACGAGTCAGAATGAAAAGACTGACCGAAGACTGATTAGTTCCTTCGACAGCTCAAGCCGATTTCCTCCATTTCGCGCGCATTGCATCAATTTGCAGTTGCGGCACACGCGTTGTTATTCATCGGTGCGCGGCTAGCAAAAGCTTAACCGCTCTTGGGCCCACCGCACTGGGTCCCCTAGCCGCGTACGAATTGTGAAAATGCGCGAATTGTTTGCCCTGTCTCTGCACCCCAGCCGGCGATGCGTGCCAATATCGCCGACTTGCCCAGTCCCGCGCCGAAACCGCACTACCGAGTTGCTCCCGGCTAGCAGTTTCGGCGCGGACTTTGTTTGAAGTGATTGATGTGAAGATGAGTTGTGAATGCGAAATCTGACCAGTTCTAGTGAACCGTGATGAAAGTCATCCCTCGAGGTGATTACAACGAGTTAGCAAGACCGTACTGGTACGTCATTGCCGTCGCCGGCATCTCGGTATTCGTGTGGGTGCTGCAAGGCGGAGTAGCGTACGCGCTTTTGAGCGTGCCCGTCCTGGCCGTCACTTACTGGACTTACAAACTTTACTACGAACGCCTTAACGCGAAGACCCGCGAAGCTGAGGAGCTTAGCCGTCTCCATTTAGCCACCGTCGAAGCGTTGGCCACCGCCATCGACGCGAAAGACCAGACATCGCATTGCCATGTCCGCCGCGTAGAAATTTATGCTGCTGGATTAGGCCATTTGCTGGGACTGGAGCACAAAGAGCTGCGAGCGCTGCGCGCCGGAGCTCTGTTGCATGACATCGGAAAACTGGCAGTGCCGGATCACATTTTGAACAAGCCGGACAATCTCAGCTCGTCGGAATTTGAAAAGACAAAGATTCACACCACCATTGGCGCCGAGATTCTCAGCCGCGTGGATTTTCCGTATCCGGTGATTCCGATCGTGAAGCATCATCACGAACGTTGGGATGGCTGTGGTTATCCCGATGGTTTAAAAGGCGAACAGATTCCGATCACAGCGCGGATTATGTCAGTGGTTGATTGCTTCGATTCCGTCCGCGAAGACCGTCCGTTCCGCACGGGCATGACCCGTCACGAAGCGGTCGCGCTGCTGCGCAAAGGGGCGGGCACGCATTTCGATCCGAATATCGTCGAATTGTTTGTGCAGAATCTCGCACAGTTTGAAATCGAAATAGCTGACCGCGGACTCGACCAACAGATTCATCTGAGGCTCTCTCCGTCCCCGCTTGCGTCCGAGGACGACGAAGTGGCGCGCGCCCGAGAGAATTCAACTGCGTACGATCAAATTCGCAACGCGCATAGCGAGGTTTATGCGCTTTATGAGATCGCCCGTAAGTTTAGTTCGTCACTGGAGATTGAAAAGACTTTGTCGGTGTTGATGGACAAGGTGGGACAGCTCGTGCCTTTCGATACTTGCGCGGTCTTTTTGTACGACGAAATAAAGGGATATGCATCAACTGCACTGGCAGCCGGTGTTGATGCGGATAATTTGCGAGGGCGATGCATCGCACCGGGCGAAGGCGTAACCGGTTTTGCGCTTGCGAATCGCCGGCCGGTAAACCGTCTGCAACCCAGTCTCGACCTGGAGTGCGTGGGCGTCAAAACAGACCTTACCTATCGCTCGATGGTTGCGCTCCCCTTATTCAAGGACGATGTACTGTTGGGCGCCTTGTCGCTCTACTCGACGACGTTGTCCGGGTACACGGACAATCAAATTCGTCTGTTGGAAACCGTTACGCGACTCGCCTCTGACGCGCTGGCGAACGCAATGCATCACGCGCAGACCGAATCGAATGCCCTGACCGACTCGTTAACCGGGTTTCCGAATGCGCGCGCGCTGCAACTGCGTTTCGAGCAGGAAGTTTCCCGCACGCGCCGAAACAACAAACCGTTTCAGGTGGTCATGCTCGACCTGGACGATTTCAAGATGGTCAATGACACGTTCGGCCACAAGATTGGCGATCGCATGTTGCGCGAAGTCGGGAACCTGATTCAGAGCCAGCTGCGCGAATACGACTTTCTGGCGCGGTACGGAGGCGATGAGTTTGTCGCGCTGCTGCCCGATCTAACTGTGCAGCAGGTCGATGAGCTGCGCGCGAGAATAGAATTAGTCGTTCGCGGATTCTCGTTGAGCGTGCGCGCACAAACCCGCGCGCGCGTCGGGATTTCCATCGGCGCTTCCGTTTTTGGAGTGAACGGTGAAACACTCGACCAGTTGTTAATCGCTGCCGATCAGGCGATGTATCGCGCGAAAAGTGCTCACAAGACGGGGTCTTTGCCTCCGAAACTGCTCGAAAACGGGCATGAAACCGCCCTCAACCCTCCCGCGGAATTACTGCCCGACGATTTCGTGACTACCGCAATTAATTAAATATTCTTGACAATTCCGGGCCTGATCTTTCAATCTGGAAACAGGTTTCGGACTCGGATGTCCGTCCCCGCTATCTATTCGACGGTGGCGACTCACAAATTGGCCGGCCACTTCTTTTCCGGCTCCCCACTCGTCTTCTCAAATCCAAGGTGGTACGAGCCCGCTAAATTCTCCCTGATGACCTTAATGCCTGTTTCTGCTGCGTTTGAAACTCATCCTGCGACCTTGCTCGTGATCGACGACGATTCGTCGGCGCGTGAGAGTCTGCGCGGAATTTTCGAAAGCGCCGGCCATCGCACGATTGCGGTTTCTGACGCCCCGGCCGCGTTGCGCGTCCTGAAAAAGGAGCAATGCGATCTGGTAATGCTCGATATCGAACTGCCGGAAATTGACGGCGTGTCACTCTGTCGCCTGCTGCGCGCACAACCGTCGCTGCGCCAGTTGCCGGTGCTGATGTTCTCGGCCACCGACAACGAACGGCGCAAGGTGGAAGCGTTTAGCGCCGGCGCCGACGATTACATTGTTAAGCCTTCCACGCCCGGCGAATTGCTCTCGCGTGTCAATTCTCATCTCGGGATCGCCCAACGCGAATCGCAACTGGCTGATTCAAACAGAGAGCTGCGCTTCCTGGCCGATCTCGGTCGCGGGTTGTTGCAGACCCTCGAGCCTGAACAAGTCGCGCGTCGCGTCGCGGGCGCAACATTCGAAGGTGTCAACCCGGCGCTCTGCGCGTGTGTAGTCAAGAACAATGGCCACGGGCTCGCCATCTGCGCTTTCGATCGCGAAGGAAACGCCGAGGGAGCATCGCGCCTGAATCTGCCGCGGTTGGAAGCATGGCTCAATTCAACGCGTTCGTCAGCGCCGGCGTTGCTGACCAACAAACGCGAGTTCGTACTGATTGACGAAGAGCGCACCAGTGAATATCTAAGCCCCATTAGGTTCGCGGGCAAAACGCTGGGCACACTGATCCTGGCATTCGATCATTCCCAGGATTACGACGCGAATCAGTGCCGAATGATCGACGCGGCCGCGCAGCAGGGCGCACTCGCCGCACACATTTCGCTCTTGTATCTGCATGCGCGCGAGTCGGCCGCAACTCTCGCCGTCGAAGTTGATCGTCGTGCCGGCGAAAGCGAAATGCATCAGCGCTTCACCGAAGCCATCATCGACACCTTGCCGGTATCGCTTTACGCGATTGATCGCGACCATCGCATCGTCGCCTGGAACCGCAATCGCGAGTTGGGCGAACTCGGTGTGCCGCGCGGAGAGGTGCTCGGCAAAAGCATTTACGACGTGCTGACGAAGCAGAAGCGTGAACTATTGGAAAGAGAATTCAGCGGCGTGTTCGCCACCGGTGACATTCAACGCATCGAGCAGGAAACTATCACCCAATCCGGCGACACCAACCACTGGTTGATCAGCAAAATTCCCATGCGTGCCGACGAGACAGACGACGTATCGCACGTCATTACGGTCGGCGAGAACATTACCGCGCGCGTGAAATCGGAACGCGCGGTCGCGCGGGCCGAGAAACTTGCGGCAGTTGGCCGGCTCGCCGCGGGCGTGGTCCATGAGATCAACAATCCATTGGCGACCATTGCCGCTTGCGCGGAATCGCTCGACAAGCGAATCGCCGAAGGCGCGTATGGCGAATCGACAGATGTAGACGATTTGAAAGAGTACCTGGGCTTGATTCGTGACGAAGCATTTCGTTGCAAGCAGATCACGAATGGCTTGCTGGATTTCAGCCGTCTGCGAGCAGGCAATCGCGTGCCCCTGAATCTCGCCGACACCGTGAAGATGACTGCGCGCCTGGTGACTCACCAGCAGCGCGGCGATAACATCCAGATTGAAATCGAAACGGTCAACGATCTGCCGTCGGTGCTGGGTGACGAAGGTCAACTGCAACAGGCGGTCGTCGCGCTGGCGACAAACGCGATTGACGCGATGCCGGATGGCGGAACGCTTACGCTCCGCGCTTACCGATCAGGTCCCCGGGTAATCGTGGAGATCAAGGACAATGGGATCGGAATTCCGCAAGAGAACCTCACCAAGATTTTTGATCCTTTCTTTACCACCAAGGACGTCGGCCGCGGAACAGGGCTCGGGCTGGCAGTCTGTTATGGTATTGTATCTGAGCACGGTGGCCGCCTTGATGTTCGGTCCGCCGTGGGTGTCGGCACCACCTTCACCATCTCGCTGCCCAAAGCGAGTGAATTGTAGACCAGGCTGCTAGCCTGTTCCCTTTCGCCGACTAAAAACAGGCTGGCCGCCTGTTCTACAAAGTGCGGAGTCGGAATAGTGAACGAACAACGCGACGCAAGATTACTGATAGCTGAAGACGAGGCGAACCTGCGCCTGGTGCTGCAAAAAGAACTGCAGCGCCTGGGCTATCGCGTCCATGTTGCGCCTGACGGTGAGGCGGCACTCCGTAAGTTGGAAGAAAGCAACGTCGATGTGCTGCTCTGCGACATCAACATGCCGCGCATGGACGGAATGGAGCTGCTGCGTCGTGTGCATGAGCGTCCGAATCCTCCGGAAGTGATCATGCTAACCGGTCAGGGCACGATCGAGACCGCCGTCGAGGCGATGCGCACTGGCGCTTACGATTACCTGACCAAGCCCTACAGCATCAGCGAGCTGGATGTGCGCGTACGGCAGGCCGCCGAGAAGCGCAATCTGCGGGTCGATAATCAACGTTTGCGCGCCCAGATCGAGCGCAAATCAACGCTGCCAGATATTATCGGCGAATCGAAAGCGATGAACGAAGCGATTCGTCTGGTCGAGCGCGTCGCGCCGTCTGATGCATCGGTTTTGATCACCGGCGAGTCCGGCACCGGCAAAGAATTGATTGCCCAGGCAATCCATCGCCTGTCGAATCGCGCGAGCGGGTCATTCATTGATTTAAACTGCGCGGCGTTTCAGGAATCTCTGCTCGAGTCTGAATTGTTCGGTTACGAAGCCGGCGCGTTTTCCGGCGCTAAAGCGCGAAAACTTGGTCTAATCGAACTGGCCGATGGAGGCACGCTGTTTCTTGACGAAGTGACTGAGTTGCCGGCCACACTGCAAGCGAAACTCTTGCGCGCCATTGAAACCCGGACGTTCTTCCGCGTGGGCGGCGTGCGCAAAGTCGAAGTTAACGTACGCATCGTGGCGGCCACGAATCGCAATCTTGATTCAGTCGTCAACAACGGATCTTTCCGCGCCGACCTGCTCTATCGCATCAACAGTTTCCAGATTCATCTGTCGCCATTGCGCGAGCGGCCCGAAGACATCGATCCGCTAACCCAATACATTTTGAAACAGCTCGCGGGATCGACTGCGCCCGAAGTTGGGCCTGAGGTAATGGACAAATTGCGCGAGTACACCTGGCCCGGCAACGTGCGCCAGCTTCGTAATTGTCTGGAGCGTGCTGTGCTGCTCGCCAACGATGGGCGGATCACCATTAGTGAATTGCCACCGGAAGTTTCTGGCGGCATGAACGGCGCTTCGTCGTTTGTTTCAATGTCAGGAACGGCAGTGACGGACGATAGCAGTGGCGCTGCGCCGGTTGCGCTTCGCGATGTCGAGAAACAGCAGATCATTAATGCGCTCGAACAGACAGGCTGGCATCGCGGAAAGACGGCCGCGCTACTCGGCATCTCGCCATCGACGCTCTATCGCCGCTTGCGCGATTACAATTTGGAAGGGAAACTCAGGTAAGCCACAACCAGCGTAGGCTCCTTAGCGACCGCGAACAGCATGTCTGCTCGCGGTTTTTGTTTTGGTGACGGCTTTGCCTCAGAAGTCAGATATGGCTGTTCACGAGACTGCATAGCTGATCATCGCCGCATAGCGGGCGAAATATTTATAGTTACAAGACACTTCAATGGAAACGTGCAGCGAGCGAAATGCTGGAGCATTTCGCTCGATGCGCAGAAAAGGGAAAGCCTGCGCGTTCTATAAATATTAAGTGCCTAAGGTACTTCTTCTATCGGTTAGTCCCACGATGGTTTCAAACGGCACTTTGGGGCAAAGCCTTTGGTGACGATGTTTTTTTTGCTCAATTCCTTGCTTTCATCTACGTCGCTAACCTAATATCCGTCGTCACCGAAACGATTTTCATTTAAAACGCCTCGGTGGATCACATCAATCATCGATCGCCCCGAACGCTACTTCAGCCCACTCAGTTAAGGAGCATCATGCGCAACCACATTTCCCCTGTTGTGAAATTCTTTTTTCTTTTGACTTTCATCGCATCTGTCTGCCTCGCGGGTTTCGCGCAATCGCAAGCAAACAGCGGCAACATTGAAGGCCGCGTAGTTGACCCAAACGGAGCAATCGTCGCTGGTGCTACGGTGAGCGCCACGAATCAGCAAACCGGCCTCGAGAAATCCACGGTCACCAAAGACGACGGCACGTTCAGCATTATCCTTTTGCCTCCAGGCGTGTACAGCGTAGTGATAGGCGCGCCGGGTTTTTCCAAGGCCGAAGTTAAGGATGTGACGGTCACGGTTGGCAGCCACGCCCCCGTCGACGTTGTTTTATCGGTCGGGAGCACGACAGCCACCGTCACCATTACTGAGCCGGTGCCGCTGGTGGAGACGACACGTACCTCCGTGGCCACCACTATCAATCAAACGGCGATTGAAAACCTGCCCATTAACGGCCGTAACTTTCAGGACTTTGCAACCCTCTCGCCTGGGGTCGTGCGCGATCCGCGGGGCGGCGATCTCTCGGTAGGCGGACAACGCGGCACTTTCAACAGCCTGCAGGTCGATGGCGTTGACAATAACAACACCTTCTTCGGCCAGGCGTTTGGTCGCGGCGGCGTGCGGCCACCTTATCAATTCTCGGAAGAGTCCGTGCAGGAATTTCAGGTGAATCAGAATGGATTTTCGGCGGAGTTCGGACGTGCGGGTGGGGCGGTAATCAACGTCGTCACCAAATCCGGCACGAACGAATTTCACGGTGGTGCTTTCGAGTATTTCCGCGACGAGGCCCTCAACGCGAATGATCCGATCGCGAAAGCGAACCAGGCACGCGCGGGTCAACCGAACCGTCGCGCGAAGCTTCAGATCAATCAATTTGGAGGCCGGTTCGGCGGTCCGATCTCCAAGAACCGCGCCTTTTTCTTTTTCACTTATGACGGCCAACGCGCCAGCGTGCCGCAGGTAATGGACGTTCCCAACATCAACGCCGCGCCGCTCGCCGCGCGCACTATTTTATTGCCGAAGATTCACGTTTACGAAATCGGTCGCAAGCAGGATGTGTTTCTCGGCAAGAGCGACATCAGGCTGAATGATCGTAACCAGCTTGCGCTTCGTTACAATCGCCAAAACTTTAACGGCAAGAACAACGAAAACAACGGGCCGTTAAGCGCGGAAGAGCACTCCGGCGATAGCCGAGTCAAGAGTGACACCTTTTCAACTACCTTGAGCTCGACGCTGACTAATGACCTCGTGAACGAGCTGCGGGTGCAGCTGGCGCGCGACAAAGAGCCTGGTCTCGCGAACAGTGACGCGCCGGAAGCAGTCATCGGCACCGCCGTAACCGGGAGCGCGGGAACCAGCATTAGCATTGGACGCAATAACTTTAGTCCGCGCGAGACTACCATTAAGCGCATCCAGTTCATCGACAATGTTTCTTACTTGCGTGGCCGCAGCAATTGGAAATTCGGTCTCGACTTTAACTTCGATCGCATCTTCAACTTCTTCCCCGGCGTGTTCAGCGGGACCTACACGTTTCCGAATTACACTGTATTCTCGACCAACTCTCCGTCTGCTTATACCCAAAACTTTGCCGGCGCAGGGACAACGGGCGGCACAACTCACCCGAACCTTTCCGAGTACGCTTTTTACGGCCAGGACGATCTGCGGGTGAATTCGAAACTCACTCTCAACATGGGCTTACGGTATGACTATGAAGGAATGGCTTGTCCGCCAATCAGCAATCCGGATCCGCTGCTCGCGTCCTTCAACATCAACACCGCCACCTGCCCGAAAGACAAAAACAATTTTGCGCCGCGATTTGGTTTGAGTTACGCCTTTAATGAAAGGACCGTGTTGCGTGCCGGATTCGGAGTTTTCTACAACCGCACGCCGGCCATTGTAGTGGGCACGGCACATTCGCAGAACGGAATTCAAGTGACCGGAATCAATATCACCTGCGCCAGCCCGCCGCCTGGCGTCACATGTCCGACATATCCGGCAATCTTTTCGGCGCCGCCCGCAGCATCGCCGGCAAACCCGAATTTGTTTGTGTTCGAGCGAGATTACGTGCAACCGTACGTGGAGCAGGGAAGGGCCAGCTTTGAGCGGCAATTGTCAAAAAACCTGAGCTTTTCGGCGACTTACCTCTATTATCACGGCCTGCATCTAACGCGCACGCGCGACATCAATCTGCAAGCACCGACGGCGTTCCCACGCGTCGGTCCCGACGGCAATACCTACACATTCCAGCGTTTTTCGAGCACGCGTCAGACGACACTGGCACGGCCAACCGGCCAGCAGTACAACCGGATCAGCATTTTCGAGAGCGCGTCGCGGTCGCTTTATAACGGCCTCGCGTTTCAACTGACGCAAAGACTCTCGCGCGGTTTTCAATTCATCGCGGCTTATACTTTTTCAAAGTCAAAAGACGAGCGTCCGGATCAGACAATCGTCGTCGTCGGCGCTGACGATGCAAAGATTGTCGAAAACCAAATTAATCCCGGAGCGGATTACGGGATCTCTGACACAAACATCCCGCACCGGTTCGTCTTCAGTCCCGTTTACGAATGGCGCACGATTAAGTGGAGTGAAAATCCGGTGGTGCGCGCCTTGTTCAGCAACTACACGATTTCTTCCATCATGCAGTTTCAGTCCGGCACACCGTACTCAGCGCTCGTGAGCGGAGATCCCAACAACGATGGTAATCGTGCAACGGACCGCGTCCCTGGAACTGTTCGCAACCAATTCCGCACGCCGGCGATTTATCAATTCGATGCTCGGCTCACTCGCTCGATTCCGTTTAACGAGAACATCCGGGTGCGTTTGATTCTCGAAGCGTTCAACGTCTTCAATCGTGCCAATGTCGCGACCGTCAATAACACTTACTTTGTTTACTCAGGAGGCGCGGCGGGAACTTTGAGTTTTCCCTCGGCTCTGAGTGCATTCGGCACGCCGCGTACGTTTGGATCACCCGCATCGGGCACCACGACGTTCGCCACGCCACGACAACTTCAATTGGCGATTAAGTTCGATTTCTGAGTGAAGAATCGTGATGAGTAATGAGTGATGAGTAATGAGTGATGAGTGAATAGGATGGGTATGCGTAATGACTACTAGTATGACCGCGAGATGATGAGTTGCCACTAGGTGATTATCACTCATCACTCATCACTCATCACTCATTACTCATTACTCATCACTCGGTTTTTCAGCAGTTTCCGATCGATCTTCCCGCGGTCGTTCTTGGGAATTGAGATCACGAAATCGATCCAGCGCGGATATTTATAAAGCGCCATCCTCGACTTTGCGAACAGCTTAATCTCGGCACTGAGCGCTTCATTCGGGTCGAGGCCTGCTCGCGCCACAACGAAAGCCTTCGGTTTGATCAAGCCATCGGCATCCTCTTGTCCGATGACGGCGCATTCCACTACCGCTTCATGTTGCAACAGGCAATTCTCGATTTCAGCAGGCGCGACAAAGATGCCGCCCACCTTCAACATGTCGTCCGTACGCCCGTGATACCAATAGTAACCGTCAGCGTCGACATGGAATTGATCGCCACTTGTGCACCAATCACCGGCGAACGTTTCTTTCGATTTCTCGTGCGCGTTCCAGTAACAAAGCGCGGCTGAGTCACCTTTGATCTGCAAAGTTCCCATTTCGCCGGTCGAGACTTCGTTAGCGTCTGCGTCGACGATCTTTGCCTGGTAACCCTCGACAATGCGGCCGAGACTGCCGGGCTTCACGTCGCCGGGCCGGTTACTGATGTAGATATGAAACATTTCAGCCGAGCCGATGCCGTCGCAAATCTCCACATCGAACATCTGTTTCCAACGATGATAAAGCTCAACCGGCAACGCCTCTCCCGCTGAATAACAGAAGCGGATGCTTGAAAGATCGTGCGCGGCAGCCTCATCAGCGTTCAGCATCGCATTGATCATGGTGGGCACGGTCGTGAGGATCGTCGGCCGATATTTATCGATGACTTCGAACAGCTTTTCCGGTGTCGAACGTTCGGCAAACAAGGCAGTCGCGCCACCGACGGCAAAGGGAAACAGCAAATTCGTTCCGGTCGCATAGCCAAAGAAAAGTTTCGGCACCGACACCGTGATGTCGTTCTCGTGCACACCCATCGTGCGCTTGGCGAAAACTTCTGTGTTGTAAGGCAGATCGTGTTGCAGGTGCACCGCGCCTTTCGGATGTCCGGTCGACCCTGACGTGAACAGCCAAATCGCGATGTCGTCGCGATGCGTATCGGCCGGAGTGCAAGTACTCGGTTGCGCCTGGATCGTGTCGCGAAAGGAAAAATATTTGATGCGCCCGTTCGGGTCGGCGTACGGCTCTTCTCTCGAATCATCGTCGCTAACCACGAGGACTGAACGAAGAAAGTTTGCACTCGTGGCAGCTTCGACGAACGGCTGCGCCAGTGACTGATGAACCACCGCCGCGCGGGCGCGTGTGTATTCGAGGTAATAACGATAGTCATCGGCCGGCAGCAGCGGATTCACCATCGTGATTACCGCGCCGATACGCGCGGCGCCAAACCAGGTCCAGACAAACTCCGGACAATCAGGCAGCACCATCAGCACGCGATCCTCAATCTCAACGCCGAGTGCGCGCAGCGCATTGCCCGCGCGATTCGACATTATTGCGGCGTCACCGTATGTGTAGGTTTGATCTTTGAAGTAAAGACAGACTTTGTTTTCGCGGCCTTCCTCTACATTGT
>DATNEI010000011.1:0-19032 GCA_035606795.1 Pyrinomonadaceae bacterium
GGGTGCAGCGGCTTGGAATGAATCCGTCCGTGATGTAGTCGCAGACTGTGCGGCAGAGTTCCTTTCCCCTAACAAACGTTTACTGCTGAAGTTCGCTCCAAATGGGAGCATGTCGATCAAAGGTAAGACTATCCACTTGAGAGGTCGACGCGTTCAGCCTCCGGCTATGGTCTCTTGGTCGCCGAGCTCGGATGCCTTCTTCGTCAACGACGGCGAGTACAAAGAGCTCAAAGGTGTCAGGCCTGCGATTTTGCGATTCTCTCAACCGCCCATTAGGACGCCACATTCGATGGCGCTTACCACTCCTGATGATAGCTCAAAGGTGTCAGGCCTGCGATTTTGCGATTCTCTCAACCGCCCATTAGGATGCCACATTCGATGGCGCTTACCACTTCGATCAGGCGGGGCGATTGATCGAAATCTTTCACCGGTAGCAAGAATCGCAGAATCGCAGGCCTGACCCCGAGCCCTTTGGGTTATGGAAGCCTAAGACCGAGTCTTAGTCGCCGATAACCAGAAAAAACTTTTTGTTGCAATTCCCGCCTCTTGCCGCATAATCGACAATTGATGGCACCCCGCCGCGTAATCAACCGCCTCCTCCGGACGTTTCTCCCAATCGTCGGCATTATCCTGGTCGCAGTCGCTTCCGTCAGCGCATGGATTGTCTATAGCACCACCCGTCCACCGCGCGCGAAATACCTGATTACCCCGCAAACTTTTCCCAGCGGTCCAATTGCCAGAGCCTCTGACGTTACCTGGCCCAATCACGATGGCACGCAAGCACGCGGCTGGTTGATCAAGGGCGACGATGGCGCGCCCGCGGTTATCCTGCTGCATCGTTATGGCGCGGACCGCTCGTGGCTTTTGAACATGGCCGTGAAGTTGAACGAGAGCACGGGCTTCACGGTGCTTTGGCCGGACTTGCGTGGCCACGGCGAGAAGCCGCCGGTGAATTGGTCACTGTTTGGCGCAATTGAAGGCGATGACGTGACCGCGGCCATCGATTATCTGCACACTTTGAAGACCACTGAGGGCAAACCGCAGACGGGACTGATGGGCGTTTACGGCGTGGAGCTGGGGGCTTACGCCGCGCTCGATGCCGCCAAGCGTTATCCCGAAGTGCGTGCGCTCGCGGTGGATTCAGTGCCGGCTTCGCCTGATGAAGTAATGCGCGCCGCCACCGGTAAGCAGATCGGCATGAGCAATTCGTTTTTTCAGATACTGGGGCGTTGGGGAATGAAAGTCTACAGCGCCGGCAAGTATCAAAACACTCCGGCATGCGAGCTGGCCCGGGCGTTGCACAACGAAAAGGTCCTGCTGTTGAGTGGCACCGCAAACGATACCTGGCGAGGTTCAACGCTGGAATTGGCGGGCTGCTTCGTCGGCGGCAACGTCGAAACCAAGAAGGATCTGCCGATTACCGGCGGCGGCCTGGACGCGGCGACCGGCGAACAGGAAGAAGCGTACGACCGCCCCATCATCGAGTTCTTCAAGACCACTCTCAAATAACTCGCGCGTAAAGTATCCTTTCGGCTTTGATGAAGAAGCCCACGCGCCATCAACAAAAACAATTCAGAACCAACGATGGTGCGCCGGGCGATACTGCGTCCCGCTTGCGGTGGCTAACGCTACTCGTCTTTGGCATCGCTTTTCTCGCGTACGTCCTGCTCCTGACGAAGAATTATTACTGGGACGGAATCTTCTTTGCGCAAGTGATTGAAGACGCGCCGCGTGTAAACGCAACCCTTATTCATCCGAGCCATTTGCTCGATTTAGTTTTCGAGTACGCGCTCTATCGCGGCGTCCCTGTGCTCGGCCTTCATCCGCGCGCCTTGCTCGTTTTGCAAGTCAGCAACTGCGTTCTGGGCGCTGCCGCGGTCGCACTTTTCTTCCGCACCTGCTTCGATTGGTTCAAGTCGCTTTACGTCTCGCTGGTCGTCGCCGCACTGTTTGCTTTCTCGGCGGTCTGGTGGAAGTTCGCGACTGACGCGGACACCTACGTGTTCGCCGTCTTATTCTTGCTCATAGCCTTCTGGCTACTTGGATCAGAAAGAAAGCCTCGGCCCGTCACGGTGGCGGCGATTCACGCGTTTGCCATGCTGCTTCACCAGTTGTCTGTCTTCTTTTTCCCGGTCGCGATCGCCGCTCTGATTTTCCAAACCCGAGGCAAGTCTCGGAATCAGCGCCAGGCAATTGTGCTGGCATACACAGTGACCGTGATCGCGCTCACTCTCGGTGTCTACTATTTTGTCTTTCACCTCGTGATGGGCACGTGGTCCGTGGCGCACTTTGTTAAGTGGATTACCTACTTTTCGCCAGAGAACGGCTTCACCTTCAGTGTGTGGAGCAACCTTGCCTATTCGATTCGATCGCAGTGGCGCACATTGCTGGGCGGACGTACCGCATTCTTGAGGGACATGTGGGGACCTGCGATAGTCTTTCTTGCGTCGCTCACCATCGCAGCGGCGTTTGCATTTTTCTTCTCGCTGCTGCGCCGTTGGCACGAAATCAGGAAAGCTGTCCCTTCGGTTCTTCGTGAATGGCGGCAGTCCCAATCACTTATCGTCCTGTGCGCACTGTGGATTGTCCCTTATCTCGCCTTCCTTTTCTTTTTCATTCCACAAAACACTTTCTATCGATTGTTCTACTTGCCGGCGATCATGTTACTGGTGGGTGTGGCGCTCACTGCTATTGAATCGTCGCCTGATCACGTGCGCCGATATCGCGCTGCGTTGTTTGTCGGGGTCGTTTTTCTGGCGAACCTTACTTTCTCGCAGTACCCATACACGCAAACGCGCGCCAATCCTCCCCTTGAGCTCGCTCTGAAGCTGAATCAAGTTTGGCCAATCGGGACAACGATCTATCTCGCAGCGCCGAACTCCGACGACTCGTTGATTCGATATTTTAATCCGGGAACTGTCTGGGTGCAGGTAACCCCTGCCGAGATTGCTCGAGACATGGAGAAATTGCCGCCCAGTGCGCGCGCGGCATGGCTCGATACAACATTGGTGGATCAATTTGAAGGCACGCCGGAAGGAAAAGCGTGGTTGGCAACGCATGCGATGAGGCGTTCAGACTGCGAACTCGTCAACAAAAAGTTTCGCATTCGCTTTTATCAGTTGAAACCGTCCTCGTTCAGCGGACCGAACTAGAGCGCGCTGACTGCAAAGATACTGATCCATCCGTTCTCCCCGATCTTTTCGGCTTGCACGGCTCGATAATCGGTAAGCTGCTTTTCCCAACGAGTTTCAATTAAAACCAGGCCGGTACCGCCTTTTTGATGAATTGCCGCTGCTACGTCCTGCGCGCCGTCAAATCTGGTTGGTTCCCCAGTCGGGTCATAAGCGAGGCGGCCGCTCGCATAGAACTCTGCGCTTCGATCGTCACAAAGCAAATAGAACACGGGCGTCGAGCTATAGCCTTTCGCATCGGCCGCTTGCATCAGATCGCGCACTGAATCGCGACTCGCCACCGCCTTGGCCGGCTTGAATGCGCAGAGCCCGATCACAAAAGGAATTGCTGCAAACAGCACAAAAGCCGCGCGCACTCGCCCAGCGATAATCGCAAACAACGCGACGAGACACACGACCGCCGCTGCGGTACCTATCAACCAGTTGGGAGCGATAGCTTCGCGAACTGAATACCAAACGCCTACGGCCGCGCCGATGAGGAGCAATGCTCCGGTGACTCGTGTCGCGCGCTGTCCGCGGTGGGCTTTCAGAAAACATGTGATGCGTTCGCCAATCAGGATTGCGGCGGCTGGTAGGACCGGAAGCACATAGCCGGGAATCTTGGACTTCGACAACGAAAAGAAAACTATCGGGACGACAATCCAAACCAGAGCGAATACTCTCAAGCGATTCGTCGCATCATCTTCGCGCCAACTCCAACGCCGCGACGAAGCGAGTCCCGCAATCAAGACGACAGTCCACGGCAATACCATCAACAACACGATGGGTACATAGAAATAGATTGGCTGTGGATGGTGATACTTGTTCGAGAGAAACCGCGCGAAGTGATGTTGGATGATGAACTGATCGATGAAAGTCCATCCATGCCGATAGAGCATCGGCCCATACCATGAGGCGGCGACGATTAAGGCGAGCGGCACGCCCCACAAAAAGCTTGCGAACAATTGTTTGCGCGGCCACTCGCGCCGGAATGCGAAGTACAACGTGATGATGGCGAATGGCAGGACCACACCGACCAGACCTTTCGCGAGTAACGACAGCCCTACAAAAACGTAGAAGGCGGCCAGCAATGACGGTGCAGTTCGACCCTGCGAGGCATATATGTGCCAGACGATGAAGCAGCACAGCGCGCCGGTCAGAGTCATCGTCAGAACGATGTCGAAACTCGCCGCGCGCGAAAACGCCATCGCGCCTAGACTGGAAAGAAAAACCAGGGCGCTCCACTCGCCCAGATGGCACGGCTTTTCCGATTCGGTTTGCTTCGATTGATCGACGGTTTTTCCCAGCCAGAACACGAATGCGCCTGTAACTAATCCGCAAAGGGCCGGCGCCAGGCGAGCGGCATATTCATTCACTCCGAGGACGCGATAACTCGCGATCATCAGCCAGTAGAGCAGCGCAGGCTTTTCAAACCATGGATGGGCGCCCAGCGTCGGTGTGATGAAATCGCGGCGCACAAACATTTCGCGGGCGACTTCGGCGTAACGGGGTTCGTCGGGACCGACCAGCGGCAGCGCGCCCAAGCCAAGCAAATAAAACGCAGCGATGACGAGGAAGATCAATTTCGAAGCGTGCTTGGAAAGTTTGGTGGTCGGCAAGTATAGTCGCTCCGGTCAGGTGGTCAGGTGGTCAGTGTCAGTGGTCAGTGGTCAGTCAGTGGCCGGTGGTCAGTGATCAGTGGTCGGTAGTCAGTAGTCAGTGGTTGTCGTGACGTTCAATCATTATCGAAGCGTTGCCCTGACGCAACAAGCGGCGAGTATGGTTTAAATAGAACAGCGATTCAAACTCTTATGGTTTTGCTGCTGTCCACTGCCTGCTGCCCACTGCCCACTGACCACTGACCACTGAGCATTGACTACTGACCACTGAGCATTGACTACGGCCACTGACTACCTCTTCATTCATGCTTCGAACGGCAGTCATCGGTGTGGGACATTTGGGTGCGCAACACGCGCGTCTGCACGCCGCATTGGCAGCTGAAGGCGTTTGCGATTTTGTCAGCGTTTGCGATCTCGACGAACCGCGCGCGCAAAGCGTCGCCGCCGAAAGAAAAACGCAAGCCACGACGGATTGGCAAACGCTAATCGGCAAAGTCGACGCCGTCAGTCTCGCGGTACCGACTGAGTCGCATTGTGAAATTGCCTGCGGATTGCTGGCAGCCGGAGTTCACGTCTTAGTCGAAAAGCCGATCTCGCGCACGCTTGCGGAAGCCGATGAGATGATCGCGGCCGCACAGAAAGGCGGCGCCATCCTTCAAGTTGGTCATGCGGAACGCTTCAATCCCGCGCTCGTCGCGCTGCGGCCGCACGTCAAGAATCCCCTGTATTTCGAAATCCATCGCGTGGGCCAGTTCACCGCGCGGTCGTTGGATATCGATGTAGTGCTCGATTTGATGATTCACGATTTGGACATAGTCCAGTGGCTGGTCGGCGAAGAAGTTGACGTTACTGAGTTGCACGCTGTCGGCATTCCCATCCTCACCGACAAGGTTGACGCGGCGAACGCGCGTCTTGAGTTTGCCAGCGGTGCAGTGGCGAATATCACTGCTTCGCGCGTTGGCACTGAGAAAATTCGCAAGATGCGTTTCTTTCAGCCGCGCGATTATGTCGCGGTTGATTACGTCACCAATCACGCGTCGATTAGCGGGCTGGCGCCTTCATCGGACGGCGCCTGGCCCGGCGTTCGCACGCAAATCCTGGAAATAAACAACGTCGAGCCTTTACGCGCTGAGATTGAAAGTTTTTTGACGGCGGCCGCAAATCGCTCACGACCACTCGTTTCCGGCGACGACGGCAAGCGAGCGCTGGCGTTGGCGCTCCGCGCGCTCGAGCAGATTCATCAGCACACGGTCAAGAGTGGTATGGGATCACTTCTTACCACGGCGTCGTGGCTTGTGTAACCAAAGACTTCTCAGCCCTGTTGCCCTAATTCGGAAGAGGCTATACTGCGCGCGCTTGTGCCGCTCATGAACCGTTGCCGCGCACTGAGTTGGCATTACCTGCAAAGAGCGTTGTGGATCTCCATGCGCACTCTCGCCAAATCTGCAGTCTTCGCGATCTTCTTAATTGTCCCGACTTGCGCCGCGGCAAAAATCGAAGGTGTTTTTCATGGACGGGTTGTGGTTGAGGATGCCCGGGTAACAAAACCTCCCACTTCCGCCTGCATAAGATTCGATCCGGCGAGAGAAGGCGAACACGGGCCCCATTGTATTTTCCCTGTTCGACGAGTGATTGTCAGCGCTACCGTGATTGGCCCGACAGGTCTTTCACTCGAAACGCTTTGGACACAGACTGATGGAGACGGAAATTTTGTAATTGTATGGACTGACTCGTCGCGCAATAGCTTTCCCACACGTTTGCGGTTCAAGGTGCATTGGTATTCAACCCGCGGCGAACTTATTACCTCGACACGCAATACAAAGCCCGGAGACGTCGCTTTCGAGATAGATTCATCGGACGACAAAACAATCAGCGAAACTGTCGGGACGGTTGATGCTGACGACGACACTACGCGCGAATTCCAAGCCGAAGTCTCAGACGAATCTCACGCGTATCTCACGGCGGTCGAAGTGTTTCGCCGCATTGTTCGATGGTCCGATTTGCTCAAGTCGCGGATGCGCAAGGTTCACATCAAGGTGCGCGACCCGGCTCTTTTCTTCGAACGGGCGATGGGTCCAACCTCGGACCTGGTGCTGCTTAACGAGGGCCTGCCCTTCACAGAACCTGAAATAGTGGCGCACGAGTTGGGTCATCTAGTTACCTGGAATGCTTTGAATCTTCATAATGCGCCGCTTAATCCGGTGATTGACTACGAAGGCCGAAATTGGTGCCGCTCCTGCCTGCAAACGGAAAGAGTCGCGTTTCTTGAGGGAATGGCTGACTTTTGGTCACTGGTCTGGCAGTTTAAAAAAGAGGACGGCTCAGGCACTGTCTTCCTGCACGATGCTGGAGCAGACCTCGACGTCGAGCGCGGCAAGTCGGTTAACCCGGACCCTGGCGAAACGCGAATAAATTGTCGCGGAAGTACATCTCAGAAATTCAGACGCCCATTTTGTCAGACGGTCGGCCTTTGGGATCTTTACGACGCCAACGGATCTGACGGCGTGCGCATGTCAGTAGCCAATATCGTCAACGCATTGAACAGGTTTCCGAATAACTGTATCGGGAATGGGTGCACGGAGGAGCCGCGGACGCCGATGGGTGACATGAATCATCACGATTTTCTTCGTCGCATTCGCCCGCGATCTGTGCGGCGAAAGGCCAGAGAGGTTTTCGATGCGGATGGATTGCACGGCGGTTCGCCATCGCCCTAGTTGATGCTTGCTAAAACTTGCAATTGAGATTTGTTTCCGGCTCTGAGCGTGTGTTAGTTTCATCTTCAGTTCCCGATCATCGAGATCAATTAATGCCAACCCGAGAAGAAGCCTGGGAGTTGCTCTGCGAGTACACCAAAGGCGACAGCTTGCGCAAGCACGCGCTCGCCGTCGAAACCGCGATGCGCGCGTGCGCGCCACGTTACGGCGGAGCCGACGCAGATGTCGATGAGTGGGGTCTGGTGGGACTACTGCACGATTTTGATTACGAGATGTTTCCCTCGGCGGATCAGCATCCATTTACTGGATCGAATATTTTGTGTGGCCGCGGCTATTCCGACCGGATCATCAAAGCCATTCTTGGACATGCGACCTACACGGGTGTGCCGCGCGACACGGAAATGGCGAAAGCGCTGTTTGCGACCGATGAGTTATGCGGGTTTCTAGTTGCGTGCGCGCTCGTGCGTCCTTCGCGCAGTCTCGAGGATCTGGAAGTAAAGTCAGTCAAGAAGAAGCTGAAGGATAAAGCCTTCGCGCGCTCAGTTAATCGCGAAGACATTCACCAGGGCGTCGCAGAGCTGGGGGTGACACTCGATGAGCACATTCAGTTTGTGATCGATTCATTGAAGCCGGTGCAGAGAGAGATTGGTTTGGGATTGAGGGAGGAAGCGAGCGCCGTGTGATTCATCGGGCGTGCCGGACTTCAGAAGTGGTCGGAATATATAAACGATCCGACAACAGAGCCCATCCGGCCAGATATGCGACCGGTGTTAGCAGTAGTGATAGCAACACCGTCATGATTGCTTGAGTCTTTCTTTTTCGAGCGGTATGACGATAGACAAAGAATCCTGCGAAGGCGGCTACGGCGAGCGGAATGGTTAAGCTTCCTAATAGTCGCCAATCGCTTTGCGCCATCACCCGAGCGGAGCCAAATAGTGTGATTATGAGCGCTGACCAAATAATGATCCCGATCATAGCCGCGCCGGCGGACACTAAAATCAGTAGTTTCCAACGCATCTTGATTCTGAATTGTTTGGCAGTAGCAGGATAGCATAGCGGTCGGCTCACTAAACATCATGCTTACGCGAAGCGCGCTGCTTTACCTCGCCCGTCAGGAAAAACTGAAAGATGTGGCCGCCCGCTTCCGCACTTTCCGCAAAATAACGGCGCGCTTTATTGCCGGAGAGTCCATCGACGAAGCGGTTGCCGCGATTCGCGAGCTTAACAATCACGGTTGTTCGGCGTCGTTCGATCACCTGAATGAATCCGTAAGCAGTGTTGCGGAAACCGAAGGGGAAGTAACCGAGTACCTTGACGTGCTCGCGAAAATCGACGAGTCGGGTATTAACTCGAACGTCTCGATCAAGCTGACACAGTTCGGCCTCGACATCGATCCCGAACTAACTTACAAAAACGCCCGTCGAGTAGTTGAAGACGCAGCCCGGCGCGGCAATTTTGTGCGCGTTGACATGGAAGGGTCGGCGGTCACTCAGATCACCATCGACACTTTCAAACGTCTGCGCAGTGACTTTGGCCTGAACGACGTCGGAATCGTTTTGCAGTCGTATCTTTATCGGACTGAAGGAGACGCGCGGGCTCTTTTGAAAATTCCGGCGCGCATTCGCTTGTGCAAAGGCGCTTATGATGAGCCGGCCGAGGTCGCCTATCCCGAAAAGAAGGACGTAGACGATAATTATGTGCGCGTCATGAAGTTGCTGCTGGCGAGCGGCACGTATCACGGGATCGCGACGCACGATCCCAAAATGATTGAGGCGACGATCGACTTTGCTCAGAAAGAAGGAATCGGCAAGAAGGCGTTTGAATTTCAGATGCTTTACGGCATCCGCCGCGATTTACAGGAACAACTGGCCCGCGACGGATATAATATGCGCGTCTATGTGCCGTACGGGAAACACTGGTATCCATACTTCATGCGCCGCCTGGCCGAGCGGCCGGCGAACATCTGGTTTGTGATGAAGAACCTTTGGAAGTGAAACCAATCATTTTCCATTTGTCATTTCTCATTTGCCATCTTTTCATTTTCAATTCAATGTACTGGCTCATATGCGTTGTTCCAACAGATGGAAAATGAAAGATGATAAATGAAAAATGGAAACTGATCTTTAACGGCCGTGACTAACTGATTTCGTCGGAATGGAAAACTATCTCTGGATTTTCTGGACAATACTCGGCGCGATCTTGATCGTGGCTGAGATTTTCACGACCGGCTTCGTGCTGCTCTGGTTCGGAGTCGGCGCGCTCGCTGCGGCACTCGCCAATCTTGCCGGGGTGACGAGCATCCCGCTTCAATTTCTAATCTTCGCTGCGGTTTCGATTGGGCTCACCGCTGCCTCGCGCACAATTTTCGTGAACTACTTTTCGCGCGAAAAGTCGGGTGGCGATCTGAAAACGGGCGCGGATTCCTTGCCGGGAAAAGTCGGAACCGTCGTGACTTCAAGTCAGGGCGCCTTGCATGAAGGCGCGGTCAAAGTCTTTGGCTCAACGTGGACTGCCTATCCGGCTGACGGCGAAGAACCACTTGAAGCTGGCGATCGCGTGCAAGTAGATCGTGTGCAAGGAGCTTCGATTTATGTCCGTCGTGTAGGCCACGTGCCGGACTGGCGTGCTAAAGAGTTGGAATCGTGAACGGGATTAGAGGGGCGGCGTCGAATGCTGGTTATCTACTTCCGTTTCGTCGAGCGTGCGGTCGTCCTCGGTTATCGGCAACTCCACCGTAATTCGATCTGCCGCGCCGTCCTGTAATTCTTCACCCGTAAATCTGGCGAGCACCACGGTGATATTATCTTCGCCGCCGCGATCGTTCGCCCCCGCCACGAGAGCCGCGCAAGCAGCGCCCAAATCCTCGCCTGATTCCGCGACTATTTGTCGAATCTCTTCATTGCGCAGCTTGCCCGATAACCCATCGCTGCACAGGAGCAACACATCGTTCTGGCGAAGCTGAATGCGCGCGGTTGCCGGCGTCAGCTCGGTCTGAGCGCCCAGAGCCTGCAAGATCACGTTGCGAAACATGTGGGTCTCGGCTTCTTCTTCACTGATTTGCCCGACGTCGACGAGTTGCTGCACCAGTGACTGATCTTTCGTGGCCAGCCGAATTTGTTCGCCGCGCAGGAGGTATGCCCGGCTGTCGCCCACTTGCACCAGGTCGAGCTTGTCATGTTTCACCGCCGCGCCCGTCAGCGTCGCGCCCATGCCGCTGCAACGGCTGTCTTCCAGACTCTTGAAGTGAATTGCGCGGTTTGCCTGCAGAGTGGCGTGCTTCAGACAATCAACGAGAGATGAGTCCGGATCGCAGCCCTGGCCATTGCCGCCAATCATCACTTCACGCACCGACTCGATAGCCATGCGGCTGGCGACATCCCCAGCCAGCGCGCCGCCCATTCCGTCTGACACCACGAGGACGAGGCCTCCGTCGCCAATTTCCAGACGTCGCATGTCTTCCGGGTTTTCCGCCCCGTCAGAGCCGGTCCACGCTTTTTGCGTCGCGAGATCGAGGAGCAGGAAGTTGTCTTCGTTACCGCGACGAACGCGGCCCACATCTGATTTTGCGTGTAGCTCGACGAGCATTTGAGGAGCGTTAGAAATTAATTTGAAGCCGTTGGTGCCTCAGGATTCTATATTGGTCTGGCTGTCTTGTCACTGATAATCGCCATGCAAATTTTCAGCAATCAAACGAGCCAGGGCGCGCTAAATTGCGGCGAGCGCCTGATCGAGGTCCGCAATGATGTCATCAGTGTCTTCGATGCCGACCGAAATGCGCACCAGGCCGTCGGTGATGCCGAGGCGCTCGCGCGCTTCCGGCGTAACCGACGCGTGTGTCATGGTAGCCGGATGACAAACCAGAGTCTCAACACCGCCCAGGCTTTCAGCCAGCGTGCAAAGTTTAGCGGACTCCAGCACTTTGCGCGCGGCCTCAAGCGAGCCGACGTCGAACGAGACCATGCTGCCGAAACCTTTCTGTTGCCGCGCGGCCAGCTCGTGCTGCTTATGCGACTTCGATCCTGGATAGTAGATCTTTTGCACCTTCGGATGATCTTCCAAAAATGCGGCAACGGCGCGACCGGATTTGTCGTGCTGCTCCATGCGCAGCGCCAGCGTCTTTGTGCCGCGCAATACCAACCACGAATCGAAAGGTGAAAGGATTGCCCCGGCGCCGTTTTGCACGAAGGCGATCCAGGCCGCGTCATCTTCGTTGCTCAGCACCACCGCCCCACCCACACCGTCCGAATGCCCGTTCAAGAACTTTGTCGTCGAATGCACGACGATGTCGACGCCGAACTCCATCGGCCTCTGCAGATAGGGCGACATGAAAGTGTTGTCGCAAACGACGCGGGCGCCGTGCGCATGAGCCACGTCGGACACGGCTTTCAAATCGGTCACCATCATCACCGGGTTCGTGGGTGTCTCGACAAACACCATGCGGGTGTTGTCTTTGATCGCCGCTTCGACGTTGTTCACGTCCGAGGTGTCGACAAAATCGAACTCGACGCAGTAGTTCGACAGAATCCGATTGAAGAGACGAAACGTCCCGCCATAAGTGTTATCAGAAACGATGACGTGCTCGTTGGCTTTGATGAGCCGCAGCGTGGCGTCAATCGCCGCCATGCCGGAAGCAAAGGCGTAACCGAACTGGGCGCCCTCCAGCGCGGCGATGTTTCGTTCCAGGGCCAGCCGTGTCGGGTTTGAAGTGCGCGCGTACTCAAAGCCTTTGTTTTTGCCGAGGCCTTCCTGCGCGTACGTGGATGTCTGATAGATCGGCACAGTGACTGCGCCGGTGGCCGAATCAGGTTCTTGTCCGGCGTGTATTGCCGTGGTTGCAAAGCCCATAGTCGAAGCTCGAAAACGCAGAATGCGGGAGCTGGATTGCGAAGTCGGATAGTATCGTGCGCGCGTTTTTAGTGTCAATCCAGGGCGAATCCTATGGATTCTAATTGCAATAAGTAACTTTCTTTAATCTTGCAGGATCGAGTATCATCGGGGCGATCCCGAAAGTCAGCGATCAGCAGTGCCCGACACTTGGTGAGCGACTCAACGCGCAACAGCCGTAACGACATCCATGACCGACGAAGAGCAGGCAGAATCGTTTTCCAGCGAAAACCGTCGCCAGCACGACCGCTCGCGCTTGATCGTCGATGTTCATTTCGACGGTGGCGAGTCGACCGGAGTCGCCAGCAGCAAGGACATCAGCCTGGGTGGGCTTTATATGTCGACGCGCACCGAGATTCCGGTAGGAGCTACCCTGGCCTTGCGAATTCCGGTCGCCGGAGATCATGTCGTGGTGAAAGGCGAAGTTGTTTACAGCAATCCGGGTGAAGGCGTGGGCGTAAAGTTTCGCGATTTGTCAGATGAGGCACGGCGGTCTCTGGAGCAGGAGCTTCCGTTGGGGTGAACGCAGCAGCAAGGACGTGGGACACGCTCAGTGACCAGGAGCGCAATCGATATCAAAACAAGCTCGGCGGTCTTTATGGTCACGAAGGTGACGAAGCAGCGTACAACGCGCTGACTGTCGACAAGCAGGAAGCGCTGCAAATGATTACGGAGCGATTGCTCCGTTCGGATCTTTGGCAATACGTCGGCAGAATCGTCAACGTATACGGCGTCGGCGGAGTGGGAATGTATTTCAACGCGGTTGGTGATTTGGATTCAGAGCTTAACCGGAGAAGGGAATTCACGCGCCTGTTTGCGCGCCATCACGACAACACCGGCGGATTCCTGGAGAAGGGTCGCAAGCACGCGTCGCTTCATTTTCTCTACATCGATCCGAAGGAAGGCGCCCGCGACTGGCACGTGCATCTGGATTTGTATGGCGGCTGGGGATCGATCGTCACCGCCGTGCAGCATCTTTACTGGGAGCGCTGGCGAAAGTTCCGGCCCGATTGGAAGATAATGAAGCAATGGGCCGATTAACAGATTAAGAGGCAGAATGTTCGATCAATTCACACTCGGCATCGAAGAAGAGTTTCAGATCGTGGACCCGGTGACGCGCGAGTTGCGCTCTCACGTCTCTGAAATTCTCGACGAAGGCCGGATGCTGCTGGGCGAACAGATCAAGCCCGAGATGATCCAGTCCCAGATCGAAGTCGGCACCGGCGTCTGTAAGAATATTCAGGAAGCGCGCGCCGATATCACGAATCTGCGCAGCATTATTTCTTCACTCGCTGAAAAGAACGGCCTGAAAATCGTCGCCGCTTCAACCCACCCCATCTCGCGTTGGCAAGACCAAAAAATATTCGACGACGATCGCTACGAATTGCTGGTGCAGGAACTACAAACTGTGGCGCGTTCACTTTTGATCTTCGGGGTGCACGTGCACGTGGGCGTGGCCGATCGCGAGCGCCAGATTCACATCCTGAACGCGTCGCGATATTTCCTGCCGCACGTGCTGGCGCTTTCTACCTCCTCACCGTTCTGGATGGGTCACAACACCGGGCTGAAGAGTTACCGCTCAGAGATTTTCAAGCAATTTCCGCGCACAGATATCCCGGATCATTTTGATTCTTATCCTGGCTTTCAACGCTATGTTGAGTTGCTGGTGAAAACCGGCTGCATCAACGACGGCAAGAAGATTTGGTGGGACTGTCGCCCGCACCCGTTTTTCCCAACCCTCGAGTTTCGCATCTGCGACATTCCCACACGTGTCGATGACACGATCGCGATTGCCGCGTTGTTTCAGGCGATTGTGGCCAAGTTGTACAAGCTGATCGACAAGAATCTCGGCTTCCGCCTCTATCGCCGTATGCTGATTCAGGAGAATAAATGGCGCGCCGTGCGCTACGGTCTGGAAGGCAAGATGATCGATTTCGGGAAGCAGAAGGAAGTGCCGACGCGCGATTTGATTCTCGAACTGCTGGAGTTCGTTGACGACGTTCTGGATCCGCTGGGCTCACGCAAGGAAGTCGAACATATCCACACTATTCTTGAACGCGGGACTTCAGCCGACGACCAACTGCGCGTCTACCGAGAGACGAATGACTTGAAAGCTGTTGTCGATCGCTTGATTGACTTAACCGCGGAAAACGTTCCACGCTATGCGAACCTGACCGTTGGAAAAGCGTCCGTGGCGCCGTCGACGATTGCGAAGTAATGGTTTTAGAATATGGTAAATGAATCAGTCTCGTTGGTTACTGTATCAGTTTTCTATAAGGTAACAATATTCGCTGTTCCTCAGTTACTGTCTTCTCAACGTCGGCGTCATCACGACCGAGAACTTTCCTGTAATAATCTGGATCAACCAATCTTGCAGCCACTCGAACAAAACCCACGTCGTTTAATTTAGGATGTCCAGCCATTCCTTCTGGTTTAAAGTGAGTTTCGTACTCCTCTACAGCGTTACGCGTTCTCTCAACCACACGATCAATGTCGTTAATTCTACGGTACCCGGCCCGAAGCAATTCAGTTACGAATTCAGATATCAACTTCGAGGGTGCGCGTTTCCGATCCGGAAACGTTTTCTCCAGATAAGCTGTTAAGCTGTCAAGGTTTAATTCCTCCGCCTTCGCCTCAGCAGTTGCTACGTCAAACAGTTTACTCCTTCTTTTTTGTGACTTTCTACGTTCGCCAAAGAACATTTCAAAGTGCTTGTCTGCGACGTAAAAGAGACCACTAAGAGCATAAAAGTCGCGCCTCAAATCCGCGGGTATATCTGTTTCACTTTTGTACTCTAAGTAGTGGGACACGTTAGCCCACGCATCCATTGCGATTGTTCTAACCTGAATCTCAAATCGTAGGCTTGCAATAGGATCGTACCTGGGGCCGGCATACTCCTTTTTCATAGTCGCAATAAAATGTACCGACATGTAGCCAAATGCTGAAACCTCACTTCCTTCGATCTTGTTATCCTCTGAGAGAACTAAAAACGACTTTCTAATAATTTGGCCAACCCTCTCGATGTCCGATAGGAATAGACAGATTACGCGGAGGCCCACGATGTCATTGATCTCATCGAAAGGTGTTTTCGCTTCGATACGTTTGCATTTGTCCAGAAAGGACGGTAGTTCTTTCAAACGAGAAGTGATCGAGTGAAGCTTAATATCCGTGGCTTCCAAAGACTTTGACAGAACGTACTTGGCTTCTGTCTCAAGGTTTTTGAACGTACGTTCTTTATCTTGGAATTCGCGAGATATTGTCTCGTCGTCCATTTTCATTAATCTCCGATGATCTCGTGTTAATAAACTTCTTCATGAGTTCCAATGTCAACGAACAATGTCCGATCGGATTCGACAAACGAGAAAATAACTCGCGCGTCGTAATCAACGCTGAAACTCCATAGACCTTGTAATTGTCCTGACAGTTGATGAGGTTCGAAGTCTTGGATCGAAAGGATCGTTTTGGAAGATGAGTACGCGATCTCGAAAACGCTGTTCGAGTTTCTTGTTCCCGCGAATCTTGCGCCTGAAGGCTTTTTGAAATTGGGACGTAAAGACAATCTCAATCATTGGTGAGGGAGTTCATCAATTCATCAACATTCGAAAAAGACTGGAGTTTGTCATTGCGGTATTCCTTCAAACCTCCTTCGGCATTCTCTCGGATCTCTCGCCGTCGTTCTTCAATGAGGTATTTACGGAGAAGTTCGTGCAGCTCTGCCTTTTCAGCTGGCGTGAGTTGCTTCACATCTTCAACGATTTCAGCAAAAGTCGTACTCATAAGAGCAAAGGATACTACCAGTGAATCACTCTTTCAATTTGTTTTGTTGCGCGCGAGGTAGAACTGCCACAGCATTCGCGCCGCCACAGACCGATAAGGCCGCCAGCCTTCCGCAATCTTCGCAAGTTCAGCAAAGGAGGGTCGCGTTTTCATCTTGTGAAGTTTTCCAACGGCGGTTGCCAAGGCGATATCACCATCCGGCCAGATGTCCGGGCGTTTCAAAGCCATCAACAGATAAATATTTGCCGTCCATGGGCCGACGCCTTTGATTCGCAAAAGCGTGGCGTGCGCTTGTTCGTCGCTCATCCTGCCAATCCGTCGCAGGTCGCCGCTCGTGAAAGCGTGGGCGACTTGAATGCAATAGTGGGACTTTTGTCGTGTGACGCCGAGCGAGCGCAGCAGTGGTTCACCAGCGGAAATAAAAGCCTCAGCAGTAAAGGGTTGAATGTTTGAATTCAGCCGGGCGAACATCGCCCGGGCTGAGATAAGCGAAACTTGCTGCTCCAGCACAATCCGCAGAAGCGTCTCGAAGCCGGGACGCCGGCCCCACATTGGCGGGGCGCCATGCCGCTCGTAAATTGAACTGAGGTAACTATCGCGTGTGGCAAGTTCGACTGCTGCTGAGGCGAGAGTTTCGCGCGTAAGGCGCTCAGGTGTCTGGGTCTGTCGTGGGGCGACAGCGGGCATTCTCGTCTCTTTAGTTTGATTGGTGCACCCGGTCGCTACCGCTCGCGGTACTGACAGGACTACTGCTCGCCATTCTGCAGCGCCAGTCGCAGGAAATTCTCAAACAGAATGCGACCGTCGCGCGACTCGTTTGGATGCTCCCAGCGCGTGGGGTTCTTGTGCCAATCCTCGAACGACTTCTCCAGGTGAAACTGCACGGAGTAGATCATTTGTTCATCCGAACGCTTAACCATCATTTGATTGCGGCACAAATATGAAGTGGCGAGCAACGTGAAGCCTTCCGGAACGCGATCGAGTTGCAGACCGTGGTTCTGCCAGACGCGCAGCACGCGGCCGTCACGCGTGTAATCTGGCCAAAGCCGCGATTCCGGATTGTCCAGGCCTTGAAAGATCGGATCGTCGGGCTCAAGAATGCGGACAAAACGGTATTGATATTCGACCACGCGATCCGTTCGTCGCTCGTCCTGTTCCTGCTGATCGAGCGTCAGCACCCGCGCGCCGAAACTCAGGCCAATCAACTGATGACCGCCACAAATGCCGAGCACGGGGATGCGGGTCGTCTTAATGAAGGACGCAAAGTTGTCGAGAATGTCTTTTCGGTAGTAATCAAAATCTCTAAGCGTGCCGCTCAAAACAATGGCGTCGGGTTTGAACTCAGCCGCAGTCGTCGCGACCTCGGTGAGGTGGGCGACTTCGGTCGTCGGTTCTTTTACCAACCGCTCAATATTGGTGGCGATATTCTGCAAAGCCAGCGAGGCAATCTCGCGTTCGCGCTTCAATTCGGTATTGACTTCCTTGCCCCACTCGCGGTGCGCCACAGCGGACAGATCGTCTGTGTCACGCAAGAGATTGTCGACAATCAGCACCCGCGCCGCCTCGATCGTTTTTTCAATCGATTCGTAGCGACAGAACGTTTGCTGGTTGAATGGGAAAGGCAGCGCTTCGACCGCTTCCGGCGTTGTATGTTCGACGTGTGTTTCCTGTAAGGTCTGCTCCATAAATGTTCGCAGCAAAATTATAGCATCAGCGTCGCTGTTTTGTACTCTGAGCGAACTCGGGAGCGCGAGCCCCGGCGCCGGCGGCAACAATCTCATCGCGCACTCGCCTCAGGAGATTCCTTTGCGCCGCGGCGCGCAGCCCTTCGTCGCGCGCCAGCTCATCAACGAGCAGAAACATGCGATGCCAGGAGCTTTCCAGCTCGTCAGCGATTTGAGAAATCCCGGTGATGTCGTACGGGATGGCGACCAGCTGCGAACCAATACGCGCAAACACCGAGAGATAACGAGCAGTCGCAAGGTCGGGACAAAGCATCCGTTGCCGGCCAACCTTGAGTTCAATCCCGAGCAGTGTGTGATGAATGCGCGGAGACGGGCGCTTAGGTAGAGTTGGAAACTCGTACGAACGGGTGCGCGTCTTCAGAATCCGCTCGCGATAAATTCGCGGCAGCCACGAATCGCCCATCGTTGTTTCGACCGCGGACGCGAGGTCGTTCGCTGACTTACGCATGTTAGCGAACCAAGACAGACATGGACGGCCTGGGGCTGAAGACGCTGATGACGCGACCGGGAAACAGCCCGAGATAAAAAACGCCGAGGATGGTCAGAATGAGAGCGACGGCGAGCGTTGCCGGAATGCGTGGCGCTTCCCATATGCCGGTTGGCTCGCGAAAGAACATCACCACAATCAGACGCAGGTAGTAGTAAGCCGAGACCGCCGTATTCAGTACTCCGATCACCACCAACCAAACGTAACCCTGATTCACCGCGGCGCTGAAGACCATGATCTTGCCCATGAAGCCGGCGGTGAGCGGCATGCCGAGCAAACTCAGCAAGAAGATCGAAAGCGAGAAGGCGAGCACCGGCGAGCTGAAGCCAATGCCGTTGTAGTCTTCGACCTCGTTGCGCCGGTCACCTTTGCGCGCCATGATGGTGACGATCGCAAATGCACCCATGTTCATCACTGCGTAGGTCAGCAGGTAGAACGCCACCGCCGTCAGCGCTGCGCCTCTCTGTGCCGCATCCGTGGCCGCGCCGGCGGCCACGAATCCAACCAGCGCGTAACCCGCGTGCGCAATTGATGAGTACGCCAACATGCGCTTTACGTTGTTCTGCACGATGGCAACCACGTTTCCAATCGACATCGTGAGCGCCGCCATAATGGCCAGTGCGCCAACCCAAGTCG
>DATNEI010000195.1:0-2786 GCA_035606795.1 Pyrinomonadaceae bacterium
CTGCGCCTCCAAGCAAAGGCACGCAAAATTTGAGATACATGTGCGCGCGATACGGCGTTTTGTCCTTCGCGAACCGGATATCGCGGTTGATCCGCGAAAAATTCCGCCCGCCGCGCGCCATGGTATCGAATCGCGAGTCCAACGCCAGCACATGCTGTGCTGTTTCCTCCAGCAGCCGCCGGAACGGCCGCGCCACACACTCCTGGTAGCGCTCACGATTTGCGTCCATCCACGTCTTTTTGTTGTGACGTGCCAGGTCGCTGAAAAATTGAAACGTTTCCCGCGTAAAAATGGATTCCGAGGTCGCCATCGATGCCTGAAGGCTGCCGCACTGCGTCCTTATCCAACCGGCGGCGCTGATCAGGGTACACGATTCCCAAGCGCCGTCAATTCGACTATGCTGTGCGGCGCCACCACGTGACTTCGCACGACGGGTCGGACAATCTGCTGCACTCGGCCGCTCTCAAGGGCCCCAAAATCGCATTCGACAGCGAGGACAAATGAAGATGCAAAATAGAGCTTTCGCGGCGCGTCTGTTCGTGACATCGTTCATCGCCTGCGCGATAGCCGGCCAGGCTTCGTACATCGCGCGCGCCGATGAATCCAAGCCCGCCCCCCAAAAGGAGCCCTGGAAGCCCGAGGATTTCATCTACTCCGAAGCCGCCGGCCAATACCGCATTTCGCCGGACGCCAAGTGGGTCGTGTGGGTCAAGTCCTCGGGAGACAAAGAAAAAGATGCCCGCATTTCCAATCTTTTTCTCTCGAGCCTCACCGAAACGCGCGAAGTTCAGTTGACCCGCGGCACCGACAACAACAATCAGCCCCGTTGGTCTCCCGACGGCGAATCCATCGCCTTCCTCAGCACTCGCGCCCGCCCGAAGCCCAAACCGGACACCGACGGCACGCAGATTTGGCTGATGAGCACGCGTGGAGGCGAACCCTGGCCGCTCACCGATCTCGCTCACGGGCCACGCCGTTTCGAATGGCTCGACAAAGACACCCTGATTTTCTCCGCGGAAGAAGATCCCGCCCTGTACGAGCAGGAACAAAAGAAAAAGAAGGACGACTCCCGCGTGGTCGACGACGCCGATCACGAGCCCCCAGTTCGCCTTTACAAGCTCAACGTCAAGGACAAGAAGATCACGCGTCTGACCACCAACACCGACTGGATTGAGGATTTTGACCTTTCGCGCGACGAAAAATACGCCGTCGCCTCGCATGCTAAGAGTCTGCACTACGCCTTCGATCACAAGAATCGTCCAGTGGTGATCCTGCACGAACTCTCCAGCGGCAAAGATACGCAGGTCATGGCCGATCTGCGCCTTCGCCCGGAAGGATTGGAGTGGGCCGCGGATGGTTCCGGATTCTACGTGGTTACCCCTTTCTCCACGGACGCGCGTTTCCTCACCGCGGGAATCACCATCGTCTATTTCTTCGACGTGGCCAGCGGCAAAGCGCAACAGGTGAATCTCGATTGGCCAAACGGGCTGGGATTCGACACCCAGGCCGTCCCCGGCGGCTTCGTCTCGCTACTCGCTGCCGGAAGCCACCACGACGTCGCATTTTACGCCGCGAGCAAGAGCGGGGAGGCATGGTCGTGGAAGCGCCAGACCCTGACCGGCGATCACGCAAAAAACCTGGAAAATTTTCGCGTCAGCGACGACGGCAAGACCATCGCGTATATCTCATCCAGCGCTGGCAAAGTACCGCAGCTATATCGCGCGCAGCTCAATGAAGGGAAAATCGAATCACCGGTGCAGGTCAGCAAGCTGAACGAAGGCCTGGTGACCGGCCGCAACTACGTAAAAACCGAAGTAATCCGCTGGAAGGGCGCGAACGACGAAGAAGTCGAAGGTATTCTTTATTATCCTGCGAACTACCAGGAAGGGAAAAAGTATCCGCTGATCACCGCGATTCACGGCGGGCCCCAAGGCGCAGACTACGATCTGTGGGATGAGAGCTGGGCTTATCCGCTGCAACTATTGGCGCAGCGCGGCGCGTTCCTGCTTCGCCCGAACTATCACGGCAGCAGCAGTTACGGCTTGAAGTGGTCCGAATCAATCTGCTGCGGCAAATACTACGACCTGGAAACACCGGACATCAACGCCGGCGTGGACTATCTGATCGGCAAAGGCATGGCCGATGCTGATCAAATCGCTACCATGGGCTGGTCCAACGGATCGATTCTCTCCACCAGTCTGATCACAACCTATCCGGAGCGCTACAAAGTCGCCAGCGTCGGCGCCGGCGATATCGAATGGATCAGCGACTGGGGCAACGTCTCGTTCGGCGAATCCTTCGACGCCTATTACTTCGGCAAATCCCCGATGCAGGATCCCCAGCTGTACATCAATAAATCGCCATTCTTCAAGATGGACAAAGTGAAAGCGCCGGTGCTGATTTTTCACGGCACCGCCGACGTCAACGTCCCTCCCGCGCAAAGCTGGTCCTACTTCCGCGTGCTGCAGCACTACGGCAAAGTGCCGGTAAAGTTCGTGCTCTTTCCCGGCGAGCCGCACGGCCCGCGCAAATTGACTCACCAGATGCGCAAGGTCGAGGAAGAAATCGCCTGGTTCGACAAATATTTCTTCAAGACCGCCAAGAACGAAAACGAAGCCGTGAAGGAAGGCTCGCCGCTCGATGCGGCACTGCGGACAAAGGGAGTCGCGCGCTCCTCAGGGCAATATGGCACCGCATTTTCTGTAAAAACACGAACCGTGCTGATCCCGGAAGTCGTAAAGCGCGGCGTTCTCGAAATCGGTCGCTACGAAGTGACCCGCGCGCAA
>DATNEI010000094.1:0-7210 GCA_035606795.1 Pyrinomonadaceae bacterium
GGACTGCGTCCGCGCTATTTTGAAGCGGACCGGCCAGCGTGGTCACGTTTGCTGGTTTCGGCAACTGAGCACTGAACAGATTGTTCGTGCATCTCTTTGCCAGACCGGCGTACACCGCTGAGCCGATGCTTCCCCCTGAAACTCCACTTATGGCGAATACGTGTTGGGCAAACGCCGGCGCTCGATCCTGAATTGCTGTCAGCACCATGGCCGTAAAATACGCGGTAGTTATTCCACCGCCTTCAGCCGTGATTATGAAAACCGGATAAGGCCGGTCTGTGTAATCAGCCTTGTCGGCGCGGGCCGCCCACCACGCGGCGAACGCGGCATCGAAATCCTGAGGGACGGTCTGAATAGGCGGGTTGAGCGAGCGGATTTCGTGGTTGTCGTTCCAATCGAAATAGCTGAACAGAAGCGCCAGGAGCAGTAGCGGCGTCAGAATGGGAAGCCTCACCAACTTGCCAAAGTAGATCACGAAGAAACTGCCAAACGCTGTCCAGGCCGCAACCGTCAGCAGCACGAGCGAAGCGGTACCCAACCAACTGGCGAACTCTATCTCGCCCTTCGAAGTGGTGAAGACAACGAAAAGAACTACGGACAACGCCACGGTGAACAGAAGGACCCGCCACGTTAATTTGGGCAAGTCTGTTAATTTGTCGGCGCCATCGCGTTTGACTTTTTCAGGCCAGAATGAAACATGGGAACGAAGAACTTTGGCCACCTTCCGGCGAAACACCAGGGTCACCGCTACGATCATGCCTTCAAAAAGGTTGAGCCAGAAGAGATGCATCAGCCAGACGCGGCTGAGTTCGTCCGCGCCTAGTCCTTGTGCTGCCCGCCGTAAGGCAAGACCGATTCCGATGAACGGGATCATCCCGCAAACTCGCGGGAGCCACCGCGCCGCGACGCCCTCGGGGGCTCTGGGCGGAGCGTAAAGCGCCTCAGGCGCGAAGCGATACATAAGAGCGCGGGCCCAGTACCAGGACATCAACGACAACACCAGCCCGGAAAGCAGGAACAGCAGCCAGGACTTGATCGGGTGTTCTGTGTCCTCGGCGATCACGCGCAAAATGTCGGTGGACTGATTGGTTGCAAGCAGCGAAGCAGCACCAAGCAAGGAAATCCAGAAGCTGAACCGCGCCAGATGCGCGGTCTTAATGAACTTCCTAATCCATTCCGCGAAACCGTCGAGGAACTTGACCAGTTTGGTGCCAAGAAGCCAGTTGATTAGTCTTTCGATAATTGGTTTGGGGGTGTTGTCTGACATGTTGTCCTCCCATAGTCTCCGTGGCGACCATTCTGTTCGACAACAAACTAATTCGCCCGCGTGGTAGATCGGGCCCTGGAGCGTTCCGTCCGGGCCGATTGAGGAACCCAGGGCGAATCAAGTTCGCACCAAGCGCATCTGGTTGTTCCCACACTCGTCAGGAGCGATAGTCGTGCGCGGGCTTCGAGACGGTTAAATCTCGCCGCCATTGCTGGTGAATTGAGGTTAGCGCTGGAGAATACTCCTACCTCAGATAGAGTTTTAGGACAAACGCGGCTCCGATGGCCCCTCCGGGATCGGGACCTCCGGCCCACCACAGGTCAACTCGGTAGGTCCCCGGCGCAATTTCGTGTGGTCCCTGCCCGACTTTTTGAAAAAAGTTGGAAGCGTACATATCGACGTCGTGCTCGGCCTCTAATGCGACGGCCGGACTATTTATGCCAAAGGGAGTGTGGAAATGTCCGACCATGTGCCGCGGCGGGAAAGCCACCGGTCCGATACGAGTCAACGTAACCTGGAAAAAGGTCATGCGCGACACGAAACGATAGGTCTGCTTACTGCCCACGATGGCACTCACATGCGCATCCAGGCAAGTGCCCTTCGCAAGGGTCACCGTTGTGCTCAGGAGGGGCGTCTTGTCAAATTGTTGTCCTTCACCGCCGCCCGGGTTGGTGCCATACACTGCGGAAGTAACCCTCAAATTCTCGTCCCCGACGTCCACGACTTGGGTGATTGGGCCACGGCAGCCGAGCGTTGTGGCTACCAACGCCTTCTCGGTTTGAGGTCCCCCCCGCTTCGCTGCTTCCACTTGCTCTTTCGGGAATGCCTCGCGCTCCTGTGCATTCGCCGTATTCAGGATAACCAGTAACGCAACCAGGCTGAGGAGCCATGCAAATTTTCTGTTGTTCTTCATTTTGAGAATCTCCTTATCCTTTACGCTCAATTGATGCGGAAGGACCTACGCCCTTGACGCGACATCTATTGAGCTGAATCGCCACAATCAAAGGCAGAAAATCATCGTCCGTCGCCAATAACAATGAGCATTTCTTCAAGTGCGCAAGACTCAAAGAGAAGCTCAGAACCTGGCCTCCGGCCACTGATGGCACGGTCAGCGACTGGGCTAACCGCATTGTGTTTTCTGCTTGGTTTGGGTCTAGAGATCTGAGGATCGGGAGGCCCAACGCCGGTTTAGCAAGGTACGGCGTCGGTTAATAACAAAGTCACCAGTAGATGTCAACAAATTTGCTAATACGCCTTTAGTTTCGGCGTTGCAACGTTTTCCGTGGTGCGTCTTCAACCGGGAGGACTTGCTTCATCACTGCTCGTCGGTCACCCGCACGAACTCAGCGCCCGCTCCAAACTGATCCATGTCTTCGCTCGACGCGCTTTCGATAATCGATCCGATTGGCGGATGAAAAACGTCCGTAGCGACTGGAGCGCACGGCGCCTCGATCGTTGCGGCCCGATCAATGAAAGCCGCCGGCGGCGGAGGTTGCTGCGAGTAGTGAATCTCGCGGTCTTCGTATTTTGCCGGCACAAAGTCTTTGCGAACCTTGTCGGCAATCTCGCCGAGATCGATGAAGCAGTCAGCCACGTCAATCAGTTTAGGCGCCGTGTTTGATCGAAAACCGGCAATCTCAACGCGGCAGCCCTTGTAGGCGACCGCATTGACCGCATAGACGAAGTCTTCGTCGCCGGACACCAGTACGGCCGTGTCGTAGCGCCCGGCCAGCGAAAGCATGTCAACCGCGATTTCAACGTCGAGGTTTGCTTTGCGCGAGCCATCGTAGAAAGTCTTCAACTCTTTCTGCACGACGCGAAAGCCGTTGCGTCGCATCCACAGCAGAAACCCTTGTTGACGTTCCGCGCCCGCGTCGACGCCGGTGTAGAAGAAAGCCCGAAATAAACGACCATCGCCGAGTAGTACGCGCAGCAATTTGTTGTAATCGATGTCTATGTTGTGAAATCTTGCCGCGTGAAACAGATTGTTTCCATCAATAAAGATTGCCACTTTCCCGCGATGGCCGAACTGCAACGAAATATTGTTCGACGAATCAAAGTGGTTATTCACAATAGTAATCTCCGTTAAGTTACTTAATCGCGTCTAGGATGCCGCTGCGTCATGCGCTTGGTCAAGTGGGCCGCCGGATAGACATCAGTGTGTATAATCACGCCCGAGGATTTCATTGAGCACGATTGACGAACCAGTGGCTCAGCCGGCAGAAGCAGCTAAACCGCGCGCGTTTGCGGCATCAGAACTCGTCCAGTGCAACGCGTGTTCACGCACGAATCCACCGAACCGTTCCAGTTGCCTCTATTGCGGGACCGCGCTGGAAATTAATGCGCTAAACGCATTCTCCGCAACACCCGTCGCGGCAGCTGATGCGAACTCCGAAACTAGATTTCACGTCGTGGCGTGCGCATCATCGGAGGTTGAAGAAGATGCATTGGATGGAATCGCCGAAGCGCTGGAGATGAAGCCAGCTGAGCTGGAAATGCTGCTGGGTGTGGCGAGCGGTGCTCCAATCTTTGCGGCGGCGTCAGAACAGCAGGCGCGAGTCGCGGCCGCGAAACTGCAAGAGCATGACATCTCAACTCAGATACTTTCAGACGAACAGCTCGCGCTTGACAGTTCGCCCCAGCGAATTTCGGGACTGGAGATTCACGGAGAAACTGTCGGCGGAATCGTGCGTCGGGAACAGAAGCCCGTGTGGTCGTCATGGACAGACGTCATGCTAATCGTGGTCGGACGGCTGTACTTTGCAACCAGAGAAATTGAGCAGAAGCGAAGCCGCGGCAAGCAACTGATTAGCGAGCGGGAAATGTTAACAGACGAAGCCGTCCTGGATATTTACCCGCGCCACGACGCACACGGTTGGCGAATTCGCGCCGGGAATTTTGACTTCTCGTGTCTCGGCGAGAATAAGCAGTTAACGGCATTCGCGAATTTCACAACCCTGACAGCATTACTACGAGAGCGCTCGACAACTGCTCTGATCGATGATTCCTATCTTCGTCTCAGAGTCGCATTAAATAGCGTTTGGCCCGTTGAGCCACAGGCGCACGCGAAGGAAAGGCGGCGCACCGCCCTTGCTGAATTCGACGCATCCGTCGAATCATTCGATAACGAACTTCAGTTCACGCGTTATTCGCGTTTGCTTCGATATCTGCATGTTTCGAAATCCGGAGACCATGCCGCAAAAACATAAACGCGAGCAGACACGCACGAGTGAAATCTTCGGCGTCAATCCTGTTCTCGAAGCTCTCCGCGCGAAGCGCCGCGCGATTCGCGAAATCACCATCGCTGCCGGCAGCAAGGATGTTCGTCTCGCCCAATTGATCGAATTGGCCCGCGCGGAAAACGTACCGGTGCATTACTCGCCGCGCGCGAATCTCGATCGAGCCACTGGCAATGCAGTTCACCAGGGTGTGATCGCGCGCGTGGCCGCCGCCGAATACGCTGACACCGATGAGTTGCTTGACTCGATCGGCAAACGAGTTGGCACTAATACTGAACCATTGGTTCTCGTGCTGGATGGCATCGAAGATCCGCACAACCTGGGCGCGATTCTGCGCACCGCGGAGTGTTCCGGCGTCGATGGCGTCTTCATTCCTGAGCGCCGCGCCGCAGGATTGACTGAGGCTGTAGGGAAAGCCAGCGCCGGAGCAATCGAATATGTTCCAGTCGCGCGGGCTACGAACCTCTCGCGTTTGATCGATGAGTTGAAGGAGCGTAACGTGTGGGTCGTCGGCACGGCTGCGGACGCGCCGATGGATTACACGGAGTGGGACTGGACACGTGCCTCGGCCATAGTGATGGGTGGCGAGGGTTCCGGACTTCACCGTCTGGTTCGCGAGCACTGCGATGCGCTGGTGCGGATGCCGGTGCTGGGCCGGATTGAATCACTCAACGTTTCGGTGGCTACCGGCGTCGTTCTGTACGAGGCGTTACGACAACGAACCCACAAATGAAGCAACATCCAGCGCGGCTAGTTCGTTAATAGACTTGAACACCGCCTAAGGAGCTCTGCCCAATGTTCTGCCCAAAATGCGCAACCAAAAACATTGAAGGCGCGCACTTCTGTCGCTCGTGCGGCGCGAATATCAGCCTGCTGCCGCAAGCATTGTCCGGCCAACTGCCGGCGGCGCAAGCTGAGCCGCTTGATCGTTATTCGCGGCGACGAAAACGACGCTATGAACAGGATGTTCCTCCCAGTTTCGAGAAGGGCATCGTCAATGTCTTTATGGGGATTGGGTTCCTGGTAGCGGCCCTGGCCGTGATGTTCAAATTTCCAGGTGGCTTCACCTGGGGATGGGCCTTGTTTATCCCCGGCTTCAATTGTCTTGGAAGAGGCGTCGCCATGATTGCGGCCTCGCGCAAAAATCAACAACCGCAAGCCGGCGGCCTGAATCCAAATCCGATGTTCACGCAGAGCACAGGTTCAAAAGCTTTTCCCGGCGAAGATCAGTCTCACCCAACCAACGAATTAGTGCCGCCGGTCGCGAGCGTTACTGAAGGCACGACGCGGCATTTGGGAACTTAAGGGGCGACCCGACAATTCGATTCGTGGGAGAGTCAAAAACGATCGTAGTCTCGCGCGCGAAAGTGGAAGCCAAGAGGCGATGGATGATTAGCAACCATCGCCTCTAATTCTGTTCGATGCAGGGCAAAATCAAAATCTGTGTTCCGGTTTGTGTCTCGCGTGTGAGCGAGCTTGCGGACGCGGTGCGCACAGCTGCTGAAGTCGCAGACATAATCGAATTGCGGCTGGATTATTTGCCGCAGGCTGAGTTGAGGCAGGCGAGTAACGCGATTGAGACCGTTCTCGAATCAACGCCGCGACCGGTCATCTTAACTTTGCGGCCAGCCGAATACGGTGGGCACCGCAGCATTGGTGTCGAAGATCGTCTGCTCTTCCGATTAGAAAATCCGTCATTGCTGCGAACGGATCGCGATGATTTGTGGGATCTGGAATCCGATCTTGCCCAGCTGCTTCAGCAAAGAGAGCGCGAGGGTAACGAGGTTGAGGCGTGGGGACTTTCTGAGTGGAGCCGCACCATCTGCTCTTATCATGATTTCGTGGGCGTGCCTGCGGACGTCGAGAAAATTTATGAATCGATGGCGCAGACAAAATCGCGCATTCTCAAGATTGCCTTGCAAGCTGACGATGCGATCGATTGTCTGCCCGTCTTGAATCTGCTCGATCGCGCGCAACGTGAAGGCCGCGAGATGATTGCGATTGCCATGGGCGAGGCGGGAATCATGACGCGCATCCTGGGTCCATCACGCGGGTCGTTTCTGACGTTTGCCGCACTTGAAGCCGAGAAGGGAAGCGCGCCGGGGCAAATCACCGCCCGTGAGCTGCGCGACGTTTACCGAATCGATCGCATCAATCGGAACACTCAGCTTTTTGGAGTCGTCGGGCGGCCCGTTAGCCATTCGCTGTCACCTTATATTCATAACGCTGCTTTCGCTGCGATCGATTTGAATGCCGTGTTCATTCCTTTCGATGTGGGCGATGTGATCCAATTCATTCGCCGGATGGTTCATCCAAAGACGCGGGAACTCGATTGGAATCTCAGCGGATTGAGCGTGACCGCCCCGCACAAGTCGATGGTCATGCAATGTCTCGATTGGATTGACGTGGCGGCGCGCGAAATAGGCGCAGTCAATACGATTGTTGTCACAGACGACGAATTGCACGGCTACAACACCGACGCGACTGGCTTCCTTGCGCCGCTGAAAAGGCTTAAAGAGCCGGTGGCCGGTCGTCGTTGTGCGGTCATCGGCGCTGGTGGCGCGGCGCGCTCGGTTGTTTGGGGATTGAAAGGCGAAGACGCAATCGTGACCCTGTTCGCTCGCGATCAAGCAAAGGCAAAGACGCTGGCCGGCCATTTTCAAATTGATTGTCGCGAACTGGTAAACGCGAACTTTGGCGATTT
>DATNEI010000005.1:0-17385 GCA_035606795.1 Pyrinomonadaceae bacterium
GCCTTCCGCCTTCCGCCTTCTGCCTTCTGCCTTCTGCCTTCTGCTTTCCGCCTTCTGCCTTCCGCCTTCCGCCTTCCGCTTTCCGCTTTCCGCTTTCTGCCTTCCGCCTTCCGCCTTCTGCCTTCTGCCTTCCGCTTCCGCCTTGTTACTGCGCAGTTCCCTCCACCGGATAACCCGCTTTCTTCCAGGCATCCAATCCACCCAGCAGAGCAGCCGCGTCCTTGATTCCGTTTTGATTGAGTGTGAGCACCGCACCGGCGCTCGTGTGTTCGGCCGGTCAAGTACAGTAGGTGGCAATGAACTTGTCTCTCGGCAACTCTCCAAGGCGAGTGGCGAATTCGCCGGCCGGAATGAGGATCGCGCCTTTGATGTGGCTTTGCTTAAACGCCGCATCGTTGCGCGTGTCCACAATCAGCACGCTGTTCTGCTCGTACAGTTTGTAAAGCTCTTGCGCGGTGATGCGCCGTGCGTCATCCGAAGGGTTGTGCACCTGTTGGGCCGCGGGTGTTGCCGATTTTGACCCAGCGAGATCGGGCAGCTTCGAGATTGATCCTTCGTGCGAATTGCACGCGAGCAAGAGGGCAGCCGCGACGATGCCGGCGGACAATGAGATAAGAAGATTGCGCATGCGAAAGCTCCCTAAAAAGTTGGGTGAACTCGGCCACTAATCTACAACTTTAGGAGCGCGATGGAAAGGTGGAGCAGAAGGCGGGAGGCAGAAGTCAGAAGGCAGAAGGCGGAAGGCGGAAGGCGGAAGGCGGAAGGCAGAAGTCAGACATCAGAAGTCAGACGTCAGCCAGCGATGCCGACCACCGACCACTGACCACTGGCCACCGACCACTGACCACTGACCACTGATGTCTGACATCTGAGCTCTAACTCGTTACTCATTACTCATCACGCATTACTTCTTTCACGTCTGCGGCACGGGCTGGGTGCGGGCAAATGACGGCAGCGGTGTGACCACGCGTCCGGACGGAACGCACAAAACGGGACACGGCGCATTGCGCAGGACGCGTTCAATCTCAGACCCGAGCGCCGGCGCCCCGCCAAACAGAGAGGCATGCACGCTGGTCCCGATAACGATGAGGTCGGCATCGATCTCGGTAGCGAGTTTCACAATTTCTGCATACGGCCGGCCTTCGCGGACGTGGACTTTCACGCGCGCTCCGCGCTCGCGAGCAAACGCTTCCATCCGATCCTGAACTTCGCTGCGCATACGCGAGAGAGCCGCAGTCCCTTCGTCAGGAAATAGCAGCGAGATTTGCTCGAAGTAATCGCCGATCACATGCACCGCGTGGAGTTCGGCCCCGACTGTTTCCGAAAGTTCGCGCGCTTTTTGCATCGCCGTAAAAGCTGAAGGCCGAAAATTGGTGGCGAGCAATATCCGATTCAAATGAATCTGAGAATGGCCGTCACGATGCTCGACAAAATCGTGTTGCGGCGGGCGGATGGTCAGGACCGGACAAGGCGCGGCCGCAATGATCTCTTCGGCCGTCGAACCGAACAAAGCGCGCGCCAGACCCCGGCGGCCGCGCGTCACGACGGTGACGAGATCGACATCGTAATCGCGCACGGCGCCGGCAATCTCACTAGCGGGCTCGCCTTCAACAATCACGGGCTCAACTTCCAGTCCGTCAAATAACGGATCGGTGAGCAACGCGTGCACTTGTTGGCGCAACTGCAGCAGCCAATTGTTTTCCTGATCTTCGAGCACGCGTTCGGGCAAGGTCATCAAATTCGGAGGCACATGCGCCGGCTGCACGCTGAACAAGATCACGCGGCCCTGTCCGGCGCGCGCGAACGCGGCGGCATATTTCAGAGCCGAATGCGCATGCGGCGTGAAATCAGTTGGAAAGAGGATGTTCCGAAAGGACATGTTGTAATTTCGAATTGCGGATTGCGAATTTCGAATGGTCGGTTGACTAGCGACAAGCAGCGCTCAATCGAGTACCTGTGTCTTACCTGCAAATTCCCAATTCGCAATTCGAAATCCGAATTTCTTATATGACCTTCGTCCCCGCGATCAGATCAAGCTGATCCTTGAATCCGGATGCAGTCAGCGCTTCACCGTCCTTGCGCGCTACACGAGCCAACTCGAGCGCGACCCGCTCGCGTGCGCGTCGCGCGCGATCGCCGGCGGCTATTTGATCGACGACGCGCCGCAGGGCTTCCGAGAGACCGGTGACAAAACCCTCGGGGATCTTGTCGCCATTCATCACAATGGCCGAATTCGCGTATTGCAGTGATCCGCTCATCGGGTCCAGAAATGGATAGTCATCGCCGAGGGCCACGCGCGCCTGCTGAAAGATCGCTGTGAAATCCACGCTCTGCGAAGTCGCAGCACGCTCGACGGCCGCGACTAGATCACTACTCAACTTGATCATTCTGTTTGTGTCCACAGGCGTCGATTCGCGGACCAGAGTTGTTTCCGTCGCAGCCTCATCGTCGTCCGTCGCGCCGGATGAGCGCATCGTTTCAGGCGTCGCCGCGGGCGTGCTTTCGAACGCGGTCGCCGACCCGGGTTGCGGGGCGACCGCTTCGCGAGCGCCTTCGTAGACAGAAATCTTGCCGGGCGATTCACGCACGCGGAGCACCAGCCGGTGGAGCGCAGCTTCCTCGACCACATCGGTCCCGGCGGCGCGATCAATCTCATGAACCAGAGGCGTCTCCCGACCGTCGAGAAACACATCGGCTGAGTAGTCGGTCAGCTCGACGTGCACGCGACCGATGAACGATTGCTGGGACAGGTAACGAAGCAGACCCCAAAGATTGACGAAACTTGTATCAAGGTCGGCATAGAGAACGCGGGATGGGACGTTTTCCGTGATCATATTTTCAATGCAATCGAGGCGAGTCTAACAAGGGCGCGGCGCTCAGGGCAAAGGCACAGTTTCAAGTTTCAAGTTTCAAGTTTCGAGTTTCAAGTTTCAAGTTCATAAAGACGGTATCGGGTGTCAGGTATCGGGTATCGGTGTTAAGTGTTAGGGGTCAAGTCTCACACGAGCTCACTTCCCGACACCCAACACCCGATACCCGACACCCTATGTTCACTAACTTGAAACCTGAAACTTGAAACCTTAAACTGCGCCGCATGCTGCGCGGAATCTTTCGTACGAAGAACCTCGACGACATTCTGGCGTCGGCCCAGTCGGAAGGCCATGCATTAAAACGAACGCTGGGGCCGATCAATATCACCCTGCTGGGCATCGGCGCAATTATTGGCGCTGGAATATTCGCCACCGTAGGAACAGCGGCCGCCGGCGATGCGTCACGACCAGGCGCTGGTCCGTCGTTAATGCTGTCGTTTGTGATCACGGCAGTTGTGTGCGCCTTCACCGCGCTCTGCTATGCCGAGATGGCTGCGATGGTCCCGATCTCCGGTTCGGCGTACACGTATTCTTACGCGACGCTGGGTGAGCTGGTCGCTTGGATCATTGGTTGGGACTTGATGCTCGAGTACGCGATTGGCAACGTCGCCGTGGCGATCAGTTGGGCAAATTATTTTCGCTCGTTCATGCAAGACGCCTTCGGGATCAATATTCCGGACTGGCTGGCGACCGACTTTCGCACCGCCCGAAAGATTCCCGGCCTCCTCGAGCATGCACCGCACATTTTCGGTTATCCAATTGTTTTCAATCTGCTGGCGTTCGGCATTGTGGCTCTGATCACGATCGTTCTGGTTTGGGGAATCAAGGAATCGGCAAGCTTCAACGCCGGCATGGTGTTGGTGAAGATCGTTGTGCTCTTGTTCTTCATCGGCGCGCTGTTCTATTTCGTCTCGCCTTCGAAGATGGAAACGAACTGGCATCCGTTTCAGCCGGCGGGATGGGGAGGGACACTGGCCGGAGCTGCCGTCGTCTTTTTCGCCTACATTGGCTTCGATGCGGTTTCCACGGTCGCCGAAGAAACCAGGAACCCGGCCAGAGATCTGCCCATCGGCATTCTTGCCAGCCTGGTGATTTGCACGATCTTTTATGTCGTAGTCGCGGCAGTTTTCACCGGCGCCATGCCTTACGGCGATCTGGTGAAGCGGCTGGCGACGGAACAAGCAGAACCGCTGACGATGGCTTTGAATCACGTCGCGCCGCAAGCGCGTTGGGCCAGCGCCGTGGTCGCGTTTGGATCAGTCGTCGCGCACACCGCGGTACTGCTGGTCTTCCAGTTGGGACAGCCGCGCATTTTCTTTTCGATGGCGCGGGATGGTTTGTTGCCACCAGTGTTCGCGAAAGTTCACCCGCGATTCAAGACTCCGCACGTGACGACGATTATGACTGGCGTGATCGTCGGCGGGTTCGCGGCGGTGATGAGCATCGATGAAATGGTGGACCTGACGAACATCGGTACGTTGTTCGCTTTCGTGCTGGTGTGCGTCGGCATCATCATCCTGCGCTACAAAGAACCCAATCGCCATCGTCCTTTCAAAGTTCCTTTTGGCGCCTGGCCATTACCGTTGCTCGGCGCGGTGTCATGCGTCTTCCTGATGTATTACCTGCCGCCGACTTCCTGGTGGCGATTCGTCGCCTGGTTGCTTCTCGGCCTCGCCGTCTATCTCTCATACAGCTATTCGAAGAGCGAGATTGGAAAGAAGATTGGTCGCTCGCCGATCACGGCGCCATGGTTGATGCTGATGGCGTTGGGATCGTTCCTGCTGGCGATTGGACTGCTGACGATTCCGCACAATGCGGGCCTGGGTGATTTGATCGCTCAATTAGGCGGCAAGTTTGGCGAGGCAAAACAAACGTTTGTGGGAACGATCCTGATTGTTTGTGGGATTGTCTTTGCCGGCACAGGCGCGATCATTGGGTTGGTACAACGAAAATAAGTTAGCCGCGGATTTGCGCGGATAGACGCAGATAAGAACTAACAATTTGTTTTTGTGATCCGCGTTTATCTGCGTAAATCCGCGGCCTATTTCTTGAGATTCTTAACCACTTCTCGACTCGCGTTGAATCCCGGCGCGCCGGTGATGCCGCCGCCGGGATGAGTTCCCGCCCCACACAGGTACAAGCCTTTGACCGGAGTTCGATACTGCGCGGCGCCAATGAAGGGCCGGAACGCGAAGAGTTGATCCAGCGACATCTCGCCATGATGAATGTGCCCGCCAGTTAGGCCGAACTCGCGTTCAAGATCTAACGGCGTCAATATCTTTCTTCCAACGATCAACTGTTTCAGGTTCGGGGCGTATTCCGCAAGGGTGTTGACGACGACATCACCGAGTTCCTCGCGCCGTGAATCCCAATCGTTCGGCGCGCACTCCTCTAGCGTGCTCGAAGCAGCACGCGGGACGCGCGCGTACCCATTCAAATCGTACGGCGCGAACTGTGCGTGAATAGACATGACATGAGCGCCGCTCGGCGCCAGCGATGAATCGGTCAACGTCGGAATCGCAATTTCCATGAATGGCTTTGGCGAAAGGTCGCCATACTTGGCCGCATCGAAAGCGCGTTCGATGTAATCGATGTCGGAGCCGATATGAATTCGCCCTGAGAGCTGCTCCTCCGAATCAATTCCGATGAACTTCGGCAAGCCTGACAATGCGAGATGCACCATCGCGACGACGCCGTGTGCGCGATAGTTTTGCGCGCGCGTGCGAAAACTTGGAGTGACTGCTGCATAATCGAGCAGTTGTGTGAATGTCACTCCCGGATCGCCGTTAGAAACAACTGTCCACGCCGGAACTGATTCGTTATTAGTGAGGACTACGCCCGTAACACGATCGTCTTTGACTTCGATGTTTCTTACTTCTGCGTTTGTACGAATTTCCGCGCCGGCTTCAGTCGCAGCTCTCGCGAGCGCTTCAGTGAGCGCGCCCAGGCCGCCTTTGACGAAGATCGTGGGCGCGATCGTACTGCCACTCAGCGCCGCTTGCAGCAGAAGCGGCGCACAAGTTCCAGCCGACCAGGGTCCGGCAAACGCGCCGAAGATTCCGCGCGCCGCGACGACTGCGCGCAACGTTTCAGTTTCAAACCACTCCGCGGCGAGATCCGCTACTGCCATCGGCCCGTAACGCAAAAGACGATATTCGTCTTTCTTGCCGAGACCGCGGATTCCCCAACCTAGCTTTCCCAAGTTCCACAATTCGCTTTTCGTCGGCTCGTCGATGTTCGGCGGCGTCATTGTTAGTAGCGGCCGCAACGCGCGACCGATTCTGTCGAATGTCGCTACGAATTCCGGGTAGCGTTCGGCATCTTTCGCTGAGACGTTCTTAAGATCACGAGCTGTTTTTGTTGCATCAGCGTGGATGAAGATGGGCGCTTTGTTCTGATTAACCGCGCAGACTTGAGTGGCAGGAGTGATGAACTCGACGCCGTATTTTTCGAGTTTCAGGTCATTGGCGATCTGCGGCAGCAGCGGGCCAGCGCTGGTCGCCAGCATCGAGCCGCGAAAGCCTGGATGAATTTCTTCAGTGACGCATGTGCCGCCGACAGTCTCGCGGCGTTCCAGCACCAGCGGTTTCAGTCCCGCTTTGGCAAGATAGTACGCGGCCACGAGTCCGTTGTGTCCGGCGCCGATGATAACTACACGATCCATAGTTTCGAGTTTCGAGTTTCGAGTTCGTAAATATTAGACAGCCCGTTGAGCCTTGATGGTTATCGAGCGACCAACTCGAAACCCGAAACTCGAAACTCGAAACTTACTTATCCTTCAAAATCGCCATCGCCGCATTTCGTCCACTCGCGCCCATAATCCCGCCCCCGGGATGCGTGGCAGAGCCGCACATGTACAGGTTCTTAATCGGTGAACGATACTGCGCCCAACCCGGCGCCGGTCGCAGAAAGAAAAGTTGCTCCAGCGTCAGCTCGCCTTGAAAAATATTCCCTTCCGACAATCCAAATTCGCGTTCAAGATCGAGCGGCGTCAGCACCTGACGATGCAGAATGATGTCTTTAATATTGGGCGCGTGCTCGGCGATCGTGTCGATCACCGTGTCACCGAACGCTTCGCGTTCATCATCCCAGTTTCCTTTTAAGTTGTACGGCGCGTACTGCACAAAACACGACATGACGTGCTTGCCCGGCGGCGCCACCGACGGATCAGTCAAAGTCGGAATCACCATGTCGATGTAAGGTCGCCGTGAGTAGCGACCGTACTTCGCATCGTCGTAGGCCCGTTCCATATATTCGACACTCGGAGAGATGGAGACTGCGCCGCGCAGATGCGGGCCAGCGCCCGGCATCGCCTTGAAATCCGGCAGAGCATCAAGCGCAAGATTCACTTTTCCCGAAGAGCCGCGGAATTTGTAACGTTTGATGTCGTCCACGAAATCCTCAGGCAGATGCTGTTCGCCCACCATCTTCATGAACGTCAGACGCGGATCCACGCTGGACGACACCACGTCTGCGTAAAGTTCGTCGCCATTTTCCAGCACTACGCCTTTCGCTTCTCCATTCTTCAAAATGATTTTCGTGATGGACGCTTCAGTGCGGATCTCTGCACCCGCTTCGCGCGCAGCAGCCGCGATCGATTCTGAGATCGCGCCGGTGCCGCCACGCGACAGACCCCACGAGCGAAACGCGCCGTCGATCTCGCCCATGTAGTGATGCAGCAACACATAAGCCGTGCCCGGCGAGCGCACGCCGAGGAACGTTCCGATTATTCCCGACGCCGACATGGTCGCTTTGAGCACGTCGGTCTCGAACCACTGATCGAGGAAGTCGACCGCGCTCATAGTCATCAACTGCACCTGATTGTATTTGTCTTCCGTGGAAAGCTTTTGAAAGCGCCGGCCCATCGTCAACAGCTCCAATAACCCTTTCGGATTCAGCGAAGCCGGATCGGGCGGTGTCATATTCATGACCGGCTTGACGAAGTGGGCCATCTCGACCATCGCCTTGCCGTATTCGTCATAGGCTTCCGCGTCGAGCTTTGAATGCCGCGCAATCTCGCGTCGCGTCTTCCCATGATCGTTGACGCGCCAGAGGTAATCGCCATTCGGCATCGGCGTAAATGTGCCGTCGAGTGGAAGAATTTCCAGTCCGTGACGCGGCAGGTCGAGTTCGCGAATGATCTCCGGACGTAGTAACGAAACGACATAGGAGCAAACTGAGAATTTGAAGCCGGGAAAAACTTCTTCGGTCACCGCCGCGCCGCCGAGCACATGCCGGCGCTCAAGCACGAGCACACGCTTGCCTGCACGCGCGAGATACGCGGCGTTCACCAGGCCGTTATGGCCGCCGCCGATAACGATGACGTCGTATTTTTGGTTCATCATTCACGATCAACCACCCGCTACCGCAGGTGGTCGTGACAAGCTGCTTGCTGAAGATTGCGTAGAATACTTATAATCACGCTCCCTTACAATTTGTGGCACAGACTTCAGTCTGTGACTTTCGCGTCTTGATTCACAGACTGAAGTCTGTGCCACTGTTCTACACGGAGGTTGTCATGTCGACTAGCAAGATGATTCTTCCTGAGTTTGAACACGAGATGGCCAACACGCGCCAGACACTCGAGCGCGTGCCCGACGACAAGTTCGATTGGAAGCCACATGAGAAGTCGATGACGCTCGGCGGATTAGCGACGCACCTGGCAAACATCCCGAGCTGGACGAAGAACACTTTTGAAGGCGATGAGTTGGATATAGCGCCGCCCGGCGCGCCGCCTTACCGTTTGGAACAGGCGAAGTCTCGCGCTGAAGTGCTCGAAGCATTCGACAAGAATGTCGCCAACGCGCGCGCAGCACTCGAAGCCGCGACCGATGAAAACTGGCAAGGCAAATGGTCTCTGTTGATGACCGGCAAAGTTATCTTCACTCTCCCGCGCACCGCAGTCATGCGCGGATTCATCTTGAGCCATTCGATTCATCATCGCGCGCAGTTGGGAGTCTATCTGCGGCTCCTCGATATTCCCGTGCCTTCGATCTATGGGCCGTCGGCGGATGAAGGTGGATTTTAGAAACGTCGAGGACTATTCTTCCAATAATTTCGCCTTGCAACTATTCGCACAAATGTCTTGACGGCGTTTGGAATCTAGGATATTTATCCCGTGCTTTTTCAACGCGGGCTGGTCCTCAAAACATCCGTACTCTTCGAAACCAGCCAATAGAGTCTTTCGCGAAGGAGATTTCCCAATGTTGACCGGTCGCCCCCCAACTCTCTCTATCGCAGGTCTGCTACTGTGCTGTCTTACGCTTTCGCAGGTAAAGGTGGTAACCGCGCAAAGCGGTCGCAAAACGGTAGCCAAGAAAGTTTCAATTGCGTTTCCAGAAGCACCTGTGTCGGGACCGCCGGCGATAGTGACAGGCCCCTGGGTTCCTGTTTCGGTCGCGATCACAGACGATACCGTAACGGCAGTAAAGATTCTCGTAGCCACAAAGACCGGAGACGCTCACACGGTCTATCTCACACGAAAGCAGACACAAATCGCGCAGCCTATTTTCCCATTTAAGGGCATAAACACGATGACGCTGTTTGCGGTGCGCGGCGACGTCGCTGACACGAAGCCATCTGACGAAATACACGTGCAATGCAGCCCACCCACATGCGGAATGACGCCAGGTGCCCTGACTGGCGGTATGCCTTCTGGTTCGTCAACACCAGCAATGACCATTAAGCAGCCGGCCGGCGATACAACAGAAGGCACAGTCACCACATTGATTTCGGTTGCGAACCCGAGCGAAATCAAAAACCTTTCGATTGCCGTATACGATAAGGATGAGAATCGCGTTGACTTCAAGCCGTCAGTCAAAGTTATTTTGGATGAGGATCGCGGATTGGCAATCGCCACATTGAAGCTCGCATCGGGTCAAAACACCATTCGCGTCTTCGATCCGGATAAGCGAACTGACACATCGCACCAAGCAATCGCGGTTGTGACTTGCACCGGCGACAAGTGCGGCAAAGGGCAATCGACAGAAACTGCGGAAGACGGGAAAAAAGAAGCCGAAGTCACAATTCTCACTCCAGCGGCGAACACTGCGGCGAATGAGGGCACTTTCGATGCCGTTTTGTCGGTGGCAAAGGGCAGCAAGATAGGAGACAAACTTGAGTACGATGTTATCTATACGGCTGACCATAAAACGAAGCGCGATGTCGGCGACGTGGTGGACGTTCCCGCGCACTCCGACAAAGCCGCCGTGGTGATTGTAAAGAAAATCCACGTCCGAAGCGGCCAGAACACCATTAGATTTTTCGATCCAGATCGCCCCGGTGCGGCTGAGGCCCAGGCATCCGTAAACGTCACCTGTGGCGATGGAAAGTGTTTTACCGGCTCAACAGAAGACGCCAACAAACTCTCCGTCGCCGTATCCGCACGGAAGGACGATAAAGGCACGTATCTAGTAGAGAATGTTTCATCGCTAGACGCTTTAGTGACTGTGCCCAAGGGCGACACAACCAAGATCCGGTATGACGTCTACGGTCCAGACAATAAAGAGCATCACGAAGAAATAGCAGTCGAAGGCGCGGCGGAAAAGGCCGTTGAAGTTCCAGTACGTCTAAAGTTCTTCGCTGGAGTTAACACGATAAGGATTTTTGATCCTGCCGTGGGCAAGAGCGAGACCCAAGCAATCCTCGTGATTAAATGCACGGGCGAGAACTGTGCGACGGATTTGGAAATCGCTACGATCCCGACGAACAGTCAAAACACTCGAGTGGGTGTTGGGCTTGAGCAAGTCGGAGGCAGTTCCGCTGAGAGCAAGACTAAACCATTCCTCGACTTTTTCTTTACGACGCCGTTTTGGTACGACAAACCAAAAACCGAACTAATCAGAACGCTGCGGTTGGATGCAAACGGAGCGATTGTCCGGGATGCCGCAGGTAATCCGATAGTGGTGTACGTAAAACGCACCCCCGAAGAGACAGGCCCCAGGGTTCCTCGCATGGGATTGTGGGGACAGATCCGACTTACCGCTACTCCTGAGCAACTAACGGCGACCGGGGTATTGCCTTCAACTCTTGCAAACCGCGTAGCGCAGACGGGCACTACTGCCAATCTGGTACAAAGCTTCGATTTCCTCGCAGGACTGCAAGGTCGCTTGTTTACTGGCAACGGATCTTTTCTTAGCCTAATACCCGGCATAAGACAAAAGACGCGCTTTTATCTTGCTGGCGGTTACGGCGCAATAAGTCCTCTCGACGCTACCAAAGAGAACACGCAGTTCTATTTAATACCTCAAGCGGCCAGTTCGCAGCGGGCCTTGTTTGAAGAACGGTACGGAACACCGCCAGCATCTGCGACGCACATAGCCCTCGTCCCGCTCGATCGAGACCGCTTTTATCGGCAGTGGTACGCTGGTCTGAGATTACAAACGTTTTTCTGTGATGGTGAGGACGAACACTGCTCTCGCTTTCGTAATTCGTTTCCGGCCATTACGGATTTCATGATTGGCCAGAGCGAGTCGGTAACCGGAGGATCGTTTAAGCGAACTAATGCAAACGGCAAAACCAAACAAGCATTCGTTTTCAAGATCGAGGCCTTTTACCCGCTGCCGATTAGGGAAGCTCGGTTTATTTATCTTTACGGAACTGCCATCATGAAGATTGGCGGAGACGTTAGAGTCAATAGTCCGCTGTTGCTGGATCCTGCTACGTCGATACCAAATATAAATGACCCCTTGGTATACATTCCGCCTGTCGACCTTCTGCGCGCTCAGCAACCGAATCGCGATTACTACAAGATAGGCGTCGGAATCAACCTGACGGATTTTTTCAATCGAAACAAACCGCGATGATAAAAACAACTCGCACGGCGTAACAACAGAATGACACCGCCGTTCAGGTCGATTCACGCGACGCACCCAAATCATCCGACCCCGCCGCCGTCCCATCGTCGGGGTTGGGCTGCTGCGACGTCAGCCGCGAAGCTAAAAGCGTAACCAAGAAAGGATCCAAGATGACTTCGTACATGTTCAGAGCATTTTTGATTTCTGCTACCCTCGTTGCTGCAATGACACCGGCGGCTGCTCAAAGAAGGCTACGACCTGGCCACCACGGAACCGACGACAAGCCAATTTATTTCAACGCCGAGGGGCGTCAAGTGATTCAGCCCGCCATGCAGCCGGCTGAAGGCATTAGCGTCACTAGCATCGGCAACGTGCTCACCCTGCTGTTTGACAATGGTAAACTCAGCGCCCAAACCGCGAGTGATCCATTCAGCGCTAGTTGGATAACCACGATCTCTGTTCCGACCAATGCCACTGGCCAGAAGATAACGTCCTATCTGCAGCATGTTCGCGGCGCTGTAACCAAAGACGGCAACAGCCGGGTATGTTTCGTTATGAGTCTCGGTGGCCGCACTTTCGTGAAGGAATACCCTTATGGCTTGAAGGCCAGCGGCGACGTTACTTGGACATTCATCACTCCGGCCGGCATGAAAGGTGCTTCGCGTTATGACGTTACCATCATGGCCTTGGTAGAGCGGCGTGATGAGAAGTCTGCTGTGCTCGTCAGCGTGGACAGCTTTGACGTCGAAGCAAAAACTCTCAAAAAAGCGAAATAGAATCGGTCACGAACTAGAGTGCCCAGGATGAAGAAATTTGTCGCCTTTTGTCTGGCACCAGCGTGTTGGTTAACGCTCGCAGTTCAATTACGAGGGACAACCTTACTAAGTGCGTCACCGCCGCGAAACGCTCAGCCAAGCAAACAGCCCCTCGAAGTGATGTGGAGTGTCATGCCCTACAGGGTAATGAAAGACAATTTCGGGAAAGCAATAGCAACTGGGTTTTACGGAATCGAAGTGAACTTGGGCAATAACTCCGACTCAGATTTGCTGATAGAAGGATTTGTGCTCGCAGCCGGATCACAGCCTCTCCCTTCATCCTCATTGTCTTTGTTAATGAGCCAGACGCGCGGCGATAAAACCACTCGCCTCTGTAAAGTTGGCTTCGAAGGTAATCTGGTGGTGGCAAGAGACACGCAAAAGAGGACTTTATTATTCATTCCTCGTCGCGCGTTTGGATCCAGGAGCGACCGAACTGATTTCGATGTCGTGGAAATTCAGAAGCAGATTACTGAAGTGCGGCCGATTGTACGTAAGATCGAAAAGTAACCGAAGACCCTCGCAATTCACGAAAGCTACGACTGGCCGGCAACCTTAATGATCGCGTCACTGACTCTCACGGCTTGCATCGTTTCCTTCACATCATGCACGCGCACGATGTGCGCGCCGTTGAGCACCGATGCGACCACGGTCGCGATGGTGCCGTACAGGCGTTCATCCACCGGCGCGCCGTTCAGTAACTTCCCGAGAAAAGATTTGCGTGATGTGCCGATAACAATCGGAAAGTCCGGAAACTCGCGAGAGAGGTCGCCCAACTTTCTAATCAGCTCGAGATTCTGCTCGACCGATTTTCCAAATCCAATTCCCGGATCGATGGCAATTGTCTCGCGCGCGACGCCATGTGATTCCGCGATTGAAATGCTTTGACGTAACCCGCCGGCAACATCGGCGAACACATCTTCCGCGAACGGAATTTGTTGCATGTCTTTTGGCGTTCCGCGTGAATGCATCAGCAGAAGTCCCGCGTTCGCTTTCGCTGCTTCCTCCGCGATTGCCTGCTCAAATCTTAGGCCCGAAATGTCGTTGACGATCTCTGCGCCGGCGGCGAGCGCAGCCCGCGCCACCGCCGGCTTGGTTGTATCAATCGAGATGGGAACAGACGAACCCGAGGCGATGCGTTCGATTACCGGAATCACTCGGCGCAGCTCTTCTTGTTCCGAGACGGACTCAGAACCGGGCCGCGTTGATTCACCGCCAATGTCGATGATGTCGGCGCCCTCAATGATCATCTGCTGGGCATGAGCGACCGCGCGATCGACTGAAAGGAAACGCCCGCCATCGCTGAAACTGTCAGGGGTGACGTTCAGCACGCCCATGACGAGTGTGCGTTGGCCGTAACACAGCGACCGCCGCGCAAGTTTCCATTCACGAATCATGCCGAGGTCAAGGCTAAACCAAGGATGTCTGAAACGAAAACGGCCACCAATCGGTGGCCGCTTCCGCAAGAATTTGACTCCCACACTGGACAATCTTCGCAACGGTTTCTCAGTGCCGACAGCGGAAGTTCGGGGCACTCTGGGAGCTATCGGTGTTGGCGACTCTACGTGGTCTGGTCTGAAGCTTTGCATCCCTCCCACGTTCGTATACTCTCTACGAAACTCGCACATCGCGCTGAGTGAATGCCGAAGGGGATTGACTGTGTCTCGCAACGCGAGGTCCAAGACCTTGGGCTGGTGAGACTGACGGAAAGATACGGGAGTCAACAACACACTCGCACAGAAACTGGATCACATGAAGACAGACAGCCGGGCAACATATCTTAGGGTCGTAGATGAGAGACAGCGCCCTTTGAGAATCGCTACTACGGTTACTTTGCGCCCTGTCCGGGGCACCGATAAAGACTACAAAGCTTCCAGCGAAACTGGTTCTGCCGCCGAATATCTACTCGACTTGCCCCGCGGTGAATACGACCTCACTGTGACTGCTAGATCCTACCTATCGTATCGCGGCAGGATTTCGCTCGCCGGGAAAGAAAGGCGCACGATCGTTGTAACCTTGTACCGGAAGAGTGAATCCGAAGAAGGCAATGCCGTCGAGCGGGCACACGCGTGGCTTTCCGACATCCGGGCGTATCCGGCCAAACGCATTCCTCATGATGCGCGACAGAGGGCGATCGAGAAGAAGCGCAATCCGCCGCGACCCGGTCCACCCCGTCCGCCTGATCCTCCCAGCAAAGCGAAATGGACTGTGCTGGGGCCCCGAAATATTAGCGGCCGGGTGCGAGCGCTCGCCGCTCATCCGACCGATGGCAAGACCATCTTCGCGGGTAGTGCGAATGCGGGAGTTTGGGTTACACACGATGGCGCTCGGACCTGGCGGTCACTCTGGTTTGACGAAGACGTGCTGGAGATTGGCGCACTGGCCATCCACTTGACCGATCCCAAAAAACCCAACGGCGATGTCACGTTATATGCGGGCACCGGCACCATTGAGTTCGCTGATCCAACGATTTTTCCGGCTTACCCGGGCATAGGCATTTTGAAGTCCGTCAAGAGCGGAGCGCAGGGAACTTGGGTCACGGTGCCGGTGCCGCTGACTGACATTACCGCGATTGTCGTTGACCTGAAAACGATCGCGGGCGGTCCCAAGACGACGGTGCTTTATGCCGGCGGAAGCGGCGGTCTCTATCAATCGCAAAACGGCGGCTCGGCCTGGACGCTGGTGAACTCGGGCAACATTCGGAGCCTGGCATTGGATCCCGCGAACGATAAGTGGCTGTACGCCGGTGTGGCAAACCAGGGCATTGTGCGCATCAATCGAACGACGCTGGCAGCTACCGACTTCAACTTCAATATGGCTGCGCCCCAATACTCGATGATGGTCGCGATTGGCCAGTCTGACCCGTTCACTATCTATGCGAAGAACGACGATGTGGTTTACCGCTTCAACCGCAACACCAAGAAATGGAAAAACCTGGGCGCTCATGGCGATAGCACCTATGGCTACTGGAATGAATGTCTCGGCGTCGATCCGAATAATTCGGATATCGTCTTATCGGGAGGAGTGGGTCTCGAGCGCAGCAGCGATGCCGGAGAGTCATGGACTGAAGTCAGTCTGGATAGCGACCATCATGCGGTCGCGTTCTCGTCAAGCGACTCGTTGACAGTCTACGTGGGAAACGACCATGGCGTCCGCAAAGGATCTTATACATCGGCAGACGAGACCGTTACGTGGACGACCGCGCACAACGGTCTCATCCTCACGCATTACAACGGGCTCGGCGCGTCCAGCATCGGACCGAACGTGATCGGTGGCGGATCGCAAGACAATGGAACGCACCGCACCGTAGGCGGATTAACGTGGGACTTGCTGAGGAACGGCGACGGTTGCGGGTTTGTGTATGACCCTGATGATCCGTACACAATGTACTACGTCGAGTCCTATTCGCTCGGCAACCCGGACAACGGCGACATCTACCGGAGTACGGACGGTGGAGCAACCGGCCCAACCCAAGCGGACACCACCGGCTTTCAAGGTCCGTTCGTCACGCCCCTGGTTATCGATCCCACCAGCCCGAAAGCAAACCGAATCCTGTTCGCCGGCGGCGTCACCAAAGTGTACCGGAGCAAGGATGGGGGAATGTCGTGGAGCGCCTGCAGCCCGAACATGAATGGCGAGGTGCGCTCGCTGAGCGTTTCTCCGCGAAGTTCGAAGGTGATGTTTGCCGGAACGCAGGTGGGAGGCGTCTGGCGCAGCACCAATGGAGGCGCGACCACTGCGAATTGGAAAAAGATCACGCCCGGCAGCGGCGCTCCAATTCCGAACCGCAGGCTCACAAGCGTTCTCGCCGATCCGTTTTATACCTACGGTGTGTATGTCACGTTCGGCGGCTTAAACACTTCTACTCCGGGCCAGCCGGGGCACTTATTTTACGCCCTCAGCAAAGACGACGGGAGCTTGTACGACTGGGAGGATCGCTCGGGCGACTTGCCCGACATTCCGGCATACTCGGTCGCAATCGATCCTGATAATTCTCAGCGCATGTGGATTGGCACTGACATCGGCGTTTTTGAAAGTAACGACGGGGGCTTGACATGGCTGGCCGACGACGGACTGCCGAATGTGGTTGTCACTGACTTGAGGGTCCGTGAAGACAAACAAGTTTTGCGGGCCGCAACCTATGGATGGGGGATGTGGCAGCGGCGCATCGTTCCGCCGTACGCTTCTGTCGATGTTTATGTTCGCGACAACAAGATGGACACCGGCGAGACCAGCCCGGCGCCGTATGATGTTGACGATCCACAGGTCGTGGGTAACAAGCTCTACTTTTGGGAAAGTCCGGATATCAAAGTGAGTTCGGACGCCGCTCCAGTGGATGGCGTGGAGTTTGATCAACTACAGGAAACGGATCTGGTGCATGGCGGCGCTAATACGCTTTACATACAGGTTCACAATCGCGGATGGAAGACGGCAACCAACGTCAAAGTCAGAGCTCTCTGGGCCTCGGGCGCCGCTGGTCTGCCGCCATTACCCAACGACTTTTGGAGCACGTTTCCGGGAAACTGGTCCGGCGCGACTGATTGGCAACCCATCGACGCCAACATTCCTTTCCAGACCATTCCGAAGCTGCGGCCGCACACCCCTAAAATTCTGACCTGGTCATGGGTCTTGCCTCCGGATGCCTCGGATGATAACTGCGTGCTGGCAGTGATCTCGGCCGATGAGGATCCGGTGAACCGCAGCGATGCGAACCCGGACGATCTGATAGTGGATACGATCTCCGTCTGGGACAAGCATGTCGCCCACCGGAATATTGAGATCACCAGCGATGAAATCGCTGCGAACATCACAAGTGGCAAGCGTCAGAGCAGTGAGATTACAATCGAGTTGAACAACCCGTACGACGCTCCCGATTACTTCGAGGTAGAGATCGATCGCGGAACG
>DATNEI010000035.1:0-24853 GCA_035606795.1 Pyrinomonadaceae bacterium
GCAAAAGACCTTTGATTAGTTCTCTGAACGCCAGGAACTGAATCATCGCGGCAGAGCGGCGAGATGTTTATAGCTACGCGATTGCCTCTGCTCATCTCCGGAAGTCAGAAGGCCGTGCTTCTATAAACATTCCTTGCCCACGGCACGTTCTGTCCTAATTCGCTCGAGCGACTACTTTTGAGGCAAAGCTGCTCGCAGTTCCGTAACTCAACGCCCTAGGACTACGGCCTGCGGACTTAGCGTCAATAGATGCCAGCGGGAAAATGTTGGCAGCACGTTCCGCAAATCCAGATAGCCCGTCTGCACATAAAGTTTTTCCGGCACGGGCCACTCCATGCGCACAATTGGATTGAACGAAACAGGAACACCAGAAGTGGGAGTACTGGCCGTGTTCGGCTTTGATTGGTCAGGGCTTTTCTTCGCGGTGCCCTTCTCATCGAAAGCAGCCGAAGCCGTAATCATTCGCTCGCGCAAAACTATGCGGGCCTGCGTGGGCGCCTTGTCCGTGGCGTCGTAAATCCCAATATCAACGTCGAACGCTGTCGCAATTTTGGCTGAATCGGGAGACCACACTGGAGGCGCTTGCGCCATTTCATCATCGAGCAAGCGTTCGGCGCCATCCAGAGTAATCAGGCGCGGTCGCCCGCTGGGCGTCTTGAACTCGCGTTCGCGCGCATCCCACTCGCTTTCTTTGCACGCCAGCGCCGACAATGCGTGGCCGTCCGGCGCCCACGACAACGCAAAATAGATCAGTCCATCGCGCGTCGTCAGCGGCTTCAGAGCGTAACCGTCCTTGTCACAGATGTAGATTTGCTCCGTCGAGAATGTCGCTAACGGGGGAAATGCCGGCATGACCGTCGGCGACGCCACCGGCGATTCCAGGGGCCCAGGCTCTTCGAGCCCCGGCGGTGTCGGACTAGCCTGCGGCTGTGCGGCTTTGCGGGCAACAAAGGCAATGTATCCGCTGTCTGCCGACCACAAAACTGAATCCTGAAAGACCACGGCCAAATCGGGGGGCGTCACATTGCGAATAAAAGTTCCGCTGCTGGCGTACAGATCGATGTGAAAAGTAGTCGAAGACTCATCCTGTTCGCTGTAAAGCGCCAGGGCGCGCTGGCCGTCGGGCGATGTCACCGTGCGATGTAACACGAGCGCCTCGTCTTTGCGCCGCACATCAAAGTCTTCCTGAATTGCCTGAATCGGTTTCGCTTCTTCCGTGGAAGCGTTTGCCGGTGGCTCGATATCCGCGCTGAACGTAAACGCCAGCCGCTGTGCCGGGACGTCACGCAATTGGCGCGGGCGCACTCGTTGGGCTTCGCTGTCACTGCGGCATGCGATCCCGAGCGTTAAGAGAGCGAGTGCGCACAGCGAGGCGATGAGTCGAAGCTCAAGGTGACGCTCACTCGACTTGGCGAATCTTGGGGCGATTGATTGAAACACTGCGGTTGCGCAACTCAGCTGGAAAATCTCGCTCCGGCGTGATGTTAGAAAGTCGCGACGCGCGCTGTCAACGAAGTGCGGCGTCGGCCAGACGTCTGCGTTTCGGTCGCGAGCAGTTCCCGCGCCAAGTCGAGGTCGAGCGCAAACAATGCGCGAATGGTATTGCGCGGCGATAGGTGATCTTCGTCCGAGCCGTCATCATCGACGCAATTGTGCTCGACAGCACGAGCAATGCGCCGCGGCTGCGGTTCCCAACTCGGAGTTTCCTTCATGAACTGGCGCGCCGCAATCAAGCCCACCAGGTCGCACGCAAGTTCTTCGGCGCGCTGCCCGGATATCGCCAAACTGATCCGGCCGGCAGCGCGTCGCGCAATCGCGCGGAACAACGGTCGCAGCAAATCGGACTGGCCGCTGGCGACGTGGGTTAATTCATGACCAAGCACGCTGATCATCGCTTCATCAGACTTCAGTCCTGCCAAAAAAATTGTGCCGAACTCGATTACGCGAGGGTCCCGCAACAGAACCGACGCATTGTCGCGCGCATCGACGCTGGGACGGATGCGCTTGACCGCTTGCACGCGCGCCGCGGCTGCATTCACCCGGGCCCGCGCGGCGTCAGTGTCGTAGAAGCCATAGTCTTTCGCTAAGTCAACGATGGCATTAGCAACTAACTTGCGTGTCTCGGGCAGCAAACGATCAGCGCGCCTCGCCCCGGCGACAGCATCTGGATTGCTCGCGGAGAGCGAAGGCCGGGCCTGCATTTCATCGATAGGAGTGCTGCCCAGCGGATCGCGAATGCGTTCGCCACAGGCTGTGCCTATGGCTCGCTCGATGGTATTGCGGTCACCAGTACTGAAACTGTCTCGTGGAACTAAAGAGTGTGCGCCGCTTCGTTTGCGATTCTGGGCGAGCGACGAAAAGTTGAACGCGAGCGAGAGGAGAACGAGAGCGAACAACAAGACAGGGAGACGGGCGGATGGGGAGACACGGAGACAGGGAGACACGGAGACACGGAGAGAAAGGATTTTTCTCGTTCCCGCGCCGCCGCGTCCCCGCGTCCTGTCTTTCATTCTCCTCGTCCCCGCGTCGCCCAGTCCCCGTGTCCTGTCTTTCATTCTCCGCGTCCCCGCGTCCTGTCTTTCATTCTCCGCGTCCCCGCGTCGCCGCGTCCCCGTGTCCTGTCTTTCATCGATTCTTCCACTGCGGCTTTCGCTTTTCCATGAATGACCGCACACCCTCTTCCGCGTCCTCAGTCTTCATCAGCTCGTGCAAGTAAAGATTTTCCACGTTTGTCAGCGCGGATTCAAAGGTTAGCTGCCCGCCGATGTCGAGCGCCATCCGCGTCATGCCCAGACCCGCGGCGGACAGCTCGCGTAGTTTCGTCAGAATACTCTCCGTTTTTGTCGCCAGTTCGCCGGCCGGAACCACGTAATTCACCAGACCAAGACGCAGCGCTTCATCTGCGTCGATCAAATCACCGGTCAGAATCAGTTCGCGCGCTTTCCGTTCGCCAATGATTCGTGGCAGTAGGATGGCGGCGATTGGCGGAAAGACGCCCAGTTTTATTTCCGGCTGCCCGAATTTTGATCGATCGCTGGCGGTCACAATGTCGCACGCCGCCACTATTTCGCAGCCGCCACCTAAAGCAGGCCCATCGACGACCGCCATCGTCGGCTTCGCAATCTGATGGAGCGCCCGGAAGATCGAGTGAAAGCTGTCCAGCATTTGAAATACTGTCGCGGGCACGTGTTCTTCCACGGCCACCCCGGCGCTGAACGCGCGTGCGCCTTCTGCGGCATCGAACACGATGGCGGCCAGCGTTCGCTGTTGCGCGCACTCATTCAGTGCTTCGTTGATCTCGCGCATCATCGCGATGTTCAGAACGTTGAGCGGCGGACGCGCTAACGTTATGCGAGCAACGCGATCCTGAATCTGAAATCTGATGCTTGAGAATTCGGACATGAAGTCAGTTTCGAGTTTCAAGTTTCGAGTTTCGAGTTTTCGAGTTTCAAGTTTCAAGTCCAACACTGCGGTGGTTTAGTTCCAGATTAAAGAAGAAGCACCCGACGGCAGCATTATGACTGCCAACTTGAACCTGAAACTTGAAACTTGAAACTTATTTCACTCCTCCGCGGGTTCCGTCACCACTGGAGTTTTCAAATACTTCGCAAAGAACCTGACGTACCGGCGCACGCGATCCATGTTGTGGCGCGGTTCAGTGAAGCCGTGGTTCTCGCGCGGATACACCACGAACTCCACCGGCACATTCATCTCTTTCAGGGCCATGTAAAACTCCTGGGCCTGCGCGATCGGCACGCGCGTATCGACCTGGCCATGCATGATCATCACCGGCGTCTTCACGTTTTTCACGTATTTCATCGGCGACCGATCCCAATAAAGCTCCTGCGCGTCCCAGGGCGCTTTGTCCGAATAGAACCAGCGCAGATAGCGTTGAATGTCATTCTGCGAATACATCGAATAAATGTTCGTCAGTCCCGCGCCCGGCGAGACCGCTTTGAAACGATCCGTCTGGGTCAGGATCCAAAAGGTCATATAGCCGCCATACGACCAGCCGAATGCGCCCAGTCGATCGGGATCGGCAAGGCCCGTGGCGATCATCGCATCGACGCCGCTCATGCAGTCTTCGTAATCGCCTTTGCCCCAGGTGTTTTTGTTCGCTTGCGAAAATGCGAGCGACTTGCCGGTTGAACCGCGAAAGTTCGGCTGCAAAACGGCAAAGCCGTTCGCCGCGAGTACTTGCACTGTGCCGTTCCAATTGTTGATCGACGCGCCGGTCGGTCCGCCATGCGGATTCAGCAGAAATGGAACCTTTCCCGAAGTGTATCCCACGGGTTTCGTCAGCACACCCTCGATCTCCGTCCCGTCCTTACTCTTCCACTTCACGACTTCGGATTGCGCCAGAGAATAATCATTGAGCCAGGCGTTTTGATTGGTTAGTGCTTTAAGCGAAGCGAAATCGATCCTGGTTACATAGATTTCGGTTGGATGATCGGGGGAAGACATTGTGCCGACAACGGTCTTCCCATCTTTGCTGATTTCGGTGATGCCGATCGAACTACCGCGCTTCGTGAGTTGCTTCACCGCTCCGCTCGCAACATCCGCCGCGTACAACTCAACCGCTTCCAGCGTGTTCGTGCTGAAATAGATCATCTTTCCGTCGCGCGACCACACGGGCGTGCCCACGCTCAAATCGAATTTTGGTGAAAGTTGTTTGGGTGCGCCGCCGTCGACCGGATACAAATACAGAAAAGCGGTCGAAGGGCCGGGATCGCGATCGGCCGTTCCCGTGAACGCAATCCATTTTCCGTCGGGTGACCAACGCACGTTGTCAGCCGCTCCCGGTTCGCCGGCGATCTTTTTCTTTTCGCCGCTCGCAACGGTGACCACCCAAACATCACTCAACGCGCCGTCGTCAGCGCGCGGCGTTGGGCGCGTGGTGTAGGTGATGCGCGTTCCATCCGGTGACCACTGCGGATCGCTAACGGTATACTCGCCTTCGGTAAGCCGCTTCTCCTCTTTCTTATCAAGGTCATAAACCCACAGATGCGTCATCTTGATATCATGGTCGATGACCATCGTGTCGTCTTTAACTTTCTTGCGATCCTCTTCGTCCTTGTTCGGCTGATCCGTGGCAGTCAGCACCAGCCGCTTTCCCTCCGGCGAGAAATGGAATCCGCTGACGCCGCCTTTGTGCGAGGTGACCGCCCATGCTTCACCACCATCGGCATTCATCATCCACACCTGGCGTTCGCCGTCTTTCTCGCGATCCGAGAGAAAGGCGATCATCGATCCGTCAGCCGACCATTCAGGCGCCGTAGCGCTTTTGTCACCGCGCGTGTACTGCCGCGCTGTGCCGCCATTCACGGGAACAACCCAAACCTGGGTCACTGTCTTCCACTCTTTGTCCTTCTCCATCTTCACTTCGCTGACCGTGTAGGCCACGCGTGATCCATCCGGCGAAATGCGCGGGTTTCCGACGCCGTTGATCTTCATCAGGTCCATCGCCGTCAAAAGTTTCTTGCCGTCTTTGGCGCGTGGGGCTGGTGGATCGGCTTTCGGTTTTGAATTGTCTTGTGCGAGTGCGACGCCGGTGGTCAGTGAAATTAGAATCAGAAGTGTGATGTTGAAACGTTTGGGGTTCATGATTTCTCTCAAGCAGTCAGAACCGCCTGCGGTAGCGGGCGGTTGATCTCAGCAGATATTAGACTCGTCAGTTTAACCATCCGCTACCGCAGATGGTTCTGACACTATTCTTTCCAGTGAACAGTTCCGAACGATTGCGGATCAAAAAGCTTGTCAGGCAGCGTCACATTCGCTCGCAAATCGGAATACTCTTCGATTGTCGCGACTTTACCATCGACGAGAAAGACGACTTCCGGTGACATCCAACCGCCGCCCAGCTTCTGATACTTGTTGAATTGTGTCTCCTGCGTCTGCGTGCCGTCCCGGCCCGCCGGGCGAATCATGCGCACAAAGTAGAGATTCTTCTGGTCAATCCAGAATTGCGCTGAGTGCGCGTCACCGGTTTTCGCTCCGACAACATAAACGGGTCGCCCTTGCCATGTGTCCTCGCGAAAGATCGAGAGGTCGAATTTCAACCCTTTGAGCTTTTCGATCACGTCACTCTGCGGCAGGCCATAGACATCAAAACCCAGCACCATCAGGGGATGAACATATGCACGGCTGGTGTCGACCTTTCCATTTTTGAAAACGTAGATCTGAGAGTTGGTAAAGAGAATTCCGTTGCCATCCTTCGTCGGCGTGAAATCGATCCGCAAGCTACCCGGCAGAGACATCGCTTCGTACCACGTCTCAACTTTTCGGTTGCCATCCTTATCGATGTTCGTCGTCTTCTGCACGAACGTCGCGGTCTTGTACCAGGACTTCGCGTACTTCTTCTGCATCGCCTCGATGAGTTGTTCGGTGGTGGTGATTTTGGCCGCGAACGAGACAGTGGCGGAAAGAATAATTAGGCACGGGACAAGAATGAACTTTTTCATTTGACTCTATTCCTCAGTGATCTCTTTCGGATTCCTAACTGTGACTTCAGTAAATCGTTTGAAGTCGCGATCGTTGAAGGTGAGGAGGTGCGTTAGGTGGTGGACGAGCATTGCCGCGACCAGCCGAGTATCATGAGCTTGCTTGCCGATTACTTGATGTTCGACTACGAGCTTTTCCCAATGATCGAAGACCTCTGGCGTATCGGGAAGAATGCCGAATAGCAACTTCAAACGGATCAACTCCTGCTCTGCTTCACTGATGGAAACGCCCAATCCATTGTTGGCGATTGGCCGCGTCGCCACCGCCCAAAACTCAACCAAATTCTGACCGATTACATAAACGTCATCGTGGCGGGTTCTTAAGATCTCGACGGCGTTCGAAACCACGCCGTACATGGGGTGCGAGGCCTGCGCACCACGCAGGAGAACGTTGGTATCGACGAGCCACCTCACAATTGTGCATCTTCGCGTTCGCGGTAAATGCTCTCACGGCTGACAGCCTCATCAGAGAGCGGCGGCGCTTTTATGTAGTCATGGCTGCTCAACCATTCCTTCCACCTTCGCAGCCATTCGTCATACGGAATCTTATTCGGATTCTCTTCAGCGATCAGTTTGCTTTCAAGTTCTTGCTGGATATATGCCTCAACCGACAAGCCGCGCGCTTCAGCCTCGGCTTTCACCAGATCTTCGATCTCCGGTTTTAGTTCTAGAGTTACAGTCATGATTGAAATTTCAATCGAGAATTCGCCCGCGCTCTTCGGCGCTCATGGCCTCTTGATTCTAACATCGCGCGGGCTATTTTGCGGCAATCATCGGAATCTTGACGCGCTTCTCCCTAGCCGTCTCAATCGCTTCTTCGTATCCCGCATCAACATGACGCGCGACGCCGAGGCCGGGATCGTTTGTGAGCACACGATTCAGACGCTTCGCCGCTTCATCGGTGCCGTCGGCGACTGAAACCTGGCCGGCGTGCAGAGAATAACCTATACCGACACCACCGCCGTGATGAAACGAAACCCAGCTGGCGCCGCTGGCGGTGTTCAAGAGCGCGTTCAGAATCGGCCAGTCCGCGACGGCGTCGGACCCGTCTTTCATTCCTTCGGTTTCCCGATAAGGTGAAGCCACCGATCCGGTATCGAGATGATCGCGGCCAATGGCGATCGGCGCTTTCAGATCTCCGCGACGGACTAATTCATTAATAGCCTCGCCCATTTCAGCCCGCTCGCCGTAACCGAGCCAACAGATGCGTGACGGAAGGCCTTGGAACTTCACGCGATCGCGCGACAGACGCAGCCAGCGGTTCAGAGTCTTGTCGTCCGGAAACAATTCCAGCGCGAGATCGTCTGTTTTGCGAATGTCTGCGGCTTCGCCCGAGAGCGCGACCCAACGAAACGGACCTTTACCTTCGCAGAAGAGCGGGCGAATGTATTCAGGCACGAAGCCGGGAATGTCGAACGCGTTTTTGCAGCCGGCATCGAAAGCCATCTTGCGAATGTTGTTGCCGTAATCGAAGGCGACTGCGCCGCTCTGTTTGAGCGCCAACATCGCTTCAACGTGACGCGCCATCGATTCCATCGATCGCTTCACGTAACCGTCCGCGTCGATCCGGCGCAATTCAATGGCGCCTTCGACCGAGAGACCTGTCGGGACATAACCATTCAAAGGATCGTGCGCGCTGGTTTGATCGGTAACAGCGTCAACCTTCACGCCGCGTCGCACAATCTCCGGAAGAATCTCTGCGCAGTTACCGACGAGGCCAACTGAGACGGCGCGCTTTTGTTCGCGCGCGTCTTCGCAAATGTCGAGCGCTTCATCCAGGTTCTGAGCAATTCGATCGCAGTAACCGGTGCGCACGCGCCGCTCGATGCGTTCCGGATCCACCTCAATGCCCAGGAAAACCGCGCCGTTTAAGGTCGCCGCCAAAGGCTGCGCGCCACCCATTCCGCCGAGGCCGCCTGACACCAGAAGCTTGCCGCTCAAGTCGCCGCCAAAATGCCGGTCAGCCATCGACGCAAACGTTTCGAACGTACCCTGCACAATGCCCTGCGTGCCGATATAGATCCAACTGCCGGCGGTCATCTGGCCGTACATCATCAGCCCTTTGCGCTCGAGTTCGTGAAAATGTTCCCAGTTGGCCCAGGCACCGACCAGGTTGGAGTTGGCGATCAAAACTCGCGGCGCGTATTCGTGCGTGCGAAAAACGCCTACGGGCTTGCCTGATTGAACCAGCAGCGTTTCGTCGTTCTCAATTTCCTTAAGCGAGCGGACAATTGCGTCGAATGATTCCCAGTTGCGCGCCGCTTTCCCGGCGCCGCCGTAAACGATGAGCTCGTCAGGCTTCTCGGCAACCTCGGGATCGAGATTATTCATCAGGCAACGCAGCGCGGCTTCCTGATGCCAGCCTTTGCAGTTGAGTTCGGCGCCGCGGGGGGCGCGAATATTTCTCGCGGCCATGCACCAAGATTAATAACAGAAAATGAAAGGCGCGAGAAGTAGAACGCTCAAGGTAGAATGCTGACCGAAATATCGAGTCAACAAGTCCCTATCTCAATAGCAGGAGCGAGTTCTTTACCGGCGCAGATCATGCGGCGTCAACTTTCGATCGGCCTGGCAATTTCGCTAACTATGGCGGGCAACCTGTGCGCGCAACGGGCAGACAATCATCTGTCGAACGCGAACGTGATCATCGAGTACAGTCCCAGGCGACCGGTGAATCGCTTTACTCCTGCGCACGATCTCGGCGGCGCTGTGGATGGTCACGATAAGGGATCGACGGATCTATTGCTGACCGAAACGAATATTCGCGAGATGCTTTCGGCTGGATTGAAGCCGTTGACTTATCGGCTGCGGACCGAGTTAGCCGGCGACGCGTGGCATTGGAACTCGCGCGGCGCGTGGAGCGATGCTAATCGGCAGCAAGGCTATTGGACTTCAAATGCAGATCTGGCCGAACCAATCTCAGTCTCTTATGGATATCGTTTGCCACGCCGCGGTAACACAATCGATCAAGCGAACGACGATGGATATTCACGGCTTGATGATGGAGACAACGCGAGCTTTTGGAAGAGTAATCCTTACCTTGATCGCGCGTTCACCGGCGAGAACAACTCCATTCATCCACAGTGGGTGGTCGTTGAGTTTGCGAAGCCGGAACCAATCAACGCCGTGCGGATCCTCTGGGGCGCACCTTGCGCGCAGCATTACCAAATTCAATACGGAAACTTTGACGATGTCAGCGATATTGCGTTGAGTCCGAAAGAGCTGTGGCACGACTTTCCGTTAGGAAAGATTCTTCCCCGCGCAGCAGTTCGGCTGTCAAAATCTGAGCAGACACCGCTGCGAATCTCGTTGACTCCCATCAAGGCTCGCTGGCTGCGAATCTTGATGACTGAATCGTCGGCAACGGGACTCGAGCAATCGAGTGACGTTCGCGATCGCGCCGGCTTTGCCATGCGTGAGATTTATGCCGGTTATCAGGACCCTAACGGGACGTTTCACGATCGCATCCATCATGCGGCCGATCGCAAGCAGCAGACGATCATTCACGTTTCTTCGACAGATCCCTGGCATCGCGAAAGCGATCGGGATGAAGGGATCGAGCAACCAGGTTTCGATCGAGTCTTCACCAACGGTCTGACAAATGATTTGCCGATGCTGCTGCCGTCGGGATTGCTCTATGACACGCCTGAGAATGCCGCGAATGAAATCCGTTACCTGCGCGCGCGTGCCTACAAATTCGACTCAGTGGAGCTGGGTGAAGAACCCGACGGCCAATACATCTCACCAGAAGATTATGGCGCGTTGTACTTGCAATGGGCTGAGGCGATTCATCGCGTTGCTCCGTCGCTGAAACTGGGCGGTCCGAGCTTTCAGGAAATACTAAAGGATCAAGATGTGCCGGCGGATCGAGGTAATAGCGAATGGCTGCGCCGCTTTCTCGATTATTTGAAGCGGCGTGGGCGGGCGAAAGACTTTTCCTTCTTTTCTTTTGAGTGGTATCCGTTCGATGACGTCTGTGGGGCTACCGCGCCGCAGCTCGCGCGCGCGCCGCGCATGCTGGAGAACTCTTTGCGCGCGATGCAACGATATGGTCTATCGCGAGATATTCCCTGGATCATCACTGAGTACGGCTATTCGGCGTTTGGCGCGCGCGCGGAACTCGACCTTGAAGGCGCGCTGCTAAATGCCGACATCGTGGGAGAGTTTCTGACACTCGGTGGCGACCAGGCTTTCCTGTTTGGTTATACGCCCGGTTATATCGACCGCGATTCACCGTGCACAGCGGGAAACAACATGCTGTTTTCGCTCGGCGATGACAACCAAATCAAAGATCGCTTTGCCACCTACTTTGGCGCCCGCTTGCTAACTCAAGAGTGGTTGCAGCCGGGCGACGGCGTTCACGAAATTTATCCGGCGAAATCGGATGCCCGCGACCCGCGCGGAAACCAACTGGTCACAGCGTACGTCGTGCGCCGGCCGGACGGACTTTGGTCGGTGCTTTTGATTAATAAGGATCCGAATCGAGCGTTTCAGGTGAGGGTGGGCTTTCGCGATCTTCAATCAAAGGCGAGTAGTAACCTCGCGGGCGTGATCGATATCTTTCAATACTCTGGCAAACAATACGCGCTTGATGGATCTCTCGATAATCCCCATCCGAAGAGAGCCGAGCCGCCCGAGCACACAACCATGAAAACTTCCGGGATCACACCTGCCACGATCAGTTTGCCGTCATATTCACTTACCATTATTCGCGGGCGCATGAGTTCGCGACGGATCAATTAAGCGCGTCAAGCTCTCCATCGCGAATTGATCCGGCAACCGCTTCGATCTCTCTGCTCATCGCACGATCAGAAGTCAGGCGAGCAACCTGGCGGCGAATAATTTCATGGGCCTGTCGCGCGCCACGTCCGGGTTGCAGCGGGGCACGATATTCCAAGCCTTCCGCCGCGGCGATCAGTTCAATTGCCAACACTTTCTCCGAGAGGTCCACAATCGCGCGCAGCTTCGTGGCGCCCGTCATGCCCATCGAAACGTGATCTTCTTTGTTGCCGTCAGTCGGCACGTTGTCGATGCTGGCTGGATGCGCCAACACCTTCGCTTCGCTCAACAGAGACGCGGCGACGATTTGCAACATCATGAAGCCCGACGCAGGGCCGGGATGCGAAGTTAGGAACGGCGGCAAGTCTTCGTTCGAATCGGGGTTCACTAAGCGATCGATGCGCCGTTCCGTGATGCTCATCAAATCCGTTACCGCCATCGCCGCATAGTCGAAGGCAAGCGCGAGCGGCGCGCCGTGAAAGTTTCCGCCCGAAAGCACTTCACCTGAATCGACAAACACCAGAGGATTGTCGGTGGCGCTACCGGTTTCAGTTTCGACAATCTCGCGCGCGTGCGAGAGAGCATCGCGCACCGCGCCATGAACCTGTGGGATGCAACGAAGCGAATATGCATCCTGCACGCGCGGATCGTTGTTTACATGCGATTCGCGAATCTCGCTGTCGCGCAGCAGCTCGCGCAAGTGTTCAGCGACTGCCATCTGCCCGGCGTGTGGCCGCGCGGCGTGAATGCGCTCGTCGAAAGCGACCGGCGTGCCTTTTAAAGCCTCGAGTGTCATCGCCCCCGCGACATCAGCCAGGCGCGCCACGCGTTCCGCTCGGAGCAGCGCGAGTCCTCCCACAGCAGCCATCGCTTGCGTTCCATTCAACAACGCGATGCCTTCCTTGGCCTGCAGCTGCAACGGCGCCAGCGCACCGCGTGAGAGCGCGTCGGCACTCGCCATTCGCTCACCATCGAAAAATGCCTCACCTTCGCCGATCGCTGTTAACGCCAGGTGCGCCAGCGGTGCGAGATCGCCACTCGCTCCCACCGAGCCCTTTTCGGGAATCACCGGCGTGACGCCGCGGTTCAGCATGTCAATTAAAGTCTCGATCACGACTGGCCGGCACCCGCTGTAACCCAATGCCAAAACGTTTGCGCGCAACAGAACCATTGCGCGGGCTTCTTCAATCGACAGCGGGTCGCCCAGGCCGCACGAATGGCTCCGCACCAGGTTCAGTTGCAACTCGCTTATCTGCGACGGGTCGATGCGCACATCGGAAAGTTTTCCGAATCCCGTATTGACGCCGTAAACAGTGCGGTTCTCAGCGATGATTTGCTCAATCACGCGGCGCGACTGTTCGACGCGTGAACGCGCAGCTTCAGCCAGTGACACGCGCTCCGCCGCACGCGCAACTGCCGACACTTCCGCAAGCGACAGTCTTTGACCGTTAAGTTCCATAGAAAAACTAGTAGGCAGTAAGCAGCAAGCAGAAGGCAGCGAGCACTAGCTAGTAGGCGGTAAGCAGAATGCAGAAGGCAGCAAACTCAAACTGTGTTAATGCGACGGCCTACTGCCTTCTGCCTACTGCCTACTGCCTTCTGCCTTCTGCCTTCTGCCTTCTGCCTTCTGCCTACTGCCTTCTGCTCGCTGCGCTGGCTCCTGACGGCTGGCTTCTGCCCCCGGGACGGTTGGGCATCTCGGCTGTATGAATGCGCCGGTCCGGCGTCTGCGTCACATCAATCTTCTTGAGATCTCCGGTGGTGCCGCGCATGCGTTGGCGCGCCCGCTTGGCGCGACGCACGGTGGCTTTTGGAACTGACGAGGCCGCGCGCGTCCAGTTGGAAACACGTTGCAGCGGATGCAGCGAGAACTCATGACGCGGCAACACTTCACCCGTTGCTTCTCGCAATTTTAAAGTGCCGACGGCCAAAATAAATAGTATGAAGTTGAAAAGAAATCCCACGATGAAAACCATCCATCCCGGCACCAGACCTACGGTGGCTCGCTCGATAAACTCGTCAAAGTTCCGCGCCGGCAACGGATACAAGTATACTTTCAGGTTCCAACTCAACGCGAGCAGCGCGAAGATCCAAACGTAATTGCGACGCAAACGGCGGCCAATCGCTTCCCACACGCTAATGGTGAAATGCGGGGTCAAGAGATCCGACGCCAGGTGTGAGGCCCACTCTTTGTCGCGCGGCACGCTATCCGGTGCCAGCATGGGCGCGTAGTAGCCAGTCTCGATCACGCGCACTCGGCCGGCCCATATTTCGTAGTAGCGATAGCGACGCGCTTCCATCAAAAGAAAAACGGCCACCAGGATCGAATCGATGGGAATGACGAAATGCGGACTTCCCGGCGAACTGAACGCAAATGACAACATGGCGCCGGCGCTCAACACCGCCCAATTCGTGGTCGTATCCAGACGGTTGCGCCACGTGTTCGATCGCTGAACTTCACCCCGATAAAAGTGCACCATGGCCGTGGTCATCTCTGCCGATGACATACGTCGTGCGGCTTCCGGCGGTAAAATTCTTTGACGGTCCGCGGTAGTCGTTTCGGGTGGCGAGTCGGCCGCAACCGGACGCAGGCGCGCAGCCGGACGCTCACCCGAAACACTCAATGACGAGTCGCGCGCGACGCCTGAGCGTGACGGGATGCGTGTAGTGATCTGTGAATCGTGAATACTGTCTGTGCGCGTGCCGGGATTTCGTTGCGTTGGTTCGGTAGTCGTTGGCATCTCAGCCTGACTTGCGGGGTGGGTTCGTCCGCGGCAGCCTTGGAGATAATAACATGAAATGAGTATAGTTGAGCTTTGCTGTTTGAGAGATGTTTTCAGCCGTTGCAGGTGAAGTAAGCGCAGAGACGCAACTGTCGCACGAGCGTTGGATGGGCGCGGCGATTCGCGCTGCTCGCGAAGCAGAGGCTGCGGGCGAAGTGCCCGTGGGAGCGTGTATCGTGGCCGACGGGAACGTTCTCGCGATCGCCGGAAATCGCACTCGCACGGATTGTGATCCCACGGCTCACGCTGAGGTCGTGGCCTTGCGAGAAGCGGCCCAGCAGTTTGGAAACTATCGCCTGGCTAACGCGGTCGTCTATTCGACTATTGAACCGTGCGCGATGTGCGCCGGAGCGCTGATTCAAGCACGCGTGCCCACGTTGATTTACGGCGCGAAGGACGAGAAGGCTGGCGCGGTCGATTCTCACTTTCACATCTGCGATTCGAGCCATCTGAATCATCGGGTTGAAGTGATCAGCGGAGTTTTGGAAAGTGAATGTCGAGCGTTGATGCAGGAGTTTTTCCGAAACAGACGTCAGAAGTCAGAGATCAGAAGTCAGTAGAGGTGGACGATCGGCTGATGTCTGACTTCTGACATCTGTTTTATTGCGGAGAGGTCGCATAGTGGATTAGTGCACCGGTCTCGAAAACCGGAGTGGGTTAACGCCCACCGTGGGTTCGAATCCCACCCTCTCCGCCACTAGCATTTTAGATTTTAGATTGAAGATTTTTGATTGTCGTACGCGCTAGTCTCGCAGCTAAGATCGCAAATCGAAAATCCAAAATCAAAAATGCTCGGAAAGGTGCAGGAGTGGTTTAACTGGCAGCACTGGAAATGCTGTGTGCGGCAACGCACCGTGGGTTCGAATCCCACCCTTTCCGCCATTAACATTGCCAATTGTCGATTGCCGATTTCCGATTGGCCGTTCGGTTCAGAAACAAATTGGCAATCGGCAATTGGAAATCGGCAATCACAGTTAGCGACGGGACCGGCACGCAGCAACCTAATGAAAAAGACTCTAACTCTGGGATTGATTCTCGTAGGCGTCTTGCTGGCGCCACTCAACACAACAGCTCAAACACATCGCCCGGTAAAACATGGCGGCCAGATCTGCGGCAATCCAAAGCTCAAGTGCAAGACCAGCGTCACTTTTCAAATCAACGACTTACCGTTTCAGGTCGGCCCAAGTATGGTAATAGTCGATACAGTTCCCTTCTATGCGGTTATACTCAAAAGCATGGCAGTGAAAAATGACAACTGCGACGTGTTCATCGGCGAGAGTGAGCGCCTCGCTGCCCAGGAGTTATTTCCCGACCACAAAGTTTTTAGCTCGCGCTGCACGGACCCGGAAAATCTCTTTTACGCGGACGTCACTTCACGTAACCCCCGGTTCTTTAGCGAGACTCACAGACTAATGGCCGTCTACGCCGGCAAGACGGTGGCGGAAGCGAAGACAATGCTCGACGCGGTGAAAGCGACCGGGAAATATCCGGGCGCCAACATTCGCCGGATGCGCACCGGATTCAACGGTACCTAACCGGGGAGATCAAAACATGGAAGACAATAAGCTGGCCGCCGAAGAGGCGCGCCGTGCCGACCAGCACGAACTGGTGAAGACGCAGGTCGAAGGCGAAGTGCATGCTGAGATTGCCGAGCGGGCCGCGCCGACGCGCGCGGAAGCAGCGCAGGTCGATCAGGTTGCTGATGAGTTCCGCGCGAAAGCCGTCAATGAAGTTGTCGAGACGGAGCGCGAAGTTGAACGCGCTCGCGGCGCTGCACGAGTTTCACAGGTCGTCGATTACATTTTCTATGTGATCTACGCGCTGCTCGGCTTGCGCTTTCTACTCGCGTTATTGGCCGCTCGTAGCGGAGCCGGGTTCGTTCGTTTCATTGTGGCGGTAACAAACCCTTTTTATGCGCCGTTCAAAGGTATCGTTGCCAGTCCCAGCACTGACAGCGGTCACACGCTGATGTTGCCTCTCGTGATTGCGATCATCGTCTACCTCCTGCTGCATCTCGGTATAAATGGACTCCTGCGCATGATGGCGCATCGCAAAACTGCGGTTTGATATTTCACCTATCGCGGGAAAGATTGCGCGAATCGACAATCGCCAGTCGGCAATTTAGAATGCTTGCATCAGACTTCGGGCTCCGCACAACGCTAGTCTTGTGAACCCCGCCAGGCCGGGAACGGAGCAACGGTAGCAATGGCAGCGTGTGTTGCGGGTACGTCCGGAGTCTGACTCTTCGATATTTTCAATTTTTGATTTTGGACTTTCGATCGTGCCAGACTGGCGATTCGTTTCCATGATCAAAAATCGGCAATCGCAAATCTAAACTGTAAAAATGTCTTACCAGGTAATCGCCCGCAAGTGGCGTCCCCAAAAATTCGAAGACGTAACCGGCCAGGAAGTGCTGACGCGCACTCTCCAAAACGCGCTCGAGAATGATCGATTGCATCACGCATATCTCTTCTCAGGCGCCCGCGGCGTGGGTAAGACAACAACTGCGCGGCTGGTGGCGCGCGGCCTGAACTGCCATAAAGTTCAAAAAGCAACGGCACATCCCTGCGCGCCGATTGACGAGAATGCCTGCTCATCCTGCCGCGAAATCGCCGAGGGGCGCTCGATGGATGTCCTGGAAATCGATGCGGCTTCGAACACCGGCGTCGACAATGTTCGCGAAGTCATCATTAACAGTATCGCGGTCGCGCCCGCCCGTGATCGTTTCAAAGTCTTCATCATCGACGAAGTGCACATGTTGTCGCCTTCGGCCTTCAATGCGCTCTTGAAAACGATCGAGGAACCGCCGCCGCGCGTCGTCTTCATTATGGCGACCACTGACGCGCACAAGGTGCCGGAAACGATCTCTTCGCGCTGTCAGCTCTTTGAATTCCGCACCATCGCTACGGCGAAGATTGCTGAGCGGCTGCGTTTGATTGCCGACGCGGACAAGATCTCAATTGCCGACGACGCGATTCGCGAGATCGCCCGCGCCGGCGATGGCTCGATGCGCGATGCGCAATCGGCTTTTGATCAGGTCATCAGCTTCGCCGGGAAGAAAATCAAAACTGAAGATGTCGAAAAAGCTCTGGGTCTGGCGGGCGCCGACGTTTTGGCGCGCGTCATGAAAGGCATCGCGGAAAATAATCCGGCGGAAGCGCTCGCCATCGTCGATGATGTCGTAATGCGCGGTCACAACCTGCGGAATTTCCTGCGCGACCTGATGGCACACCTGCGCGATCTGTTGGTGGTAAAGGTTTCAGGTGATGCCAAGATTCTCGACTCAGCTTCCACCGCGAGCGCCACGTTGAAACAGCAGGCCGATCAATTTTCCGAATCCGATTTGGTGCGGTTCTTTCATTCGCTCGCCGAAACTGAGACGACTCTGAAGGACGCTGCCAATCCGCGTTATCAGGTTGAAGTCGCACTTGTGAAGTTGATGGAGATGCGGCGGCTCGCTTCGCTGAGCGATCTGGTGGATCGAATCGCCGCGCTCGAGTCTTCGTTACGCACCGGCAATCCGCCCGCGGAGAAATCAAGCCCGCGCACCACGCCGGCATCATCCGCGCCTGCCGAGCCAACACGGACTTCAGCACCGGCAACAACCGCCGTCCCCGAAACTCAGGCTGCGTCTGAGCCGGCAGCGACTCGGTCGGGAAGCGAAAATTCGTTCTGTGGTCAGGTGAAAACGAAGCTGGAACAGAAGCGGCGCCGGCTGATGATCGCGGCGCTGGAGAGCGCAATGCGTGCGGAGCTGGAAGGCGACGAGTTCGTCGTGGAATTCTCTCCCGAAGCCAAGCACTACCGCGACACGCTGGCGCGCGCGGATAACTCAAAGGCACTGCGCGAAGCCTGCGCCGAGGTCTGCGGCAAAGAGATCGGAATACGTTTCCTGATCAAATCTGAAAACGAAGATGCCGGAGCCAGTGCACCCGCCGCTGAGACGCGCGAAGCGAAACAAAAGGCACGTCACGCCGCGGCCGGCGACCCGACAATTCAACAAGTGCAGCGTACTTTCGGCGCCGAGATTGTCGATGTGAAGCCGCTTTAGCGCACGTCATCCGCTCTGGGCGCCGCGCGCAACTCTCAAAAATGCCTTGGCGGCGTGTGACAGCGTCGCTCCCCTGCGATAGATCAAATGCAGCTTTCGTTCGAGCCGCATTTCCTTGACCGTCAATCCCACAAGCAGCCCGCGCTCGATTTCGGTCTGCGCAGTCAAACGCGGAACCAGCGCCACTCCCATTCGGTCCTCGACCATTCGCTTGATAGATTCGAGTGTCGGCATTTCCATAGAAATATTCAGTGGCGTGCGATGCTTTTCAAAAGTCTTCACCACGCGTTCGCGGTAAGGCGACGGCACGTTGTGCGCGATAAAAGTTTCAGCGCCCAGTTCCTTCACCGAGATTATTTGCCGGCCAGCGAGCGGATGATCAGGCGCGACGATTAGCGCGAGTTCGTCAGTCGTCACCGGAATGGAACGGATCGACGCATCGCTTGGCTTGAATGTCACGACGCCAATCTCGGCGTCGCGCCCGAGAATCTCTGAAGGTATGCGGCTGGCAAGACTGCGCTTCACTTCAATCTTGATGTGCGGATGGCGCGCGCGAAAGATCGGAATCAGCGGCAACAATCCCATGACAGTGTATTCGTTCGCGCTGAGGGTCAGCTTGCCTCGATGCAAGTCGCGCAGCTCACGAATTGCCGTGTGCGCATGATGGCGCAGGTTCATCATCTGCTGTGCGAAATCAAAAAGCACCTTGCCGGCGGCTGTGAGCGTGCCGTCCTTTGACGAGCGATCGAAGAGCGGCTCACCCAATTCGCCCTCCAGCCGGCGCACGGCCTGACTCACCGCCGGCTGAGTTCGGTGCAAAGCCTCGGCCGCGCGCGAGAAACTCTTCTCCCGAGCCACGCTCAAAAAGACTTCCAATTGGCTAATGTCCATTGCCCGGCCTTCGGCTCCCGCTTATGACCACCGCGAGTTCCGTTGATGATATCACATGATATTATGATTTCATCAAAATTATAACTTTGACTTTGCCGGCCTGACTGCTTAGGATCGCCGTCTTTGTAAGGGTCGCCACATGAACCACCGACTGAAAATCTTCGACACGACTCTGCGCGACGGCGAGCAGTCGCCGGGCTGTTCCATGAACTTGCCCGAGAAAGTTCGTCTGGCGCGTCAGCTCGAAGCGCTCGGCGTGGACGTTATTGAGGCCGGATTCCCCGTCGCCTCAGCAGGCGACTTTGCCGCCGTGCGGGCGGTGGCGGCCGAATGTCGCGGAGTGACTGTCGCCGCGTTGTGCCGCACTGCCGAAGCTGACGTCGCGCGCGCTGCCGCAGCTTTGCGCGGAGCAGCGCATCCACGCATCCACACGTTCGTAGCGACTTCCGACATTCATCTTGAATACAAACTGAAAAAGAGTCGTGCCGAGGTCTTGCAAATGACGCGTGATGCGGTGCGGCTGGCGCGCAGCTATGCCGACGAGGTTGAATTTTCCGCCGAAGATGCTACCCGCAGCGATGTAAATTATTTATGCGACGTCTTCTCGGTGGCGGTCGCGGAAGGCGCGACGATTCTCAATGTGCCGGACACAGTGGGCTATACTCTCCCCAGTGAATTCACTCGCTTGATTAGCACCGTGCGTGAGCGCGTCGTCGGCGAGCGCGCAGACCTAACCATTAGCGTTCACTGTCATAACGATCTCGGCATGGCAGTGGCCAACAGCCTGGCCGCGATCGATGCGGGCGCTCGGCAAATCGAATGCACGATCAACGGCATTGGCGAGCGCGCTGGAAACGCTTCGCTGGAAGAGATTGTCATGGCGATGCGCGTACGCGCGGATCGACTGCCATTTGAAACCGGCATCGATACGCACGAGCTGTATCCAACCAGCCAGTTGCTTTCGCAAATCATTGGCTTTGGCGTACAGCCGAACAAGGCGATTGTCGGCCGCAACGCATTTGCTCACGAAGCCGGCATTCATCAGCACGGCGTGATCAGCAATCCACTGTGCTACGAGATCATGACGCCGGAATCGGTCGGTGTGCCAGCGAACGAATTAGTACTCGGCAAACATTCCGGCCGTCACGCACTCGCGTTGCGATACGAAGCGCTGGGCTATTCGCTTGATGCGGGCGAATTGAATCGCGCTTACCATCGCTTCACGGAGTTGGCAGACCGAAAGAAACGCATTTACGATCAGGATCTCATTTCGCTTGTTGCGGCCGGCCTGCCGAAGGATCCAGCGCCCATGACTTCAGAGCGCGAGCAGTGGGCGCGTATCGCGACTGCGTAGTGTTTTTTCCCTCTCCCGGTGGGAGAAGGAAGCTAACAACTAAGGAATTTCATGCAGCTAAAGATTGTGATCCTTCCGGGTGACGGTGTTGGACCGGAAGTGACTGAACAGGCCGTGCGTGTTTTGCGCGAAGTGGCAAACATTCACGGCCATAACTTTCGTTTCGAAGAACACGCAGCGGGCGGCGCCGCGTTTAAGACGGCGGGCTCACCGCTTCCCGCTGCGACACTCGACGCCTGTCTGTCAGCCGACGCAGTGCTGTTGGGCGCGGTCGGCACGCCGGAGTTCGATCACCTTTCTTTTGATAAGCGCCCGGAAGCAGGTTTGCTGCAACTTCGCCAAGCCCTGGGCGGTTTTGCGAATCTGCGCCCAGTCAGTTCGCATCGCGCCCTGGCGGCTGCTTCGCCTTTGCGTGAGGAGCTCGCCGCAGGCGTTGATATCCTGATCGTGCGCGAGTTGCTCGGCGGGCTTTATTTCGGCGAACCGCGCGGCATCACTTCACAAAACGGCAGCTCGGTTGCTTTCAACACGATGCGCTATTCGGTGAAGGAGATCGAGCGTGTCGCGCGCATTGCTTTCGACGCCGCGATGAAGCGCCGGAAGAAAGTTACTTCCGTGGATAAAGCCAACGTGCTCGAAACCTCTCAGCTGTGGCGTCAGACAGTCGCGCGTGTCGCCGCGGATTACCCAGACGTGGAATTGGATCATCTCTATGTTGATGCGGCCGCGATGCACTTGATTACAAATCCCCGGCGGTTCGATGTCATGCTCACCGAGAATTTGTTCGGCGACATTTTGTCGGACGAGGCTTCGGTGCTGACCGGCTCGCTCGGCATGCTGGCTTCGGCAACGATTGGGGGCGCCGTCGATTTATACGAGCCGGTCCACGGCTCGGCGCCGGACATCGCCGGGCGCGGCATCGCTAATCCGCTCGGCGCGATTGCCTCGGCTGCGATGCTTTTGCGTTACACCGCGCGCCTCGACGATGAGGCCGACGATATTGAAAGAGCGATTGCCGATGTGCTGGATGCCGGTCACCGGACAGTCGATATTGCGCGCGGCACTGGCGCGCCAGGCGTCAGCACCGCGGAGATGGGTGAGATGGTCTCAGACGCGGTGGCCGGCGTTGCCGACATGCGACACGCTTATCATGCCGTCTAGTCAGTTGTTAGTGGTCAGCTGTCAGTGGCCAACAAACAACTGACCGTTGACGACTGACACTTTTGCTATGCCTCGCACACTATTCGAAAAAATCTGGGATGCGCACGTGGTTCGTTCGACGGACGGCGAACCTGATCTGCTCTACATCGATCGGCACCTGGTTCATGAGGTCACTTCGCCGCAGGCCTTTGATGGCTTGCGTGCCGCAGGCCGCGAAGTCCGGCGTCCTGACTTAACCACTGCCACGATCGACCACAACCTCCCGACTACCAATCGCTCACTGCCCATTGCCGACGCCACGGCCGCCAAGCAAATTGAAACCTTGCGTGCGAACTGCGCGAACTTTGGCATACAGCTCTTTGACATCAACTCAGAGGAACAAGGAATCGTGCATGTCATTGGACCGGAGCTGGGGTTGACGCAGCCCGGCATGACGATCGTTTGCGGCGATAGTCACACCAGCACGCATGGCGCATTCGGCGCGCTCGCCTTTGGCATCGGCACCAGCGAAGTTGAGCATGTGCTCGCAACCCAGTGCCTGCCGCAGAGCAAACCACGCACGATGCTGATTGACGTTAAGGGACGATTGGGCGAAGGCGTGACTGCGAAAGATCTGGCCCTCGGGATCATTGGGCAGATTGGCACCGATGGCGCGACCGGTCATGTGATCGAGTACGCGGGCGAAGCAGTGCGCGCCCTTTCGATGGAAGGCCGCATGACACTTTGCAACATGAGCATTGAGGCGGGCGCGCGCGCGGGCATGATCGCTCCCGACCAAACCACCATTGATTACTTGCGCGGCCGCCGCTTCGCGCCCTCAGCCGAGACCTGGAATATGGCCGCGGACAATTGGCGGACGTTACCAACTGACGATGGCGCTCACTTCGATCGCATCGTGGAAATAAACACTGCTGAGCTGGCGCCCTATGTAACCTGGGGCACGAATCCGGGCATGGTCGCGTCCATAACCGCCAGCGTGCCCGATCCTGCTGAAGCAAAAACTGAATCTGATCGACAGTCTTCGCAGCGCGCACTGGAATACATGAGCTTAAAACCGAGAACGCCGATTTCCGATATTGCGGTGGATCGAGTTTTCATCGGCTCTTGTACGAATTCGCGGATTGAAGACTTGCGGGCCGCAGCTCGCGTAGTCAACGGCTATCACGTTAGCCGGAACGTGAGAGCCATGGTCGTCCCCGGTTCACAAAACGTAAAACATGCGGCTGAGCAGGAAGGCCTCGATCAAGTTTTTCAGTCAGCCGGTTTCGAATGGCGCGAGTCAGGCTGCTCGATGTGTCTCGGCATGAATCCCGATATTCTTGAGCCCGGTGAGCGCTGCGCTTCGACCAGCAATCGCAACTTCGAGGGCCGGCAGGGCCGCGGCGGTCGCACGCATTTAGTGAGTCCGGCCATGGCTGCGGCGGCCGCGATCGCGGGACACTTTGTGGACATCCGAGATTGGGATTACCGATAGTTTCGCGTTTCGGGTTTCCAGTTTCGAGTTTCAGGTTTCGGGTTTCGCGTTAAAAACAAGAAATCGGAATTCCAATTCGCAACTCGAAAGTCAAAGCTCGAAACTTGAAACTCGAAACTCGAAACTCGAAACTTGAAACTTGAAACTTGAAACTCGAAACTTGAAACTTGAAACTTGAAACTAAGGACCGATGCAACCTTTTCAAAGACACACAGGTAAAGTGGCTGTTCTCGATCGTGCCAACGTCGACACGGATCAGATTATTCCGAAGCAATTTCTCAAGCGCATCGAGCGCACCGGGTTCGGTCAATTTCTTTTTTATGATTGGCGCTTTCTGCCGAACGGCGAATTCAATCTTGAGTTCGTGCTCAACGATCCGCGTTATCGTGGCGCATCGATCCTAATCGCCGGAAAGAATTTCGGCTGCGGCTCGTCGCGCGAGCATGCACCCTGGGCGCTCGCGGATTTCGGTTATCGTGCCATCATCGCGCCATCATTCGCCGACATCTTCGCGAACAACTGTCTGAAGAACGGTTTGTTGCCGGTCACTCTGTCTGCCGAGGAAGTCGCGGAATTAATGCGGCGCGCCGGAGAGATTCAAAACTATCAAGTCACAGTCGACTTGCAGAACAAACAGGTCTCTGACGGGGAGGGGTTCTCGGCGAAATTCGACATCGATGTCTTTCACCGTTACTGCCTGCTTGAAGGACTGGACGATATTGCTCTCACTCTGCGACATGAAGCGGACATCTCGCGGTTTGAAAAGCAGCGACCCACCTGGATGAGATAAGCTTAAACTCGCCATCAGGATTTCCCACAATCGCCGAACAAACAGCCGCACCCGGTCGTATATGTTCGCGCGGAGGCTTTGAACATGCGCAATCCAATGCTCGCAGGCATTCTGAGTTTTCTAATTCCCGGTTTGGGACAAATCTACAACGGCCGAATTCTGATCGGCATCATTTGGCTGTTGATCACGGGAATTTCCTGGATTGGCTCGGCCGGTACGCTTGGCTGGATTGTTCACATAATCTCGGCGTGGTGTGCATACTCCTACGCGAAAGATCATCCGGTGCGGGTGTGAAGTGGCAGAAGCCCGACCGTCAGGGAGGGCCATCTCCGCTATTGAGTTCCGTCAGTTGAACTCAATCGCTAGTTGCCCTCCCTTACGGTCGGGCTTCTGCCACTTTACAGCTTCAAGAAATTTTCCAGAATGATTCGTCCGTGTGGATGCTCTTCATCGAAAAGTTCGGGATGAAACTGCACCCCGAACAGTGGCCGTGAAGTGTGCTGCATTGCTTGAATCTCAGACGTTTCGTTGGTGGCGGTGCAGATGAATTCTGCCGGCAGTTGCTTCACTTCGTCGCAGTGCGACTCCCAGACCGTGATTGTTTTCGGCAAGTCGTGAAGAATCCCATTGTCGCTCCGTAAATCAACCGAGCAATAGCCACGCTCGCGCAGCGCCCCGTCATAACCTTTGCCGGCCGCGATCCGCTCAATCAGATCAACCGGGGCGCCGTAAGCCAGAGCAATCTGCTGTTGCCCGCCGCACACGCCAAGGATCGGCTGCGACGCGTGGTGAATGACGTGAAAAACGCCGGCAAGATCTTCACGCGAGTACCTATCCCATGGATGACTCTGCCCGCTGAGGAAAATGTGCGAGGGGCTCAGCGTCTTCACATGTTCGGGCGAAATATTTTCAAAGCGCTCGGTCACTATGCGCGCGCCCGGCTGTACACGTTCGAGCGCCGAGCGAATTTCGCGAGGGCTGCTGCCGACACCTTCGATTGTATTGTCGATAATTAGAAGCATGAGAGGGTGTCGGTCAATCGGGTGTCGGGTGTCAGGTGTCGGGTGTCG
>DATNEI010000049.1:0-5083 GCA_035606795.1 Pyrinomonadaceae bacterium
CATCCGCTCTGAATCCAGATAAAATCCGCTTCGAGTGGAAAGAAAAAGGCAGCGATACTTATTTCAATGCCCATGCGCTGTCTGATGGAACATTGCGCTTCATCTGTCTGGCAACTCTTCTCCTACAGCCCAATTTGCCAAGCCTGGTTTTACTGGACGAACCAGAACTTGGCTTACATCCGGCCGCCATAACACTACTCGCGGCTTTACTGGAATCCGCAGCGCAACGGGCGCAGGTACTCATTGCCACGCAGTCGGTTACTCTCGTAAATCAATTTACGCCGGAGGAAGTTTGGGTGGTGGACCGGGATCACGGCGAGAGTAGCTTTGAGCACCTTCGAGAAAACGATTTGACGTCATGGCTCGATGGCTATGCGCTGGGTGAGCTGTGGGAAAAAAATGTTTTAGGAGGCCGCCCCTAACGCATGCATCGTGTCTTGATTTTGGCGGAAGGCCAAACCGAAGAACGATTCGTCAAAGATATTTTACAGCCTCACCTTTGGCCCTTCGGCGTCGACCCACAGCCAAAGATCGCCATTACTAAACGCATAAAGGGTTGTATCGACTTCAAGGGAGGAGTGGCTTAGAGCACTTGAAGCATTGGGCACAGAGTAGAGCTTCTGTTTAAAGCTATTCCTCAGAATTGACTAAAGAGATCAGCAGGATATCTCCCGCATAGGAAACACGAGGCATCGATCCCGGCTCATCGCCGGTCGCGCGTTTGTGCGGCTTTTGTGATAATGTGAGGGTCTCCATGAACGACGGTTTGAGCCCGATGAAGTTTCTTCATCTGATTTCCATTTGCGCTGTCGTGTGTTTGCTCTCGCTGCCAGTCTACGCGCAGCAGGCTGAACCACAGGCGCCGGTAGTGGTCCAGCCGGGTGCGCCGGGTCAGCCGACCAAAACACTGCCAGCCGAGACGCGCCCAACGTTGCCAACCGCTACGGCGGCTGACATAAATTTTATGCAGGGCATGATCATGCATCACGCTCAGGCAGTCGAGATGACGGCGCTCATCAACTCCCACACGCAGAACAAACAGCTTCACACCCTGGGCGCGCGCATCAACAAATCGCAGTCAGACGAAATCAGCTTTATGAAACGCTGGCTGATGGCGCGCGGACAGCCGACCACACACGCCATGCACCACATGCCCGGCATGGACATGTCAAGCGATTCAATGCTCATGCCCGGAATGCTGTCGGCCAAACAGATGGAGGCGTTAAGAAAAGCAAAGGGCGAACAGTTTGACCGCCTGTTCCTGACAGGAATGATTCAGCACCACGAGGGTGCGTTAACAATGGTCAAGGATTTATTCGACACGGCCGGCGCGGGCCAGGACGCCGAACTTTTCAATTTCGTGACCGACGTCGACAGCGGCCAACGCGCCGAAATCAGAATCATGCAAACGATGCTGGGCGAAAAACCTTAAGAGGAGAAATGATGAATCGAGTACACCACCTACTATTAGCTGTCATTATTTTGTGCTCGTGTTTTGGAATCCAAACAATGGCACAAAAGCCATCGGCCACGCCGTCGCCGGAGGCCACAAAGAAAGAACAGGACAATCCATTTGCTCCTGAACCCGCTGGTCCACTACCCGCAGGCATGACGGGCGCCGATGTGAATGATCCGCGCGCCAAACTCTCGCCGGGATTTTACAATGCCGGTGAAACTGCGATGGGCCTGAAGCACATCGTGCTCGTCAAGAAGCCCGCTGCGTTTCAACTCAGCGCCGACAATCCTGACGATCCGAATGTGCAAAAGACGTTGGGCCAGCTCGGCAGCCCCGCTCAGATGGCAAAGTTGCCAAAGGGAGTGCAGCTGGTTATCGCGCAACTCGCTTTTGCAAATTCCGACCTCGCGTTTCAGGGCAATCACCTTTTTCAGGGAAACTTTTACGGTCTCAACATCTACGACATCTCCAATCCCGCGAAGACCAGTTTATTGACGTCGATGATCTGCCCGGGCGGGCAGAACGACGTTTCGGTTTACAAAAACCTGCTCTTCATGTCAGTGGAAATGCCGAACGGCCGTTTGGATTGCGGTACGCAGGGATTCCCGCCCGCGGCGCCTTCGTCGGCACCCGACAAAGACGACAAGCCTTCCCTGCCACCAGCGCAGAAGGATCGTTTCCGCGGGGTCAGAATCTTCGACATCACCGATATCAAGAATCCAAAACAAGTCGCAGCGGTCCAAACCTGTCGCGGCTCGCACACGCACACACTCGTCACCGATCCAAACGACAAAGACAACATTTACGTCTACGTATCGGGCACCTCTTTCGTCCGCCAGAACGAAGAGTTGGCCGGGTGCTCGGGTGAGGCACCGGAGAAGGATCCAAACACGTCGCTATTTCGCATCGACGTGATCAAGGTGCCACTGGCGTCGCCACAGGATGCGAAGATCATCTCGAGCCCGCGTCTGTTTTCGGATCCGGCGAGCGGCAAACTCGACGCTTTGAGTAACGGCGGCTCGCACGGTAAGAATGGACCAGAGAAGCCGGAACCTACCAACCAGTGTCACGACATCACCGCGTACTCGGCGATCGGCCTGGCAGCGGGCGCCTGCTCCGGAAACGGAATCCTGATTGACATCAAAGACCCCGCGAATCCGAAGCGCCTCGACGCCGTGAACGATCCGAATTATGCGTACTGGCATTCGGCGTCGTTCTCAAACGACGGCAAGAAAGTCGTGTTCACGGATGAGTGGGGCGGCGGACTCGGCGCCCGCTGCCGTGCGAACGACCCGAACAAGTGGGGCGCGGATTCGATCTTCCGCCTGGAGGACAACAAGCTGAAGTTCGCGAGCTATTACAAGATGCCCGCGGCGCAGGGCGATAGTGAAAACTGTGTGGCCCATAATGGCTCGCTCGTTCCGATTCCAGGTCGCGACATCGAGGTGCAAGCATGGTATCAGGGCGGCATTTCCGTCATGGACTTCACTGACGCAGAACATCCGGTTGAGATTGCGTATTTCGATCGTGGTCCGATCAGGCCGGACATGCTCGTGCTCGGCGGCGACTGGTCAGCTTACTGGTACAACGGCCACATCTACGCTTCAGAAATCGCACGCGGTTTGGATGTATTTGAGCTGACGCCGACGAAGTTTCTGACGCAGAACGAGATCGATGCGGCGAAGACTGTTCACTTCAACGAGTTGAATGTGCAGAACCAGCAGAAGATCGAATGGCCGCACAAGTTGGCCGTCGCGAAGGCGTACGTCGATCAGTTGGAACGTTCGCATGGTTTGGCGGCGGATCAAATCGCCGCGGTGCGCCAGGCGATTCAGAGCGCCGAGGGTTCAAACCTTCAACACGCGAGCAAACTCACCACGCTCGTGGCGTCATTGGAGACGAGTGCGGCGACGGCGAAGAGTGCGGCAGACGCGAATCGCTTGCACGCGTTGGCGGACATTCTTAGCAACCCAACACGTTAATTCAGCGCACGGGCGGCCCGCCGTGGCCGCCCGTTCTTTCATCACGCCACGCGCCCGCTGCCTTTTCCAGCTTCCCGTTAGCCACCTTCAACACGATGACTATGCGCAAATCAACAATCGCCGCGATTGCCGGATTTCTACTCTTACAAATCGGCGCCACTTCCCTGTTTGCACAAACCGAAACTGTCACTCGCCAGGAAACACTGCGCGGCTCGGTGACGCCTGAACGTGAATGGTGGGACCTGTTGCACTATCACCTGAAAGTCGAATTCTTACTCGAAACGCGGCGTTTGAAAGGATCCAACGAGATCACTTTCAAGACTCTCAAACCCGGCAGCAAGATGCAGATCGACTTGCAGCCGCCGCTGGCAATCACGAAGATCACACACGGCAACGAGCAACTCAAATTCGAGCGCGAAGGAAACGTCTACTGGGCAATGTTTGAGAAGGAGTTGCCGCAGGGAGTCGAAGACAAGATCGAGGTGTTTTATGAAGGCGTGCCAACTGTCAGTAAGAATCCGCCGTGGGTCGGGGGCATAACGTGGGGCCGAGACGATCTCGGCGAGCCATTCATCGTTACGACGTGCCAAGGAATCGGCGCGAGCATCTGGTGGCCCAACAAGGATCACGGTGCTGACGAACCCGATCGCGGTATGCAGATCAGTGTGACCGTGCCGGAGAATCTGGTGGCCGTCTCGAATGGTCGCTTGAAGAAAACGGATCATGATGTCGCTGCGAAGAAGAAGACGTATCACTGGGAAGTGGTGAACCCGATCAATAACTACGGCGTCAACGTGAACATCGGCAACTACATCAATCTTACGGACAAGTATCAGGGCAAAGGTGGTGTGCTCGATATCAACTACTGGGTGCTTCCTCATCAGAAAGAGGCTGCGATGCGGCAGTTCAAAGAAGTGAAGCGGATGCTCGAGGCGTTTGAGTATTGGTTTGGCAAGTATCCATTTTATGAAGACGGCTACAAGCTGGTCACGGTTTCATACCCGGGCATGGAGCACCAGAGCTCGGTTACCTACGGCAACTGGTTCAGGAATGGTTACATGAATCGCGACCCTTGTGCGTGCGGAGTCGGCTTCAAGTTCGACTTCATTATCGTTCACGAATCAGCGCATGAATGGTTCGGCAACAACATCTCGATGAAAGACGCCGCCGACATGTGGATTCACGAAGGCTTCGCGAACTACTCGGAAAATCTTTTTGTCGAATATCACTTCGGAAAGAAAGACGCCGAAGATTACGTCATCGGCACGCGTCGCTCGATCAGAAACGACCGGCCGATCATCGGCACCTACGGAACCAACCGGGAAGGATCGGGAGACATGTATCCCAAGGGCGGAAACATGCTCCACACCATTCGCCACATCATCAACGACGACGCGAAATGGCTCGCGATCCTGCATGGACTCAATGCCGATTTCTGGCACCAGACAGTCACGACCGAACAGATCGAGTCGTACATCACGAAGAAGGCTGGCATCGATCTCAGCAAAGTGTTTGATCAGTACCTGCGGACTACACAGATTCCGTTGCTGAGATACGGCGTGCATGGGAAGACGGTGTCGTTTAATTACGAGCGCGTTGTGAAAGGCTTCGCGATGCCGCTGCGCGTGAGTATCAACGGTAAGGA
>DATNEI010000056.1:0-51449 GCA_035606795.1 Pyrinomonadaceae bacterium
GGACCGGTAACGGCGAGACTCGCCTGCGAGCTGTTTACTGTCTTCGAGCCGTCAGTTGCCGAAGCCGTGATATGAGCAGTCCCGGGATTCTTGCCCTTGACGTTCGCCGTCGCGACTCCGGTCGAAGCGTCCATCGAAACAGACTCAACCGTAGCCACTGAAGTGTTGTCAGAGCTAAACGTAATCGTCACGTTCTTCATGACGCGGCCGTACTGATCGAATGCTTGCGCCGTGGACTGCTGGGTCTGCCCCACCGTAATCGACGCCGACGGCGGGGAGAGCGTGACCGATGACAGGATGCCGGGACAGTTTCCGAATGGTGTGTCGTTCGTTCGCAGCCCCGGCGAGTATGCGCGCCCATTTGCGCCGATGGCTGCCGTATGCTGGACCAAGCCGCCGGTAACATCGGGTGAGCGCGTCAGTGACTGATTGTTGTCGCCCTCGATACCGGTGCTGCCGCCATAGCTGAGCTGAGTGATCAGATTTCCGGCGGCATCGCGCACCAGAATTGTGAGTCCGCTGTTTGTTAAAGACAGGCCGCTGGAGGTTATTGCCTTAACGACTTGGGCGCAGCCGAAGACGGAATCGGTCGGGTCAAAATTGCCGCCGCCGAAAACCACGATCGCTTCGCCGGCGGGAAGGGAAGTTCCGCCCGCAAATGTGAAACGCGTGTTCTCGGTTGTGCTTCCCGTGGCGCGAGTGCGGATCGTCCAGCCAGTCAAACTAATTGATTCATTTGAAGTGCCATTTACCAGTTCGACAAATTCATCCTGGGTACCGTCACGGACACCATCATGGTTGGCGTCACCGGCAATTCCGTCTGGCGGGTCAGCCAGAACTTCGTTGATGACGACATTACGGCTCGGGTCACCAGTGAAAGTGACCGTGACTGGGTTGCTGGCGCGGCCGTCCGCGGTAATCGTGAGATTTACGGTACCGGCGCCGCGCAGATCACTCGGCGCGCGCACAGTTACTTCATCCAGGCCCGGCATGTTTGCATTAGCTGTGATCGATTCAGGAGTTACTATTCGGCCGCCGATGTTGACCGTGGTCTGAAGGGAATTCCGCACGCCCGTGGTAAAGATGAGCAGACGCAGATTGCCTCCGGTGGGATCGAATGGGCCGTCGGCAAGCGTATTCGCATTCACGATCATTCCTTCGCCGACGCCGTCACCCGTCTTTGTGAATACGCCCGGCGCGGTGCGAAGTGTGAGTACGCTTCCTTTGGACTGAAATCCGTCGGCGTTCGTAATTACGACTTCGGTAGCCCCGATTTCGGTTTGCGGCGGCATCAGGAAATGAACTCGATCGGGAGAGACGAAGAAAATCTGGGCTGCGCGCCCGTTGACAGTGACAGTGGTGCCTGCGACGTTCGTGGGAAAAGTTCCGTCTGCCTGCTTTTGCGATTGCTGCGTGGTATTGGCGAGCGCGCTGCCGAAAGCCGCCGCAATACTATCGGGAGCGACGGCTTTAACTGGCGCTGGTTCGTGGCCGAGCGACGCCTGATTGAGTATCGATGTGAGCGTGCCGAACGGCGGCCGCGCCGCAGTATCAGTAGCATAGATCTCAGATTTGTTTTCCAGGCCGGCCGCCACCGTTCCCGACAGCGCGCGCGGGAAATTAAATACAATTGTCGAGCCATCATCGTTTAAGGACGAAACGACTTCACAGGCGAGGTTGCTGCCGTCGAAACAGTCGGCTTCTGCGGGTGCACTGGTGACGCGCGCGAATGACGTTGTCGGTATGTCGTAAGTGTAGAGTTCGACGCTCGCGTCTGCGTTGCTAAAACCGGTGACCGTCCGGCGCGTTACGAATGCGATCCTTTTTCCGTCGCCGCTGATTGTCGCGTGCAGCGGTACTTCAGTTGTGCGAGTGCCGAGTGAAGTCACTTGCCGGTTCACGTTGCCGCCGCGGCCATCGTAAAAGAAAACCTGACTCGAGTTCGCCGCTGTCTCGCCGGAATACACGACGCGCGTTCCGTCATCGCTGATGGCGCGACCGTAGGTGATCAGCAACGACTGAACCTGGCTGGCGAGCACCGCCGAAGATGACGACGTGCGATCCTGAATCATCAGATCGCGCTTGGTGCTGAGAATCGAGCCTTCGTCAAGAATGTAAGCGACCTTTGCTCCATTGCCGCTAATCTTCGCGTCCGTGCAGCCGACGATTCCGTTTGAGTTGGTTAATTGTGTAAATGTCGCCGCAACGCTGTCGTAGATGAAAATTTCCAGATTGCCGTCGCTGTTTTGCGAGGTGATGTTTCGATTGGAAGAGAAGGCGACGTATCGGCCATCATCGGAAATCGAAGGTTGAAAGTTGCCGTTGACGAAGCGGTTGGCAGCATCGCCCGGCCACGTATTGGTAACCTGCAGCAGCGTCGACCCGTTGAAGAGAAAGATCTCGGAATTACCGTCGCTGTTGGTGCCGAGCGGATCGTCCTTTGATGAAAACGCGATCCACGAACCATCCTGTGAAATGGCCGGCGAGACCGCGCGCGTTCGCCCTACTTGAAAGAAGGTCGCGGGCTCCCGCGAAATGTCGGCACGAATCGCGCGGAACGTATCAGCCCCACCTGCGCCCACGACATCTTCCGTGCTTTCAAACGCCACGATGCGTCCATCGCCGCTGACTGAAGGATTGACGCTTAGTCCTTCGTCAGTAGTGTTCGTAACACGGCGCAGCGTCGACTGGCTTTGACCGACTAAGCAGACAAAGGATGCGATAGCCGCGCAGGCGAGCGAGACGATTGGAGCGCGATGGCGAAGCATGGGAGAACCGCCGTAGAGCGGGGCATTCTATACATTTCCGGCGCAACTACAACGACGAGCAGCGCCGGCGTACTGCATAGCGGTGTCTCAATTGCCTTTGAGGGGGTTTGCGCCTCTGCGGCTTTAGGTGAAACCGTTTTTACGCAGCGTTAGTTCACTCCCGGCGCGAATCCCGTAAAGAAAAGCTGCAAGTAAGACACCATCTCCTGAAGTTGGCAGTAGCATCCATTGACGGCGTGAGTTACGATGTCGCCGGGCGTTCTCATCTTAAAAACCGCGAGGAATTTTCATGAAAATCGCAATCGCCGGAGCTAGCGGCCTGGTTGGCGCGGCCCTGATTCCGGAACTCGAAGCCGAAAATCATGACATCGTCCGTCTCGTTCGCAGCTCACCCAAAGCAGATGAGATCGAATGGCATCCGAACCAGGACTCAGTTGATGCGAGCAGGCTCGAAGGCTTTGATGCGATCATCAATCTCGCCGGCGAGAACGTGGCGGAAGGTCGTTGGACTGAAGAGAAGAAGCGGAAGATTCACGACAGCCGCGTTCATGGAACACACTTAATCAGCGAAGCAATCGTCAAGCTGACAAATAAGCCGCGCGTGTTTCTCTGCGCCTCAGCGACCGGGATTTACGGTGATCGCGGTGACGAGGTCCTCGATGAACAAAGCGAATCCGGCGGCGGGTTTCTGGCAGGCGTCTGTCGTGAGTGGGAGAAAGCCACTGAGCCCGCCAGGAACGCAGCAGTGCGGGTAGTGAACCTTCGCTTCGGACCAATTCTGGCGCGCGTCGGCGGGATGTTGGAAAAGATGCTCACGCCTTTCAAGATGGGACTGGGCGGCAAAGTCGGATCAGGGAAGCAATACATAAGCTGGGTCACCATTGAAGACGCAGTGGCGGCGATGAAGCTCGCGCTGACTGATGAGTCGATTCGCGGCCCGGTAAACGTCGTCTCACCAAAACCGGTGACGAACGAAAGATTCACCCGCGTGCTGGGCGAAGTTCTCTCGCGTCCGACAGTCATGGCTATGCCTGCGTTCGCCGCGCGGTTGGCGTTTGGGGAAATGGCCGATGAAATGTTGCTGGTGAGTCAGCGAGTAATGCCAAAGAGACTACAAGCCGCGGGTTATCAGTTTCAGTACTCGGATTTAGAAAGTGCGTTGCAACATTATTTAGGTGGGAGTTGAAAGCGTGGCTATAGATTCCCAAGAACTAGGACGTAGGCTGGCTGAGGCAGATCGAATGCGTGTGCTCTTACGTAAAACAACGAATGAGCTTGCCGCGCTCGGCCGCGAAATATTAAAGAAGCGGCGGCAACTGGAAGAAAGCAATGATCAACCTGAACGATCCGACGGCCGTTCTGCTCGCGACCTTTCAAGGTCTTGAACGCGCAAATCTTAAGTCGGCTGTGTGCGGTGGGTTGGCGCTGGCGGTTTATGGAGAGCCCCGCGAAACAAAAGACGCCGACTTGGCAATCGCCGACGTCTCTGTGCGCGAAGCCGCCGCGGCATTGGAGCAAGCTGGTTTAGATGTTCTTCTCGCTTTTGAGAGGGTGCCATTCGGCGGACTCTTTGTCAGCAGAATCACTTTATTTCGGGGTTTGGGCGGATCGCTGAATGTCGCCGATTTGATTGAACCACGTTCGATCCGTTACGCGCAGGAGGTTATGGCACGGGCCATCACCGGACCGCTAAGAGGCCACGACGTACCAGTGGTCTCCCCCGAGGATTTCGTGGTCTTGAAAATACTGGCAACGAGAGAGCGCGACCTAAGCGATGCTTGCTCGGTACTCAGGCGCTTTCGTAGCGATCTCGATTTGGTTTATATCGAAGCTGAGATAAAGCGTCTAATCGCTGAAGTGTCTGATCATGACGTTGATGGACGATGGCACCGTGCGAAAGAAGAGTCTGAGTTAGAGATTCAGTGAAAAAGGGAGAATTACAACCGTCTTACTTTCACCCCAACACCAGCGCCAGCAGAAACCGAAAGACTCCCGCGCCCATCAAAACCCAAAAGGCATTCGGACGATAGCGCAAAAGGATTCCCAGGATCACTACAGCCATCGTCGCGCCGATAATCGTGTGGATGCCTGAGCGCGCGACGCTCCACGCCGCTGCGGCCAACAGACCGGTGACTGCCGGCGCGACCCCGCGCAGAAAAGCCTGAATCTGTCGATTCGTGCGAAAGCGACGCAAAGAAGAGCCGGCCGCAATCGTCATCAGGAACGATGGCAGGAACACGCAGACGGTGCACAGGATCGCCGCCATGAATCCGGCGACGCGATAGCCGACGAATGTAGCCATGATCAAAACCGGCCCGGGCGTGATTTGCCCCAGCGCAGTGGCGTCGGCGAACTCCTGGTGACTGAGCCAGTGATGCGACCGCACGACTTCGTTTTCGATCTCAGGAATCATCACAAAGCCGCCGCCGAAAGTCGCTGCGCCAATGCGCAGAAAGATGAACGAGATGGACAGCGCCAGACCGATTTTCGCGAGGAAGGGAAGCGCGGGAAGAAAAATACTGCGTAGAAGCTGGCCATCACTCGATGCGTCCGCGGCATCCTCATCGTCGTCCGGTTGCGTGACACGAAGTTCGCTGATCTGTCGCAGACGCTCTTCCGCGATGGCTTCGGTCAGGTAACCGCCAACGAACCGATGTGGCTTCGCCGGTCTGCGCGCGACGATTCGCTGCCGAATCCGTTGCTGTCGTCGCGTCGCAAGTCCGCGGATGCGCTCGAGACGCGGCTTCTGTCTTTCCGTAAAAGATTCGATGCCGATGCCAAACAGTCCGGCGATCAGAATCACTTCGACTACCGTAGCTTTCAAGAAGATGACGGCTGCGAATGAAAGGACGATAAGTATCCGCTGCCAGGGCTTGCTGGAAGTGTGCTTGCCCATGCGCCAGGCAGTGACAGCAATGAGCGCGACGACGGCGGCGTTGAATCCGTGAAAAAGTTGCTCGGTATTCGGCAGTGCGCGAAATCGATCGTAGAAAACCGCCAGCGCAATCATCATCAGCATCGACGGCAAAATAAATCCCGCCAGTGAGACGCTCGCACCGCGCCATCCACGCAGGCGAAAACCAACGTATGTCACTGCGTTACCGGCGGCCGTACCCGGCAAACTCTGCCCGAGCGCCAACGCCTCGACGAAGTCGTGTTCAGTCAGCCAGCGACGCTCGAGTACCACGAGGTGGCGAATATTGCTGAGGACGGCAAAGCCGCCGCCGAATCCGCTGACGCCAATTTTCAGAAATGAGAGAAAGAGTCCGCCGAGAGTTGCGGTGCGCGAGATTTGCTTTAGCCTGCGGTGCTGATACCTGGCGCGAGTCTTAATCTTGCGGACGCGTTCGCGCGCGTGAGTCGTTCGCGCAATTTTAACCTTGGACACTGCATGGGCGAGTGTAGCATGAGGTGAAAGTGTCAGAAGCCCGACCGTCAGCGAGGGTTAGCTTGCGACGGGTGCCCTTGCTGACGCGCGGGCTTCTGAGACGCTAAACTCCGGCAGGACATCAAATACTTCCAGCGCGTACTTCACATTGCCAAACGGCGCCGAAACCTGCGCGCCTTGAATGAACTCGCGCACTTCGAGGAGTGATTCGCGCGCAATCTTCAACCCTTCGTCGCGGCCGGCTTCTTTGCTGATCGCGGAAGCGGCGCGCATGCGCTCCATGATTTCGGGAGTCACCTGGACGCCGGGAACTTCGTTGTGGAGAAACTCGGCGTTGCGATACGAAACGAGCGGCCAGATGCCCGCCACGATCGGAATCCGATGGCCTTCGATTCGTTTCAAGAAGTCACGGAGTTGTTGAGTGTCGAACACAGGTTGAGTGATTGCGTATTCAGCTCCCGCTTCAATCTTCCATTCGAATCGTCGTAACTCTTCCTCCATGTTGACCGCGCCCGGATTCACGCCGACGCCAATTGAAAAGGCAGTGGGCTCGCCAATCGGATTGTTGCCAATGTCCAGGCCGTGGTTCAGCTTGTTCACCATGTTCGTCAAACCGATCGCGTCGATGTCGAACACTGCAGTTGCGTCGGGGTAAGGGCCCATCTTCGGCGGATCGCCGGTAATCAAAAGCAGATTCCGCAGGCCCATCGCCGCCGCCCCCAACAGGTCGGACATCATGCCGAGCAGATTGCGATCGCGACAGCAGTAATGCAGCACGGCTTCCATGCCGACTTCTTTCTGCACCATCAAAGCCGTGGCCATCGCTCCCATACGCGTCTGCGCGCGCGGCCCATCCGGAATGTTGACCCCGTCGACTCCCGCTTCTTTCAGCAGCCGGATCGAATCCAGCGTCTTCCACGGATTGCAGCCTTTCGGCGGCAGGACTTCGACGGTGGTAACGAATTCGCCCGTCGCGATTTTGCGCGCCCAATTGGAACGCTCTTCCGCGGGCACCACCGTGACGTCGGCCGGTTTCAATTCGCTAACACTGATTTTCGCTGCGCCGGGTACCGAAACTTTTTGGGTGCGCGGATTCAGCATGCGCAACGCATCCGCGATCAGCTTGATATGCGCCGGCGTGCTCCCACAGCAACCGCCGACGAACTTCGCGCCGGCTTGCACGATGCGACGGGAGTACTCGGCCATGTATTCAGGCGAGCACATATAAATCTGCCGGCCGCCGACGTCGCGGGGCAACCCCGCGTTTGGCTGGGCGGAGAGCTTGCGCGTCGTGAGCGCTCGCATCTTCTCAATCGCATTTAGAACGATCGCCGGACCGACGCCGCAGTTCAAACCAATGACATCGGCGCCCCACTCATCCAGACGCGAAGTGAACACCTCGGCAGTCGTGCCAAATGATGTGGTGCCATCGAGTTGGATTGTCACTTGCGCCACAATCGGTAAATCGCAAAGTTCGCGCACGGCGCGTATCGCTTGATGCAACTCCGAGATGTCCGAAAAGGTTTCGAGCACGAATAGATCGACGCCCCCTTCCAACAGCGCGGTAATCTGATCCGCGAACATCTGTTTGGCTTCATCGAACGAAGTTGGGCCGTAAGGCTCAATGCGCAGACCCAGCGGACCTACGGCGCCGGCGACGTAAGCGCGATTGCCCGCAGCCTGTCTGGCAAGCTGAGCGGCTTTGATGTTTATTTCGCGAAGATTGGCCTCAAGTCCGTACGGCTGAAGCTTGTTGACGTTCGCGCCAAAGGTGTTCGTTTCAATAATCTCGGCGCCGGCGCGCACGTATTCAGCGTGGACGTCGCGTACCAAATCGGGCGCGGCCAGATTCAATTCGTCGTACGAGCGGTTAATGTAGATGCCCTTTGAATAGAGCATCGTCCCCATCGCGCCATCAAAGACGTGAATGCCGTCGCCCTCTAAAAGGTCTCGAAAGTTAAGCATGACGCCAATTTGCGATTTTTGATTTTGGATTTGTGATTGTGCCTCCGGCGCCTAGCGCGAGACTCCACAGGACGCACAATCGGCAATCAAAAATCTGAAATCTAAAATGCAAAATAAAAATCCCGCGCTAAACAACGCGGGACTTCAAAAGGTCTGCCGGTTTTCGGGTTCGCCGTTTCGAACTTGCCCGAGCTGTTTAGCCGTTTGTTTTACGTGGCCGCAAGTCGCCTTAACTCACCACGTTTTTCAAATATGCTTATACGCCGCGGCCTGCGACGCTGTCAACTCCGAACCTTGACACGAACCAGCGCATCTGGCTGAATGCTGCCACTCCCGTGCGAATCGTTTTAAGTTCAATGAAAGCGCTCTTGATTTCTCGAAATGAGGACTGCTGATTAATGAGCACACCAATCGACGGAACTGCCGTTACTCCGCTGGGCTCGGATGATCACGGCTTTTTTGGCCATCCCTGGGGGCTTTCCACTCTCTTCTTCACCGAGATGTGGGAGCGGTTCAGCTATTACGGCATGCGCGCGCTGCTGACGCTCTACATGACCTCGAAGGCAATCGACGGCGGACTCGGTTTCGATGAGCGATATGCCGGCGCGATTTACGCGATGTATGTCTCATCGGTTTGGTATCTGCCATTGATTGGTGGCTGGCTGGCTGACAAGTTTCTCGGTGCGCGGAGGGCCGTCCTGATCGGCGGAATCATCATCGCCTGCGGCCATTACTCGATGGCCATCGATAGTCTGCCAACATTCTATGCGGCGCTAATTCTGATCGCCTTCGGCACTGGTTTGCTTAAACCGAACATCAGCACGATGGTTGGCCAGTTGTACGGGCCCGAGGATAAGCGCCGCGACGCCGGTTTCTCGATCTTCTACATGGGAATCAATCTGGGCGCCTTTATCTCGCCGTTCGTAACCGGATTCCTGGCGCAGAGCAATTTCTTCAAAGGCTTCATCACCAGACTGGGATTGAACCCGGCGCATAGTTGGCATTGGGGATTCGCGGCCGCCGGCATCGGTATGACCTTCGGCGTGATTCAATACGTGCTCGGAGGCAAGCGTCTGCGCAGCGCCGGATTGAAGCCGGAAAAGACTGCCACGATTGAGTCGGGTACGAAGCTCGATGCGCTCACCATTATCCTTTCGCTTGCAGGCGCCGCGCTCGGTGCGGTGTTCGGCTACAAGTACGACGCCGGTTGGGTGTCGGTGCCGTTCTGGACCGTGTGCGGTTACTTCGTCGGCTATCTCGGCGGAACAACCCGGCTGTTGAAAGGTGACGAGTTAAGACGCGTCCTCGTGATTTTTATCCTGGTGGTGTTCTCGGTCATCTTCTGGATGACTTACGAGCAAGCGGGATCGAGCCTGACGCTGTTCGCCGATCGTTTGACCCGCACGCAAATATTCGGTTGGTCGTTTCCTTCCAGTTGGTTTCAATCGGTACCGGCAATTTTCGTGATCCTTCTCGCGCCGGTGTTCGCGTTCATCTGGCAGAAGATGGGCGACCGTCAACCTTCCAGCCCGGCCAAGTTTGCTTTCGGATTATTCTTCGCCGGAATCGCTTTCCTGGTGATTACCTTCGCCGCGAGCCTAACCGGCGCCGGACGCGTTTCGCCCTGGTGGCTGGTGCTCGTTTACTTCATTCAGACGGTCGGCGAGTTATGTTTGAGCCCGGTTGGCCTCAGCACGATCAGCAAACTGTCGCCGGTGCGCATGGTTGGATTGATGATGGGCGTGTGGTTCCTGTCGATTTCAATTGGCAGTTACATCGCCGGTCGCACGACCCAGTTATTCGAGCAGGGGACACCCGAAGTGCTGACACGCGCATTTGGAATTTTTGCGGGTATCACGCTGGCCGCAGCGTTATTACTGGCGGCGCTGACGCCCTTGATTAAGCGCATGACGCCGCGAGCCCAGACCGGTTAATTGGTGCGTCCAATCCGAGTGTCACGCGCATCTGGCGCGTCGCCAACCGCCGACACCTGTGTCACACGCTGAACCAGCAACCTTATTCTTTCAGGAGACAAATATTCGTGCGCAAAGGAATTCTTTTCTTATTCGGAATCATCCTGCTGTTGGCTCCTTCGGTTGTAGCCCAAAACAAACTTCTCACCATCGACGACATTTTCGATCCGCAGAAGCGCGTCAACTTTAACGGCAACGCTGCGAATCCGCGTTGGCTGAAAGACGGCGTGCATTACATTGTCGCGAGCAAAGAGCAGAATGCGTTTCCGCGTTTGCTGAAAGTCAGCGCCGTCACCGGGAAGTCTGAGCCGTTCTACAACGCCGCCAAAATGGAAGCCGCGTTTGCCGCTTTGCCCGGAGTCAGCAGAGAGACTGCGCATCGTTTGGCGAACCAGACTTCGTACCAGATGAATCCGGAAGAAACCGGCGTGCTGATTAACCAGGCCAACGATTTGTTCTATTACGAATTCGGCAGCGACCACGCGCTGCGGTTGACTCACGGTGCGAACGAGGAAGTTGGCGAAGGCTTCAGTCCCGACGGCAAGATGATCAGCTTCGTGCGCGCCGGCAATCTGTTCGTTGTTGAGATCGGATCGCAGCGTGAACGCGCGCTCACCACCGACGGCAACGACAAGATTCTGAATGGCCGCCTGGATTGGGTGTACCAGGAAGAACTTTACGGCCGCGGCAACTTTGGGGCGTACTGGTGGAGCCCTGATTCGACGAAGATCACATTCCTCCGGCTTGATGAGAACCCGGTTCCGAATTTTCCCGTCGTCGATCACATACCGCTCGACCAGCGACTCGAGCTAACTCCATATCCCAAGGCGGGCGACCCAAATCCAATTGTGAAGCTGGGCCTGGTAAACGCCGCGGGAGGGGACGTCACCTGGGCCGACACGGGCAAGTACATGCCGGACGATCTGTTAATCGTGCGTGTGGGCTGGTTTCCAGATGGCAAAAAGGTTTGGTTCATGGCCCAAAATCGCGAGCAGACATTTATCGATCTAAATACTGCGTCACCTGAGGATGGCAAGACGGCAAACCTGTTTCGCGAATCGACCAGGGCCTGGATCGGCATCAATGATGACGGCCTGCGCTGGCTCAAGGATGGATCGTTTCTTTGGCTGAGCGACCGCAACGGCTGGACGCACATCTATCATTACAGCGCCGACGGCAAACTAATCAGGCAGGTTACCAACGGCGATTGGGATGTACAGTCGCTGAGCGAGGTCGATGAAGCGAAAGGACTCATCTATTTCACCGGAACTGAACACAGCTTCATTGCCAACCATGTCTACGCGATCAAGCTCGACGGCAGCGGACTTACCCGGCTCAGTATGACGGAGGGCAGTCACCGTGCGTCTTATAACTCGAGCGGCTCCTACTTCATCGATACCTGGAGCGACATCAACAATCCGTCACAGGTGCGGCTATATGATTCTGGCGGGAAGCTCGTGCGCGTCATTGACGAGAACAAGGTGGACGCGCTGTCGCAGTACAAGCTGGGCAAGGCTGAGTTCCTAAACGTGAAGACGCGCGACGGCTTCACGATGGAAGCCATGATGATCAAGCCGCCCGACTTTGATCCCTCGAAAAAATATCCGGTGTGGTCTTACACCTACAGTGGTCCGCAGGCGCCGCAGGTGCGGAACCAGTGGGGCAGCGCAACCTACATGTGGCATCAGATGCTCGCAGAGAAGGGCTACATCATTTGGATCTGCGACAACCGCACGGCGAGCAGTAAGGGCGTCAACTCAGCATGGCCGTTGTACAAGAATTTTGGCGAACTCGAGTTGAAAGATCTGGAAGACGGATTTGCGTGGCTGAAGTCCCAGCCTTACGTTGATGGTTCGCGCATCGGCTTGTGGGGTTGGAGTTATGGCGGCTTCATGACGAGCTACGCGCTGACGCACAGCCAGACGTTCAAGATTGGAATTGCCGGTGGCTCAGTCACCGACTGGCGCAACTATGACTCGATTTATACGGAACGTTACATGGGCACGCCGCAGAACAATCCCGACGGCTATTGGAAAAGCTCGCCGGTACATTTTGCGAAGGACCTGCACGGCAAGCTGCTTCTGATCCATGGCGCCATCGATGACAACGTGCACATGGCTAACACGATTCAGTTTTTGTATGAGTTGCAGAAGAACGGTAAACAGGTGCAGTTAATGCTCTATCCCAAGTCGCGTCATGGCGTGACAGATCCTGTGCTCCTAAAGCAGATGCGACAAATGATGACGGACTTTATTTTGGCGAATCTGTAAAAAACAGTTTCAAGTTTCAAATTTAAGGTTTCGAGTTGATACGCGATCATAACCTGAAACTCGAAACTTGAAACTTGAAACTCGAAACTTGAAACTCATCTCTTCTGACACTTCGGACACCAGTAGGTCGACCGCCCTCCGTGGGTGAGGCGGCGAATCTTCGCGCCACACTTCACGCATGGTTCGCCTTCGCGATCGTACACATGCCAGAAATTTTCGAACGCTTCGCCGTATGAGAATCCTTCGGGATGCTCGAGGTTCACGCGCAAAGCTGAACCATCGGTCAACGCATCGCTCAGCACTTCGCGAATTGCCTGATGCAGGCGGCCCACTCGTTTTACAGAGAGCGTTGCCGAGACTTTGAATGGATTCACGGACGCCCGGAACAATGCTTCAGACGCGTAGATATTGCCCAGCCCCAAGACCTTCGTTTGATCGAGCAGCAGCGTCTTCAAGCTTCGCTGTGAGCGCGCCAGGACATCTCTCAAGTACTTCGAGCTGAAGTCGTCCGAAAAGGGTTCCGGCGCCAGTTCGCGAATTCCTTTTGTCCCACCCAGGCGCGCATACGACACCAGCTTCATGACTCCGAATTGGCGCTGATCGCAGAACACAAGACGACGATCATTGTCGAGATAGAACACGGCGCGGGCATGTCGCGGCAGCTCCTCATCAATCGTGAGGTACCGAAACCTCCCCGTCATGCGGAGGTGCACCATCAAAACGCTGCCTGAGCCAGTGCGGGTACGTGCGGCCCGGCCATGTGACAGACCTTTAGCCCGATCGAGATCGATCAGGATGAACTTGCCGCGCCGCCGCACGCCGATGATTCGACATCCCTTTATTTTGCGATTGAAGGCGGCTTTGCCTTCAGGTGGAACCAGCTTGGGTAGGAGGATCTCGGCGGCCATGATTCGCCGGCGGACGATCACGCGGCGCAACGCGCGTACGACGTGTTCGACTTCGGGGAGTTCCGGCATGCGCGCAGTGTGCGGTCGGCGTTGACGCAGAGTCAACCGCGCACACTACTGGCCGGCTGTATCAATTGAGTTACAGATTCCTTGCGAGGCGTCTTGAGTTAGAACACCCGCATGAGCAAGAGGACGATTACGATCACTACTAGCAGACCCAGTCCGCCGCTCGGGCCATAGCCCCAGTTTCTGCTGTAGGGCCAAGCCGGAACTGCTCCCAACAGCAGGATAATCAGGATTATGAGAAGAATCAGACCCATGATGCGCTTTGCCTCCGTGAGTTGGCGCTCGGACGCCGGGGTGAGCGAGCCTTTGTTAGAACCACCCAAGTTGGGCAAAGGCTGTGCCGAGTCTCTTTTGTGAGCTTTGCGCATTTGCGGCATGGCGCGCGGTTGATTCCGCAAAGACGCCAGGTCGCCGTAACGCGAAGGTCAGTGGGGCTTGCTGCCGATGATCGGTTCGATTTCCGCGTGCACTTTTTCGACGAGACCGTCTTGCCGCGCTTCAATGTTTAGACGAAGCAGAGGTTCCGTGTTTGAAGGCCGAATGTTGAATCGCCAGTCATCGCCGGTCAGGGAATAGCCGTCGGTCAAATCTTCCTCGCCGCGACCGGCGAAATGATCTTTTACCGCGGCAATCGTCTTCTGCGCATCTGCGACGCGATAGTTCAGCTCACCCGACATGTAGTGACCTTCCATGTACGGACGCATGGTCTCTGAAAACGATTTGCCGGTGCGGGACAGCTGCTCGAGGACGAGCAGGAAGGGAATTACTCCATTGTCGGCGTAAAAGTTTTCGCGAAAATAATAATGCGCGCTCATCTCGCCCGCGAAAATCGCGTTCTCTTTTCTCATGCGATCCTTGATGAAGGCATGGCCACTCTTTGAGATGATTGGTTCAGCTCCATGTTGCTCGCAGACTTTAATGGTGGGCCAAATAACGCGCGGGTCGAAAATAATCTTGTTGTCGCCGCCGTGCTTGGTGAGTAGAACATCAGCGAGTAGCGCAGTCACATACGCACCAGAAATGAACTCACCTTTTTCATCCAGAAACATGCAGCGATCGGCGTCGGCATCCCAGATGGCCGCAAATTCGTGCTTTGTCTCGCGCATCAATTGTTCACTCTCAGCGCGATTTGCCGGTTGCATGGGGTCGGGCGTCCCTTTCGGAAAGCTGCCGTCCGGTTGCCAATTGAGGCGCGTCGTACTCAGTCCCAGCTTTGCTGCGATCAAGTCAATTCCGGCGCCGACGTATCCGAAGTTTGCGTTGGTAACCAGATGAAAGGGCTTGATCGCCTCGCTATCGATAAAGGCGAGCACGTGCTGAACGTAATCGTTGAGCACATCTTTCTGCCTCACCGTGCCCTTGCGATCGGAGGTGACGCTCTTGTCCTTATCATCCTTGATGAGGTCGCGAATTTGGAAGAGCCCGGTGTCCGATGAAATCGCGGCCGCCTTCTCGCGGACCATCTTCGCACCGTTGTACTGCCTGGGATTGTGCGAAGCTGAGACTACGACGCCGCCGGAGTACTCTTCCGACGATCCAACCGCAAAGTAGAGCATGTCGGTGGTGATGCCGCCGATGTCGACGACATTCACGCCCGCATCAACAAACCCGTCGGTTAAGGCTTTTTGGAGAACCGGACCGGATTCGCGCGCGTCCCGTCCGACGACCATTGTCTTTGGATGAAAGAGCAAGGTGTACGCCTTGGCGATGCGATAGTAAGCCTCTTCATCGAGGTCTGTCGGGTAGACACCGCGAATGTCGTAAGCACGAAAACAGTCGAAGTTCATGATGAAGTCTTTCGTTAAGTGTTTTCACCACAAAGACACGAAGACACAAAGGAATTCATAACTGGATACGTGGAGGCATTTGCCATTCTTTGTGTCTTAGTGTCTTTGTGGTTAATCGCTACGGACATGTGCGCGTGTAGTCGGTCAACGCCGTCTTATCACCGAGCACGCATCCCGGACCTACCACTGCCGAGCGGCCGATATGACAGCCCCGGCCGATCACTGCTCCGTTAATTTGGGCCGCAGTGCCGACGCGTGTGTGACTCCAAATCACAGAGTTCTCGATCCGCGCACCTTCCTCGACATAACAACCTTTGCCGAGAACTGAATTTATGATTTCGACGCCGGGCTTGATTGTGCATTCGTCGGCGACGATCGACAACTCATCAATCTCTGAGTGAGTAGCCGAATCAAAATTCCCGCGCCGGTCCTTGACGTGAAAACGCGTCACGCGATTTGCAAGCATGTCTTCATGCGCCTGCAAGTATCTGGCAGGCGTGCCGATGTCCAGCCAGTAAGTCCGCTGCGGAATGTGCGCGAAAAACGCTTCGCCCTTTTCCAGCAGTTTCGGGAATAAAGCGTATTCGAAGGAGTAATTCTCTCCTTTGGGAATCAGGTCCAGGACTCTTGGTTCCAGCACATAGGCCCCGGCGTTGATGTTGCGGCAGTTAGTTTCGCCGGGCTTGGGTTTTTCTACAAAGCGCTGAACTTTTCCTTCGCTGTCTGTTTCCACCACCCCGTACATACTCGCGTCTTCAACCGGGATGAGGAAGATTGAAGCCGTCGCCTTTCTTTCTTTGTGCTGCCGGATCATGACTTTTAAGTCCAGGTCCGTTAAGACATCTCCATTGAAAACAACCGTCGGCTCGCGAATTAAGTCCTCGGCAAACTTGTATGCGCCGGCCGTTCCCATCGGCTGCGGCTCGACCGTGTATTTAAGGTTCACGCCAAAGATTGATCCGTCGCCGAGTTGCTGTTCGATTTTCTCCGGCTGGTATGAAAGCGAAAGGGTGATGTCGGTAACACCGGCGCGCTTCAAAGTGTCAATCTGGTAAAGCAGGAAGGGGCGATTGCAGATGGGCACAATAGGTTTCGGGGTATAAACCGTCAAAGGACGCAGCCGTGTCCCTTTTCCGCCAGCGAGTATCAGAGCTTGCATGATTTAATTAGTGCGAAGCGTTTTGATGCGGGGGTGCAATAACAAGCGCCGAGGATAACACGGGCATTTGTCATTTTCCATTTTGGCGTTTTTCATTTCCCATCTGATAAGCTCAAGCCACATGTCATCAGTTAAACAAGCAGTAATCGTCAGCGCTGTGCGGACGCCGGTCGGCAAATTTCTCGGCGCACTGAAAAGTTTCAAAGCAACGGAACTCGGTGCGATCGTGGTACGCGAGGCCGTGAAGCGCGCCGGGGTGAAACCTGAGGACGTTGACGAAGTCATCATGGGCTGCGTCATTCAGGCCGGCCTGGGTCAAAATCCCGCGCGACAAGCAGCGCTCCACGGCGGGCTGCCTAATACGGTTTCGGCCGTGACGGTCAACAAAGTATGTGGCTCAGGCTTGAAATCGGTGATGATGGCGGCGCAGGGCGTGCAGTTGGGCGACACTGAGATCGTGGTGGCGGGCGGAATGGAATCCATGTCAAACGCACCCTATTTGATTCCGAAAGCGCGAGAGGGTTATCGACTCGGCAACGGGCAAATTCTTGATACTGTCATCCAGGATGGATTGTGGTGCGCGTTCGACGATCAGCACATGGGTTGCACCGGAGAAGTCGTGAGCGAACGATTTCATGTTTCGCGCACTGAGCAGGATGAATACGCCTTGAATTCTCACCGCAAAGCCGCAGCCGCGATCAAGGCCGGCAAATTCAAAGACGAAATTGTTCCGATCGAAATCGCGCAAAAGAAGGGCGCGCCGATTATTTTCGACACCGACGAGCCGGTTCGCGCAGACACCTCGCTGGAAGGACTCGGCAAGCTAAAGCCGGCTTTCAAAGAAGGCGGCACGGTGACCGCCGGAAATGCCCCGGGCGTGAATGATGGTGCGTCTGCTGTTGTGGTCACGTCTGAAGAGCGGGCAAAGTCACTGGGCGTCGAACCTTTGGCGCGGATAGTTGCGCAGGCTACCTCGGGAACTGAGCCGAAGCTGGTGATGATGGCGCCCGTCGAGGCGATCAAAAAGTTGATGAAGAAGAGCGGCTGGTCTTTGCATGACGTTGACTTGATCGAACTCAACGAAGCGTTTGCAGTGCAGGCTGTGGCGATTACTCGCGAGCTTAATCTGGATCCGGAGAAGATTAACGTTAACGGTGGGGCGGTCGCGCTCGGCCACGCCATTGGCCAGTCAGGTTCGCGCATTCTGACGACCATGCTCTATGAATTGAAGAGGCGCAATGCACATCGTGGGGTCGCGGCGCTTTGCCTGGGCGGTGGGAACGCGGTGGCGCTGGCTGTGGAACGATAGGACATGACGCCTGAACAGCATAATAGGTGGCTCGGGTACGCCCACCTGGCGTACGCCCTTTTGCATTCAACAATGGGTGTCTTTTTTGGAGTCATGATTGCCGTAATGCTCGCGGCGATGCCCTCTTCCTCGCGTCAGCCACCTCCACCAATGGCATTCATAGCTATTATGTGCGGATTCATTTTGGTGGTGACTATTGGTTGGGCAGTGCCGTCAATGATCGCGAGCTACGCACTGCTCAAGCGCAAGAGGTGGGCAAAGACTGCGACAGTTGTCGCAGGTGTTTGTGCTGCACCCCAAATGCCACTAGGAACCGCAGTCGCGGTCTACACCTTCTGGTTCACATTTGGTGAAATCGGCGGCCGCTTTCTCGACAGTCAGTCAAAAGGCTTGCCGGCACAAGAATACAAGGTGGACGACCAAAATAGATTCATTTCAGCTACACCGCCGAATTGGCGATGAATCTTATGACGGCGGAAGAACACAACAAGACGCTGGCGACCTTGTATTTCATCTACAGCGGAATTCATGGACTCACGTTAATTGGTTTGTTGCTGCTGGTGCTCGTGGTGAAGTTTGCCACACCGGCAAGTCAAGCTGTTTCCCCGTGGGCCATGGCAATCGGCGTAGTTGCGTTCCTGATCTTGTTTCTTGTGGTTGGTCTTCTGCCGCTGATGGTTGGTTACGGCTTTCGTAAACGCGCGCGTTGGGCCAAGCCGCTCGGAACCGTGGTCGCAATCATTTCGCTCGTCAACATTCCGATCGGCACGGCCTTGGGAATTTACACGATCAAATTTTTCCGAAGTGGCGAAGGGCGCTCTCTCTATGGCGGAAATGGCGCCGCAGCTTCGCATGAGGAGTTGAACGACGCTATGCGCGGCGCGCAGCCACTGATGAATTGGGCGGATCGCTTAAAGTAGTGGCACAGACTTCAGCCTGTGTTTCTACCAGCGCAAAACTGAAGAGGGAGGGAACCACAGACTGAAGTCTGTGCCACATAATGGCCGAAGTTTTTGGAGTAATTGGCGCCGGCACGATGGGCAATGGGATTGCCCAGGTGGCCGCGCGCGCAGGACTCAATGTCGTGATGCGCGATGTGGCCGACGATTTTCTGGCGCGTGGGCTGAGCGCAATCGACAAGAGTTTGCAGCGCGACGTCGATAAGGAACGCCTCAGCGGGGAAGAGAAGAAGACAATCGTCGGTCGCATCAAAACAACGACCGACCTTGGCGGACTGAGCGAAGCATCCATAGTTGTTGAAGCGGTGACTGAAGATCTCGCAGTAAAGACCGAGGTCTTTCGCGCACTCGATGAAATTACGCCGCCCGATGCAATTCTTGCTTCGAATACCTCATCGATTTCCATAACCAAACTCGGGGCAGCTACGAAGCGGCCAGACAAAGTCATCGGCATGCACTTCATGAATCCGGTGCCGGTGATGAAACTCGTCGAAGTAATTCGCGGCGCCGCGACGTCTGACGCGACTTATGAAAAAGTGCGAGCGCTCAGCGAAAAACTTGGCAAGACGCCGCTTGAGTGTCAGGATTACCCGGGCTTCATTTCAAATCGCGTCCTGATGCCGATGATCAATGAAGCGATCTTCGCCTTGCACGAGGGCGTCGCTACGCGCGAGAGCATCGATGGCATCATGAAGATGGGAATGAATCACCCGATGGGACCGTTGACGCTTGCCGACTTTATCGGGTTGGATGTTTGTCTCGCGATCATGAATGTGTTGTACGAAGGATTTGGCGATTCAAAGTACCGCCCGTGCCCTTTGCTGAAGCGATATGTTGATGCGGGCTGGTTGGGTAGGAAGAGCGGGAAGGGATTTTACGAATATTAGTACTCAGGACTTTGAGCTTTGTACTTGGTACTTTGTTTTGCTTTTTCCGAGTACAAAGTACTAAGCACAAAGTACTAGAAAGCGAATCTCAGATTTAAGATTCCAGGTTCCAGATTTCAGAGTCAGAATGCCGCAACGCGCGATCTCACACTATTGCCAGAACTGCCGGGCGGCGAATCCGCTGGGGCAGGAATTCTGTCAGCGTTGCGGCACGCGTTTGATGCTCGTGGTTCGGCCGCCATCGATGCGCGGAGAATGTCCGGATACCACCCCAAATGAAGAGCACCTGCTGGAGCGGTTGACGATTCTTGAGAACACGCTCGCGCGCCTGGCTGAACGGCTCGAGCAGGGATTGAAATTACTCCTGCGACAGTCTGAGACTGCTTATGCGAATCACGCGCTCGTGAAGAGTTTGATCGAGATTCTCAGCGACTGTGGCGTCGTGGATAATGGCGATCTCGAGTCGAAGTGGCGGGCCGAGTGCGACAAGCTTGACGACGACGATCGAAAGCCCCGACAGCGTAAGATCACCCCCAAAAGAACGCGCAAAGTGACCCGAAAAACGGCGCGCGACCGCTGACGCGGCTTTGACAGCCGCAATTGCGTCGCTATAATTAGCGACTTTGTGCCTGACCCCGGGACGCTATCTGTGAGGTTCAGGGCATGAATCATGCGGCTGGAGCTGGAAAATCTCGAGAAGGAACAGCGGTTCGCGCAAACTTATCGGCCCAACGAAGTTTCACTTGAAGATTCGGATTTGCGGGTGGTTGAACCGGTGGAAGTGAGGGGCCGAATTCGCCGGAATGGCGATGAAGTAGAGCTGACCGGCAATCTTACGACCAGACTCGAGACCGTTTGCGCACGATGTTTAAAGCCGGTAGAGATTCCGTTTTCAGCCGATTTTGACGAACGCTTTGTGACCGGGGTTAGCTGGGGAACGGAAGAACAGCACGAACTGGCGAGTGAGGATCTCAACCTGTCCCTCTTTGACGGCGCCGCGGTCGATTTGGATCAACTGGTGCGCGAGCAACTTCTGCTCGCCAAGCCGGCTCAGGTTCTTTGCCGCGAAGGTTGTCAGGGACTTTGTCCGGTGTGTGGGGCGGACAGAAACACCGTGGCTTGCGAATGCCAGGCGCAGCAAGTTGATGCGCGTTGGGAGAAGCTTAGAGATTTGCAATTTTAGATTTGCGATTTTTGATTGCGTTCTGCGAGCGGAAAATCAAAAATCACAAATCAAAAATCTAAACTGTGGTGGAGTAATTATGCCAAATCCAAAACGTCGACACTCGAAAGCGCGCCGCGGCAAACGCCGGGCTCATGACGCTCTGCGCGTCCCGCAAACTGTCGTTTGCCCGAACTGTCAGGAACCGCGCATGCAACATCGCGTGTGCCCAAAGTGCGGGTACTACAAAGGGCGCGAAGTCGTTCAAGTTGATCAGACCGCCTAATAGTATTTCTCCAGCCGTTTAGAAGCCGCACTTGTGCGGCGCGCCGCAGGACAGGTCCTGCTTCTAAACGGCTTCGAAACGCAGGTGCTCATAACGTAGCATTCAATGTCGAATATTCGCGCAGGCATTCTCGGTACCGGTCACTCGTATCCCGAAGGCATTCTCACCAATGCCGATCTCGAAAAAATCGTCGAAACATCCGACGAGTGGATTACTACGCGCACCGGGATCAAGCAACGCCGCAAGGCTGCGCCCGGGGAATACACTTCGCAGTTCGCCTCGCGAGCTTCACAGGAAGCAATTGAGCGCGCTGGGATCGATGCGAATGACCTGGATTTGATTCTGTGCGCTACCGTCACGCCTGATCAGATTTTGCCGTCTACTGCATGCCTGATTCAGGCGCAGCTCGGCGCGAACAAGGCTGCCGCCATGGACATCGTGGCGGCGTGTTCCGGATTCTTGTACGGATTAACCATCGCTGAGCCGATGATTCGCAGCGGTCAGATCAAATATGCGCTCGTCATTGGCGCGGAACTTCTGACGCGTTACGTGGACTACACTGATCGCTCAACCTGCGTGCTGTTCGGTGACGGCGCGGGCGCGGCGATTTTAGGACCGGTGGAAGGTGACCGGGGCATCCTGGCGGCCAAAATTCGTTCTGATGGCCGTTACGAAGAGCAGTTGTATGCGCCGGGAGGGGGAACCAAAGGCGGCTTCACGGCTGAGACAATTGCGCGCGGCGATCACTTTTTCAAAATGAAGGGCAATGAAGTGTTCAAGGTTGCCGTAAGGTCAATGTCAGACATCGCGCGACAAGTGCTCTGCGAAGCCGGACTAAAAACCGACGACATTGACTTGTTCATCCCGCACCAGGCAAATCAGCGAATCACCGAAGCGCTTGCCAATACACTTAAGGTTGATTTGTCGCGTGTCTATTCAAACATCGCACAGACCGGGAACACGTCGTCGGCATCTATCCCGATTTGTCTGAATGAGTGTGTCGAGAGTGGACGAGTCAAAGCGGGTGACAATGTGTTGATGGCTTCGTTCGGCGGCGGCTTCACCTGGGGCGCAGTCGCGATGCGATGGTGAAGAGCATTTTCGATTTTAGATTTTTGATTTCTGATTGTTTCGTCAACCGATAAGGACCGAAGGGCTTGCAATCGCAAATCGCAAATCAGAAATCTAAAATCGCATTTATCTTTCCCGGGCAGGGTTCGCAGAGTGCCGGTATGGGAAAGGATTTGGCCGAAAAGTTTCCCGCGGCCAGACAGGTCTTTGAAGAAGCAGACGACGCACTCGGCTTCGCGCTGTCCGAGCTTTGTTTCAACGGGCCCGCTGAGGAACTGCAGCTAACGGAAAACACTCAGCCGGCAATTCTGACCACCTCGGTGGCTGCGCTGCGGGCAATGGAGGCTGAGGGTTTTCCCCAGCCTGACTTCGTTGCCGGACATAGCCTCGGTGAGTATTCGGCCCTGGTCGCTGCCGGTTCGTTATCGTTGAGCGATGCCGTGAAAACTGTTCGAGCGCGGGGACGTTACATGCAGGAGGCTGTGCCAGTGGGCACCGGCGCCATGGCCGCGATTCTGGGTTCGAATCTCGAAACCGTGAACGCGGCGTGCGGCGAAGCAGCGCAGGGTCAGGTTTGTAGCGCAGCGAACATCAATTCGCCCGGACAGATTGTGATCGCAGGTGACGCCGGAGCCATCGACCGCGCCATGGAAATACTGAAAGCCAAAGGCGCGAAGCGAGCCGTCAAACTGAATGTCAGTGCGCCTTTTCATTGCGCGCTGATGAAGCCGGCGCAGGATCGACTGGCAGCGGATCTCGATGGATTACAGTTTGGCGATTTCGCGATTCCGCTCGTGACAAATGTCGATGCGAAGTCGATAAAAACGGGCGCTGAAGCCCGTGATTCGCTCGTCCGGCAGGTTTCTCAACCGGTTCGCTGGCTGGAGTCAGTTGAATTTTTAAGCAATCACGGTGTACAAACTTTCATAGAAATCGGAACCGGAAAAGTTTTGAGCGGACTGGTGCGGCAAATTAACCGCGAACTCCGCTGCCTCAACGTGGAGGACGAGAGTAGTTTGCGCACAACTCGTGAGGCGTTTGAAGCGGCATAGACTTCAGTCTGTGCAGAACGAACTAAGGTATCGAGTCACAGATTGAAATCTGTGCCACCAAAATTTACAGGAGCAAAAGAATGCCCGATCAAGAGATAGAGCAAAAAGTTAAGCAAATCATTGTTGACGAACTTGGTGTCGACGAAAACGAAGTTACGCCGAACGCACGCTTCATTGATGACCTAGGCGCGGATTCGCTCGACACGGTTGAACTGGTGATGCGTTTCGAAGAGGAGTTCGGCATCGAAATTCCCGACGAAGACGCCGAGAAGATTCAAAGCGTTCGCGACGCGTACAACTATATTGACCAGCACAAAGAGAAGAAGTGAACGCGCGGCGTTCATGCACTTCCGTGCGCCGTTAACGTGTCACTAAAGGAGCTGTGAATTTTGAATCGTCGCGTCGTCGTTACCGGTCTTGGCCTGGTTACGCCTGTAGGTAATTCGGTCGGGACCACCTGGGCCGCGCTAGTCGAAGGGAAGAGTGGCGCGGGCTACATCAAAAAATTTGACGCTGAGAAGTTTCCGGTCCGCTTCGCCTGCGAAGTCAATGATTTCGATCCGCTGAATTACGTCGAGAAGAAGGAGGCGCGCAAGATGGGCGCCTTCATTCAGTATGCGGTGGCGGCTTCGGCTGAAGCTGTCAGCGACAGCGGGTTGAAGATTACCGACGACGTCGCCGAAAGCGTCGGGACTTACATCAGCAGCGGCATCGGAGATTTCTGGGCCATCGAGCGAGAGCACGAAAAGCTTCTCACCGGCGGCCCCGGCCGTGTGTCGCCATTCTTTATTCCTTCCGCCATCGTCAACCTCGCATCCGGCCAGGTCTCGATCCGCCAAAATGCAAAGGGTCCGAACTCTGCGACTGCCACGGCATGCTCGGCGGGCGCGCACGCCATCGGGGACAGCTTCAAGATCATTCAACGCGGCGATGCCGACGCGATGATTTGCGGCGGCGCTGAGTCGGCGATCACGCCCATGAGCGTCGCGGGCTTCGCGGCGTTGCGGGCGTTGTCCACACGCAACGACGATCCGGTACATGCCTCGCGGCCGTTCGATCTGGATCGCGATGGCTTCGTGATCGGCGAGGGCGCGGGCATCATGATTCTCGAAGAAATTGAATTCGCGAAGCGTCGGGGCGCGCGGATTTACGCGGAAGTCGTGGGCTATGGAATGACGGGCGACGCATTTCACATCACCATGCCCGATCAAACCGGTTCGGGCGCGGTGCGGGTCATGCAAAAGGCCCTTAACGACGCGGACGTGAAACCGGAAGAGGTTGGTTACATCAACGCGCATGGGACGTCGACGCCTTACAACGATAAGTTCGAGACTATGGCCATCAAAAAGACTTTCGGCGAGCACGCGAAGAAACTCGCGATTAGCTCGACGAAGTCGATGACCGGCCACTTGCTGGGCGCGGCCGGCGGCGTCGAAGGTGTCTTTTCGGTCCTGTCGATTTACCACGGCAAGTTGTTGCCGACGATCAACTACGAAAAGCCGGACCCCGAATGTGATCTGGATTACACACCTAATCAGGCGCGTGATGTTAAGGTGACCTACGCCCTCACCAACAGTTTCGGTTTCGGCGGTACCAACGCCGCGCTGTTGTTCAAGCGATACGAGGAATAGAAAAACGGTCTTTGATCTTTGGACTTTGGTCTTTGATGTCCGGCGATAGTTGAACAGCGCATTCAAAGTACAAAACACTAAATACAAAGATCCAAGACCAAAGACCTAAGGCCAACGATCAGTTTTTAGAAATGAAAATCCTCGTTTTAATGAAGCAGGTCGCGAATAAAGACGCGATTTTGCGCATCAACAAAGATTCGACCTGGATCGAAGAAGCCGACCTCTCGTTCGAAGTGAACGAATCCGACGGTTACGCGCTCGAAGAAGCCCTGCGCACCAAAGAGAAAGTTGGCGGCGAAGTCGTAGTGGTCTCGATGGGTCCGCAGCGCGCGAAGAGCGTCATCAAGGACGCGTTGGCGCGAGGCGCCGATCGCGCCATTCACGTGCTCGGCGACAACGTAGTTCATCTCTCGCCGTTTGCTGCAGCTTCAGTTTTAGCCGCTGCAATTCGCGAGGAAAACGCGGACCTGGTGATGACGGGTTTGCAGTCAGATGACTACGGCTACGCGCAAACCGGTGTGATTTTGGCAGAGCTTCTCGGCCTCCCGCACGCCACGATCGTGATTGAACTGGATGCCACAGGCGAGCAGCTGCGTGTGAAGCGCGAGCTCGAAAGCGGCTGGTATCAGTGGTACTCGATGCCGACGCCTGCGTTGCTCACGATTCAGTCCGGCATCAGCCAGATTCGGTATGCGACGTTGAAGGGGATCATGGCGGCGAAGAAGAAAGAGATTAAGGAAGTAACGCCTGACGCCGATCTGGTCAGCAAGCCGTCGCATCAGCGAATCGAAAAGATTTACCTGCCCCAGAAATCGAAGCAGACGCAGTTTCTCGGCAACGGTGACGCAAAGAAAGGCGCGGTCGAGTTAGCGGAGAAGCTGCGCAGTGAGGCGAGGGTAATTTAGCTGTCCGACAAGCTTTAGCTTGTCGTTTAATGGGGATCGACAAACTGAAGTTTGTCGGACAATTATCATGATTCTCGTTTTCATCGAACACAAAGCGGGCACGCTGAATAAGACGTCGCTCGAGGCGATTGCCGCCGCGCAAAAGCTCGCCGGCGACATCGGTGCGAAGGTGTCTGCAGTCGTGCTGGGCTCACCTTCATTGGCGAGTGAAATCGGCGCTTACGATCTCGAGAAAGTGATTTCGGCTGAGAACGAGAAGTTAAGCGACTACACGCCCGACGCTTACGCCGACGCGCTGGAGCAAGTGGTGCGGGCGACTAATCCGGAATTTGTGATCATGTCGCACACGTACCAGGCGCGTGATTTTGCGCCCAAGGTTGCTGCGCGCTTTAGCAAAGGGTTGATTGGCGATTGCATTCGCATGAACGTTGAAGGCGGCAAACGCGTATTCACGCGCCGCATCTTCCTGGGCAAACTCGATGCCGATGTCGTCGCCGACGGTGAAGCCCCAACCTTCGTCACCTTTCAATCGGGCGCATTTCGGGGCGATCAGGCAGCAAAGGGAAGTGGCGCTGCTATCGAACAAATGTCCGTCGACGTAGGAAACGTGCGCATGAAGCCTGAAGCGCCGTTTCAGGAAGCGAAGCAGGCAGTTGATCTCAGTAAGGCAGATGTAATCGTCGCCGTCGGCCGCGGCATTAAGAGCAAAGACAATCTCGCCCTGGCTGAGAAATTGGCGGAAGCGTTGGGCGGTGATCTGGCCGCGTCGCGTCCGATCTGCGACGCAGAGTGGCTGCCGATTGATCGGCAAATTGGATCCTCCGGCCAGACTGTGGCGCCGAAACTTTATGTGGCGATTGGCATCTCGGGCGCGATTCAACACCTGGTCGGCATGAAGAACTCGCAGACGATCGTGGCCATCAACAAAGATCCCGAAGCGCCTATCTTCGACATCGCGGATTACGGCATCGTCGGCGATCTGTTCGAAGCCGTGCCGGTGCTTACCGAAGAGATTAAGAAGCTCAAAAGCTAATCCTCCAGCCCTCGTCTGACTTGGTCATATCCTATCAACTCTCTGCGCATCCCGGCGTTCTCTGCGTCTCCGCGGTTATGTATTTCAGCCTATTCACCGCAGAGACGCAGTGAACACAGAGATTGCGCAGAGGAAAGAGCAGATCAGGACACTACCGTCTGACTTGGGGACTTGGCTTTTCCCTTCGGCAAGTCTTAAGATTCTGACGTCCCTCGAAAATTTAAGTCATCTTTGCCACGGGAGGTTTCTGCAATGAATCCGCTGGGTCGCCACGCTCTTCTGTTTGCATTACTAATCGCATTTATGGCTGTCGCACTCACTTCATACCGAAACGGTAGTGCGCAGGCGAACGTTTTGCCCGATACAACTGCCGACGCGGTTTCGGACAAGCCGCAGAATTCCATTGTCGCCGGATTCGATTTTTCGAATCTCGATAGATCGGCGCATGCTTGCCAGGACTTCAACCAGTTCGCCAACGGCGGCTGGATGGCCAAGAATCCCATCCCGCCGGAATACTCGGTCTGGGGCAACTTTACGAAACTGGCTGAACACAATAATGAGGAGTTGCACGAGATCCTCGAAGGGCTCTTGAAAAAGAAATCGCTGGCTCCCGGCAACGAGGAAAAGATTGCCGACTTTTATCGCTCATGCATGGATGAGCCGGCCATCGAAGCTGCCGGCATAAATCCTTTACAACCTGAATTAGATCGGATTGCGCAGATATCTGACCTGTTGAGTCTCGAAGATGAAATCGCGATGTTCCATGCTCATCGCATTCCGGCGGTGTTTGGCTTTGGCGCCAGCCAGGATTTCAAAGATTCCAGCACCATGATCGCCCAGTTGGTTCAGGGCGGCCTCGGTTTGCCAGATCGGGATTACTACACCAGCGGTGACGCGAAAATGAAAGCGACGCGCGCGGAATACGAGAAGCACGTCGCGCGCACTTTCGAATTGATGGGTGATGCTCCGGATCTGGCGGCACGCGAAGCGGCCACGGTCATGAAGATCGAAACCCGGCTCGCCGAAAACTCTTCGACCCGCATTCAGCGTCGCAATCCCGAAGCCAATTATCACCCGATGACCAAGGCGATGCTGATCGAGATGACTCCCGACTTTGATTGGGGCCGCTATTTCCGCAACATCAATTTGCCGCAAATTGCCAAAGCGAACGTTGGTCAGCCGGATTTCTTTAAAGCTGCCGATAAGATTTTGAAAGATACGCCGCTCGACGATTGGAAAGTCTATCTGCGTTGGCATCTGGTGAATGGAGCATCAAACACTTTGTCTTCGAAGTTCGTGCAAGAGAACTTCAATTTCAACGGCAAGTATCTCAACGGCACGACTGAGATGTTGCCGCGTTGGAAGCGCTGCGTGGCCAGCACCGATCGCGCCCTGGGTGAAGCCGTCGGCGAACTCTACGTCGCTAAAACGTTCACCCCGCAGGCGAAGGAACGCGCGCGCACGATGGTGGCGAACTTGATCGCGGCTCTCAAGGAAGATCTGACTACGCTTAGTTGGATGAGTAACGAGACGCGGCAAAAAGCCATCGCCAAGTTGGAAGCTTACAACCGCAAGATCGGTTATCCGGATAAGTGGCGAGATTATGAAGCTTTAAAAGTCGCGCGGGGACCCTACTACAACAACTTCGTCTCGGCGGGCGAATTCGATTTCCGCCGCAATGCCGAAAAAATCGGTAAGCCGGTGGATAAGACTGAATGGGGAATGACACCGCCAACGGTCAATGCTTATTACAATCCGCAGTACAACGAGATCGTTTTCCCAGCCGGAATTCTCCAGCCCCCGTTCTACGATCCGAAAGCTGACGATGCATTTAATTATGGAGGCATCGGGGCTGTGATTGGCCATGAAATGACGCACGGCTTCGATGACCAGGGCGCGCGCTTCGATGCGAACGGCAACCTCATCATGTGGTGGACGCCGGGCGACTACAAAGAGTTCACCGCGCGCACCGACTGCGTGGTGAAACAGTTCGACTCGTTTGAAGTCGAGCCCGGGCTGCATCAGAAAGGTCAACTGGTTGTCGGTGAATCAGTGGCTGACCTGGGAGGATTGACAGTCGCGTACGCTGCGTATCAAAAGTCTTTGCAGGGCAAGCCGCGGCCGAAAAGCATCAACGGCTTCACGCCCGAGCAGCGATTCTTTCTGGGGTGGGCACAGATTTGGTCGCAGAACATTCGGCCGGAAGCAGCGCGGCTTCGCAATGAGACAGATCCGCATCCTTTGGGACGCTTTCGCGTGAATGGCCCGCTGTCGAACATGCCGCAATTTGCTGCCGCCTACGGCTGCAAGGCAGGCGATGCAATGGTGCGTACGCCCGACCAGCGTTGCCAGATTTGGTGATGGAGTCTGTGGTTACCATTACGTCGGCGCGGCCCGACTCGCCCGAGGCAATCGAGCTACTGAGCGAGCTGGACGCTGACCTCGATCGTTATCCGTATCCAGCAGAAAGTCGCCACGCTTTCAGCGTTGAAAAGTTAATACGCGAAAGCGTGGCTTTCTTTGTCGCTTCATTCGATAGCCAGCTCGCCGCTTGCGGCGGCGTGAAACTGTTTGCCGATTATGGCGAAGTGAAACGAATGTACGTGCGTCCGGCTTTTCGCGGGAAAGGACTGGGCAAAGCGATCCTGAACCAGCTGGCGAATCACGCCAGGAGGAATGGCGTTAACCTGCTGCGGCTTGAAACCGGGATCTATCAAGTCGAGGCGATTGGCTTGTATGACGGCTGGGGCTTTGTCCGTCGCGGGCCGTTCGGTGACTACAAGAACGATCCGAATACTGTGTACTTCGAAAAGCAACTCGCGTAACCACGCATCGTCAAAGTAGGCTACTCGCTGAGTGTAGCCTTCTCGGACGCAGCTTCCTTCTCAACTTCTCAAAATCGTTCGATTACTAGAAACGGATTAGAGATCCTGCCGCAAAATTTCCGCGGGTGCGCTCTGGCCCTTCGTTTGTCTGAGAAGCGACGTTCGCAAACGGCAAGAACTTTAATGGCGCAATCTGAAACATCGCTCGAAAGACGCGAAGGTCATGACTTGCCATCGCTCATCGAACGGCTGGCCCAGGACCTCGCGAAGCTAATCGACCAGAAACTGACGCTCCTGAAGATTGAGGTCAACGAAGAGGTCAGTGCCTATCTGCGCGGCAGCATCGCAATTCTGGCCGGCGTCGTCGTCGCGGTCGTTGGCTTTGCGCTGGTGAATGTGGCATTGGCGTTCGGCATTACGGTGCTCGTCTCGGCTGTAGACATCAGCCAGCCCGCCAGGTACGCGCTGGGGTTTGTGATTACCGGCGTCGGTTACCTCATGCTGGTCGCGATCGTCATTGTCATCGCGAAGAACCGTCTGGCGCGGCAAGGCGTCGTGCCGCGTCGCACGGTACAGGAACTTAAGCGCGACAAAGAGTGGCTGGAAAAAGAGATTTAGCGAACGGGAGAGATCGATTGGCAGAAGAGAGCGTACAACGAACAACTGACGACCCGAGCAAACGGCAGCTCCAGAAACAAATGGAGAAGACTCGCGAGTCGGTTAGTGAAACAGTCGGTGAAATCAAAGAGACCGTCAGCGAGCAAATTGCGACGGCGAAGCAGGCAGTTACGGGCGTGCTCGATTATCGCGAGCAGTTTCAGAAAGAGCCGCTGGTGTGGAGCCTGGGCGCGTTATCGGCCGGTTTCGCGCTTGGCTATACAATGGGTTACGCGCACAAAGAAACAAAGGGCTCCCGTAAAAAATCGGAAGTCCTGGCTTTCACGAACAGTTTGGTTAATGAACTCTCCGTCGTGGGAAACAGCCTGGTGATGCCGGCCCTCAACACCCATATCAAAGAATTGTTCGGCTTCGACTTTTCAGAAGTCCTGGAGTCGATTGAAGACGCGAACAAGCGCAAGACGAAAAGTAAGCGAACCAGGAAACCCGCCCGCAAGCGCGCCCGCAAAACGTTGCCGCGCAAATCCAGAAAATAGGGAGCGCCCGCCTCGTCCGAACGATGGCAGAGACCATTCGCGGCCCCTGCCAGCGCTTCGACTCAAAACTATTTCGAGTTGCCCGCAGTGGTACCAGAAGCCTTTTGCACCTCTTCGACCGCGCCTTCCAGCGCCCCAGCCACTGCGCCTATGGCAGCGCCCTGCGCTACGCGCTTGGCAACCTTCTGGACCTTCTTGAGCGCCGCGCGCGGCTGTTGGGCCGCCTTCTTGACACTTTTCTTCAGCGCTGATTTGGACTGTTTAGAACTTGCCTGAGTACTCGTGCGCTTCCTGGCAGTACCTTTAGTCGAACCCTTTGCCCCGGCCTTTTTCGATCTCTTCTTTGTCGCCATCTGTTACGACTCTCCTTTGATGATTAAGTGGCGTGCAACAAAACTGTACACGCAAATCACTATCAAGAAAGGTAAGCAATGCGCGAGCCTCAGTGCGCGTTGGCGGCGAGGGACTTCAGGTCTTCGGTGATTTCGGCGGGCTTCCACTCGTTGCCGCGATAGAGCTTTACGAGCTTTCCGTCTGCGTCAATAACCGCCGTGCGCAGTGAATGCATGACTTGATCTTCGCCAGTCGAGGAGTCTTTGAAGTAGCGCAAGCCGAAAAATTCAGCAATGCGTTTCACTTCGTCAGCGCTGCCGGTGGCGAATTCCCAGTGTTGAAAATTTTCGGCGGAGTAGCGACCGGTGTGCGAGGCGCCGTAACTGCGCATGACTTTCGGTGTGTCGTATGCGGGATCGAAGCTGATGGTTAATAGGTGAGTCTTCGCATAAACATCCGGCTGCTTCTGCAACTCCTGATCAATTGCCGCAAAGTTGTTGCTCATCAAGGTGCATTGATCCGGCTGCGGGCAGCGCGTGTAGACGAACGTGAGTGCTAACGCCTTACCTTTGTATTGCGACAAGCGAATCGGCTTTTCATCCTGATTATTGAGCGTGAAATCGGGGATTTCATCGCCGGGCTTTGGCTCCCCGGGAACGACCGTGGTTGGCGTCAGCGCCGGGCCGCCTTCAGCGATGGCCGTCACCTCAATCCACGATGAGATGTCATCAACGACCAGCGTGCCAGTGATTTGATCCCCGGGCTTCATGGTTTGAATGTCCGCGGTGTTCTTAATCTTGAACTCCATCGTCATGCCCGGCATGTAACCGGGAATGTCTTCGTGCTTAATGGTGGCCGTGTATTCGGTTTTGTTGACGGCAACGACGATGCCTTTGATTGGGTAGCGCTTTTCGTTTGTTGGCTGCTTTTCGCCCCAGCTGCACGCGGTCAAGGCCAGCGCCATTAAAACTGATATGAAAACTGTTTTGCGATTCATAATGTTTCGTTAGGTTAATGCGGCAGGCTGTTTACCTCAAGCGAGCAAGCGAGACGAATCAATGTGGCACGAGCGTCTCGCTCGTGGAATCACGCGCCGGACGCGCGTGCCACTGGAACCCGCGCTTGTGCTAGCATGGCCGCGATGATGGCAAGCGAAAAAATGCGAGCGCAGATACTCGACGGCAAGATGGTCGCAGACGCGATCAAGAAAGAAGTGGCTGACGAAGTAGGCCGCTTGAAAGAGACGGCGGGCGTTACGCCAACCTTGGCGGCCGTGCTCGTGGGGGACGACCCCGCGTCGGCGGTTTATGTGCGCAATAAAGTGCGGGCGTGCGAGGAAGTGGGCATCACTTCGCGGCAGCTCGTCTTGCGTGATTCGATCTCACGCGAAGAATTGCTCGCGGTCATTGCGGAACTAAGCGGCGATGATGATCTGGACGGGATACTCGTGCAGTTGCCTCTGCCGAAGCAGATTGACGATCGTCCGGTTATTGAAGCCATCGATCCGGCCAAAGACGTTGATGCGTTTCATCCGACAAATGTCGGACTGCTGGCGATGGGACGCCCCAGATTCGTTCCTTGCACGCCCGCCGGGATTATTGAGCTGCTGGATCGAAGCGGTGTCGAGATAGCCGGGGCGAACGCGTGCGTCGTCGGCCGCAGCCAAATCGTCGGCCGGCCGGTCGCCAGCTTGCTGTTACAACGCCACGCAACTGTGACCGTCTGCCATTCAAAGACCCGCGACTTGGCGGCAGTCACTCGTCAGGCAGACATTTTGGTGGCGGCGATCGGCCGGCCCGCTTTCATTCGCGGTGAATTCATCAAGCCAGGAGCAACCGTAATCGATGTGGGAGTCAACCGGCTCACGGATGCGGCGCAAGCGCGCGACTTCTTTGGCGCCGACGCCGACAAGAGAGTCGCGGCAATCGGTGAGAAAGGCTACACGCTCGTTGGCGATGTGCATCCGGCCGAAGCTGATCTCGTTGCCGGAAGACGCACGCCGGTGCCGGGCGGAGTTGGATTGCTGACGGTGGCGATGTTGATGAAGAACACTTTGCAGGCGGCGAAGCGGAGAAGAGGACTGTAGGGGCAGGGCTCGTCCCTGCCCGGCGCTGACGCGGGCAAGGACAAGCCTTGCCCCTACAAAGATGCTGAAAGTTGGACTCACCGGGTCAATCGCCGTCGGCAAATCATTCGTGCTCGGGGTGCTGCGCGAGCTTGGCGCGCGGACGATTGATGCCGATCAAATCGCGCGCGAATGTGTCGAGCCTGGGACGCCCGGCTTAACTGAAGTCGTCAAGGAATTCGGCTCGGGTGTGCTAAACCATGATGGATCGCTCGACCGCGCAAAACTCGGCGCGGTGGTTTTCGCTGAGGAAACGAAGCGCGAGAAGCTCAACTCAATTCTTCATCCCTTCATCATCACACGTCAGGACGAAATGATGCGGCAATGGGAGATTGAAACTCCCAAAGCAATCGCCGTCGTCGATGCTGCTTTAATGATTGAGTCTGGCGGCTACCAGCGTTTCGACAAGCTCATCGTCGTTCACTGCGAGCCGGAAGTTCAGATTGAGCGTCTAATGAAACGCAACACTCTCGCGCGCGAGGAGGCAGAGCGTCGCGTCAAAGCCCAGATGCCGCAGGAAGAGAAGATGAAGTACGCGGATTATCTGATTGATACTTCCGGAGACTTCCAAAACACACGAAAACAAGTCGAAGAACTTTGGCGAGAACTTGAAACGGCGAACCGCAGCGCCCGTGACACTGACTAAGCCATTGCCACTCTGAGAAATTTATTGCCCGGCAACAAAGTGGCATGGTACTTTGACCGCGACGATGGCTGCTCTCTCATCGCGTATTCTGTTCGGAATTCTGCTCCTTGCCCTAATCGCCGCTATTGCCGGATGTTCTGCGTCGGCAAGCAACTCCGTTTTCTTCGGCAAAACTGATCCACCACGCGAAAACGTTCTGCGATATGTTTCAGGTTCTGAACCGGAAACACTCGATCCGCAAATCCCGCCGCTGCAAAACGAAGCGCGCATTTCGATGGCACTGTTCGAGGGACTGGCAGAGTACGATCCCAAGACGACTGCGCCGATTCCCGCGCTGGCAGAGCGCTGGGAAGTCAACAAAGACTGGTCGGAAGTTACTTTCCACTTGCGTCACGACGGCCGCTTCTCAAACGGCGATCCCATTACGGCGCAGGATTTCGTCTACACCATCCGCCGCGGCTTGAAACCTGAAACTGCTTCGCGAGTCGCATCTCTGGCTTATCCAATCAAGTACGCACAGGCGTTCAACGAAGGCGGCGTATTTGTTTATGACACGGCGGCAAAAACGTTTCTGCTCGCGAAGGATTTCGGTGCGGCGACGGTTGGACAAGCGCCGCTGACCGAGCAAACTGTCGAGTCAGTCGCAGCCGAATATCCCGCGATACCCGAGGACAAGACGCCGGACGCAGACACTGCTTTTCATCGTGCCATGCATAGTCCGGTGCGTCTGGTTTTGCCGGCCTCTGAAAAGAAACGGAACGCCGCCATCGAAGCCGATCCGAAATTGAAAGCGGCCGTGGCCGGCAAACAATTCGTGGCCGTCAAGGCCGACGACGTCGGAGTTGAAGCGGTCGATGACTACACTCTGCGGATTATGCTGATGGCGCCGGCGCCTTACTTCATAAGCATGATGCCGCATCAGTTCTTCCGCGCGCTGCACCAGAAAACCATCGAACAGTTTGGCGATACGTGGACCGATCCCGCGCACATCGTGACCAGCGGGCCCTTCAAATTGGAGAGTTGGAAGCACTACGATCGGATTGTCGTCGTGCGCGATCCGATGTACTGGGATGCGCGCTCAGTGAAGCTCGACAAGATCGTCTTCTTTCTGTTGACCGACAATACGACCATGCTGACGCTCTACAAAGCCGGCGAGTTGGATGCGACGTACAATCACACGGTGCCGTCGGCATGGCTTGACGTCATCGGACCCAGGAAAGATTTCATGGATGCGCCCGAAGCCGCGATCGATTATTACAACTTCAATACCGTGAAAGGACCGACGAAAGACCTGCGGGTTCGTAAAGCGCTGAACATGTCGATTGACAAGAAAGCGCTGGCGGATTGGCGACATGTGCAACCCTTGACCGCGATGACGCCGACCGGAATCTTTCCCGGCTATCCTCAGCCCCACGGCGATCCATTTGATCCGCAGCAGGCGAAGAAGCTGCTGGCGGATGCCGGCTACAAAGACGCCGCCGGCAACTTCGATCCGAAAAAGTTCGAGGCCAGCGAGATCGAACTGATTACCAATACGGACGGCAACAATGTTCCTTACGCCGAATTTGTGCAGGCGCAGTGGAAGCAAAACCTGAGCGCGACGATTCAACTGCGGGTGATGGAGGGCAAGACGTTTTTCAAAGCACAGTCAAATCTCGATTACAAAGGCGTCTCGCGGACCGGATGGTCGGCAGATTACATGGATCCATACACATTTCTGGGCATCTTCTACACGCCGGGCGGCAACAACGGAACCGGATGGTGGGATCCGAAATACGTTGCGCTGCTCGATGAGGCTAATCGAACCATCGACGGGCAGAAGCGTTATCAACTACTTGCCCAGGCAGAACAGATACTGCTCGACGCGCAACCGGTAATTCCATTGGTGGTCGGCACGACGCGCTCGATGAAGAAGCCTTACGTCAAAGGTTTGTACCCGAACGCCGCCACGCTGCACGCGTGGAAGTATGTCTACATTGAACGGGATTCGTCGAAGTGGGACTACGGAGTTCCTGATATGACAAATTAGGTCTTTGATCTTCGGTCTTAGGCCTTTGCTTTTCTCAAATCAATAGTCACTGCGACAACTTCGGCAAGCACCCGAGAGAGTTCATAGAGCAAGAACTAGAGACTAAAGATCAAAGACCAAAGATCAAAAACCAAAGACCAAGTCTTCAATGCTCCGCTTCATCATTCGCCGCGTCGTTGTCATCATCCCGATGCTTTTTATCATCGTGACGCTGACGTGGGTGCTGGTGCGACTCGCTCCCGGGAACTTCTATACCGGCGAGAAGAAACTTGCGCCGGCTGTCGAGAACAATTTGCGGGAAAAATACGGCTTGAATCGGCCGTGGCATGTGCAGTATCGGAAGGTGCTGTGGAATATGGCGCGGCTCGATCTCGGTAACTCACTGAAATACGAAGGCCAGTCCGTCAATCAGATTTTGTGGCGCACGCTGCCGGTGTCAGCTGCATTGGGCATCACCGCGTATCTGATTGCCTTGATCGTCGGCATCACGATGGGGACGCTCGCTGCCTTGAAACAAAACTCATGGCTCGATTACGCGAGCATGACGGTGGCGATGCTCGGGATCTCCATTCCCAATTTTGTGCTCGGGCCGCTGCTGGTGCTGGCATTTTCGCTGACGCTGTATTGGTTTCCGCCCGCGCTCTGGAACGGATTTCCCAGCAAGAGCGTTGTGCTGCCCGCGCTCACGCTGTCGGCGATTTACGTTGCATACATCGCGCGGCTGACTCGATCCGGCATGTTGGAAGTCCTGCGCTCTGATTACATTCGCACCGCGCGCGCGAAGGGTTTGACTGAGCGTCAGGTGGTGATGCGTCACGCGTTGCGCGGGGGCTTGTTGCCCGTCGTCTCGTTTTCGGGGCCGGCGCTCGCCTTCTTGATTACCGGCACGGTCGTCGTCGAACGAGTGTTCGCGCTGCCCGGGTTAGGAAACTATTTCATCAACGCCTGCTTCAACCGCGACGAGCCACTCATCATCGGCATCGTCGCTTTCATCGCAATTACTGTTTTAGTTTTCAATCTGCTGGTTGATATTTCTTACGCGTTTATCGATCCGCGAATCCGATATTGACGGGTCACGCAATAGGTAACTCCGCAGGATGGCCGACTTAGACAAACCGAATGATCGCCCTCTGGACGACGCAGAACTTCACCTCGGGCCGGAATACGCGGTGGCTGAGCGAGATGTCTCAGAAGTGGTGAGTGGCGAGATTGTCGCCGGCAGTTCGCTGTGGCGCGATGCGTGGCGGCGCTTGTTGCGAAACAAGGTCGCAGTGTTCGGCATGATCGTCGTCTTTTTGCTCACGGTTTCATCGGTGATTGGGCCGGCGATTATCAAGCGCGCCACCGGGAATACTTACGACTCGATTCCCAAAGACGCCGCGCTCTTGAAATCCTTTGCACCTTTTCGCGGAGCGGGTGGCAAATTCTCCTGGGCGCATCCGATGGGGACTGACAACACCGGTCGCGACATTTTGGCGCGCGTCCTTTCGGGTGGACAAATCTCTCTGATGGTGGCGCTGATTGCGACCCTTGTGTCACTCGTCATTGGAATTTCATACGGAGCGATTGCCGGCTACGCCGGCGGACGCGCCGACGACTTGATGATGCGCATAGTCGATGTGCTTTATTCGCTTCCGTACGTAATCTTGGTCATAGTCTTGCTGGCTTTGTTGCCGGCCAAAACACCAACCGCACAATTGGCTGAGTTGTTCTTCGCGTTGGGCGCGGTGTCCTGGCTGACCATGGCGCGCATTGTGCGAGGACAGATCATTTCTTTGAAGAACCAGGATTTTGTTTTGGCGGCGCGGGCCACGGGCGTTTCCACGCCGAAGATTATTTTTCGCCACCTCGTGCCGAACGCGTTGGGACCGGTCATTGTCTACGCCACCCTGACGATCCCGAGCGTGATGCTCAGCGAGGCTTTTCTCTCGTTCCTCGGACTGGGCGTGCGTCCGCCGCGCGTTTCCTGGGGGAGTTTAGCGGCCGAGGGTGCACAGAATCTGGCCATTTATCCGTGGCAGCTAATCTTTCCCGGATTAACGATGGCGCTGATGCTTTTCAGTCTGAATTTTCTCGGGGATGGTTTGCGCGACGCGCTCGATCCGCAAACTAGAAAAGAATAGGTCTTGGGTCTTGGGTCTTTGGCTTTTGTTGTTTGGACTAATACATCCCACAAAGAGGAGCAACCGAAAATGACTAAAGCTAACTTTGAAAACCTGCGCATCTATCAACTTTCTGAGAAACTTGCTGATCAAGTCTGGAACGCTGTAACCCGATGGGACAGCCTTGCGAAAGACACGGTCGGAAAGCAATTAGTGCGTGCGGCTGACAGCATTGGAGCAAATATCGCTGAAGGAAGTGGCAGGGGAAGTTCACAGGATTACAGAAGGTTCCTCAGAATGTCACGGGGGTCTTTATTCGAGACACTGCATTGGCTTCGACGAGCGTACTTGCGAAAGTTGTTGACGTCCGCGCAGACGAAGGAGTTGCGCGTGATCGTTAACGAGCTGTCTCCGACCTTGAATGCGTATCTTAGATCGGTGTCTGCGTCCGCAACGCGAGCGGTAGCTTCGCCCACACCGGCGGTTTCGAAACGCGCCAAAGACCAAAAGCCCAAGACCTAAGACCGATAGTTAATGGCAAACGGCACCATCCTGAACGTCAAGGACCTGCGCACCTACTTCAAAACTGAAGACGGTGTGGTCAAGGCCGTCGACGGCGTCAGCTTTGAAGTTAAACGCGGCGAGACGTTGGGAATTGTCGGCGAGTCCGGTTCCGGCAAAACCGTGGCGAACCTTTCGATCATGCGCTTGATTCCTGAGCCGCCGGGCCAAATCGCAGGCGGCTCGATTGAATTCAACGGATGCGACGTTATGAAACTAACGCCGCGCGAGTTGCGCGGCCTGCGCGGCTGTCACATTGCGATGATCTTTCAGGATCCGATGACCTCACTGAATCCGTTCATGCGCGTGTCAAAACAGTTGATGGAGGTCACGCAACTGCACCTCGGGCACAGCAAAGAGGAGGCGCGGCGGCATGCAGTCGAGATGCTCGAGCATGTGGGGATTCCGGATGCGGCCGAGCGCATCGACAGTTACCCTCACGAATTCTCAGGCGGCATGCGCCAGCGCGTGATGATTGCAATGGCGCTTTCATGCAAACCGCAATTGCTGATCGCCGATGAGCCAACCACGGCTCTCGATGTCACGATTCAGGCGCAGATTCTTGACCTGATCAAAAAGTTGAAGACGGAAATCGGCACCAGCGTGATTCTGATTACCCATGACCTGGGCGTGATCGCCGGGATGACCGATCACGTGACGGTGATGTATGCAGGTAGAGTTTTTGAGCAAGCTGTGACGGCGGAACTATTCGAACGTCCCGCGAATCCCTACACTCGAGCACTTTTGCAGTCCGTTCCCGATCCGGCCTCCGAGCAGGGGCAGCTCTTTCAAATTCCCGGACAGCCTCCGGACTTAGCTAATTTGCCGAGGGGCTGCCCGTTCGCGCCACGCTGCCAGCGCGCGGAGGAGATTTGCACACGCGAGTTTCCGCCCTTTGTTGAGGTGGCGAACAATCACCATTCGCTGTGTCACTTCGCAAACGAGGTTTACGCTGAATCCGGCCATTGAAGATGGAAACAAAGACTCAGCCATTGATTTCAATCAGAGACCTCGCGGTGCATTTCCCCGTGCGCAAGTCTCTGTTCGGCCGTGCGCGCCAAATTGTCAAAGCAGTCGACGGAGTGTCGCTGGACATCTTTGCGGGCGAGACACTGGGCCTCGTTGGCGAATCGGGTTGCGGCAAGACCACACTGGGCCGCGCGCTACTCCGTCTGGTAGAACCCACCTCAGGTCAGGTGCTGTTTCACGGTGAAGACCTGGCGCATCTGTCTCGAGCAGCGATGCGCGCCGAACGACGTCACCTGCAAATTATTTTTCAGGATCCGTACGCGTCGCTGAACCCACGCATGACGGTTAATCAAATCGTCAGCGAACCACTCGCGACGTTTCGCTTGGCGCGCGGTGGCGAACGCGCGCGACGCGTGCAGGAGTTGATGCAGCAGGTAGGACTGAATGCGCATTTCCTAAAGCGTTATCCGCACGAATTCTCCGGAGGCCAGCGACAGCGCATCGGCATTGCCCGGGCGCTGGCCGTGGATCCACAATTCATCGTCGCGGATGAACCAATCTCGGCGCTGGATGTCTCGATCCAATCGCAGATCATGAATCTGCTGGATCGCCTCAGACGGGAAAAGAATCTTACATATCTTTTCATCTCGCATGATCTGCGCGCGGTCCAACATCTTTCCGATCGCGTGGCGGTGATGTACCTCGGAAAGATTGTAGAACTCGCGCCCGCGAAAGCGATTTACTCAAAGCCGCTGATGCCTTACACGAAGGCGCTGATTTCTGCGGTCCCGGTTCCGGATCCAAAAGTCGAGGCGACGCGCAAGCGGATCATGCTCGAAGGCGACGTGCCTTCGCCCATTAACCCTCCCAGCGGCTGCCGGTTTCGCACGCGCTGTCCCTACGCGATCGATGCTTGTGCCGATATTGAACCGCGGCTGATACAAATCCTTCCCGGCCACTACGCCGCCTGCATTCGCATCAGCCCGCAACAACCGGACATCGAGCGCGTGGCTCCCGGCGCTGCGCCCGGTCTGAATCAGCATTTGGCGCGCGCGAACGCGTGAAAACCTGAGTCAATTCGTCGTTTAACAATACTGTGAGTTGAAACTAGATGACGTGGTGACGGCTGCGTGTGTCCGGAAAAGCCAACCTTTTGAGGCGATTCAGAGCGTGACTATACTGATCAGACAACAGCAGCATTGAATTCGGATGACGAGAAAGAAGACCGCGCGCCTGGCGCACATCGAGCAAGAGCTGCCAGCGCGTGCCCCCAGCGGTTGGCGCGAAGTGCAAGACTCGATTTCTGAGTCTGCCGGCATCGCTCTGTTGCTGGTCGAAGGTCATCAGCCGCCGGCCCTGGTCGTCACAAATAACAACTCAATCTGCGAAACGTTGCAGTCTTCGCCCGAGCTTGTGCGTCAATGCGATCCGTATTGCGGCGTCGCGCACGAGCGGGCGACGAACCAGGGCGAGGTTGTTCATTATCGTTGTCACGCCGGCCTGCAATGCTTCGCGCTGCCCCTGGAGATTGGCGGGCGGAACCTCGCCGTGATCGGCGGACGCGCGTTTTCAACCGGCGCCGACTACCGCGGATTTGTCGAGCGGGTGCGAGCAGGTGACCTGGAGGAGCTGGATGCGGAAAAGGTTTTTAGAAATGTGATCTTCGCCGATGAAGCGGATCTCGATCATGCGGCGCTGACAGTGAGTCGTGCCGTCGCGGAGTTTCACCGCATCCCGGTTCCCGATGAGAGAGCGGAATCGGAACTGCAAGCAGCACAGACCAGACGTCCAGGCGCAGCAGAGCAGCGAGTTGATAAAGAGTTTGTGGCGCCCCCTATCACCATCGAGCCGCGCGGCCGGTTTGCAGACTCAGTTCGTCGCTTTGCCGAGCAGATTGATGCGGCAGAGCCGTCGCAGATCTACGAATCGATCCTGGCACAGTCTGCGGAGTTACTGCGCGCTGAACGCGGGTCGCTCTGGCTGTTCGACGAAAATGCGAACGAGTTAATCATTAAGGCTGCCCGCGGCATTCCGACCAGCGCTAATGAAATCGGGAGCATCCGCGCAGGAGAGGGAATTGCGGGCTCAGTAATAAATCTCGGCCAACCGTTGTTGAGCACGATTGACGCGCTGGGAAGAGAATCGTTGCCCGAGCGAAAATACAAGACCAGATCTTTTATTAGCTATCCCATCGCCATCGGTGCGCGAAAAATTGGAGTGCTGAACGTGGCGGATAAGCGCGGCGGTGCAGCCTATGACGAGGCGGACCTGGCTTTGATTGATCTGGTTGCACCACAAATCGCTTTGGCCCTGGAGCGCGCCCTCTGGCAGCATCGCGCCAACCAATTTCAGTTGATGTCGATTACCGATCCCTTGACGGGTCTGCACAATCGGCGCTACCTGGAGGCGCGTCTGTCTGAAGAGCTGAATCGTTCGAAGCGCTACGATGTGCCGATGAGTTTCATGATGATCGATATCGACGATTTCAAGCTGTACAACGACCGCAATGGGCATCAAGCCGGAGATCGCGCGCTGGAAATCACCGCGCAGTGTCTGCGCTCAACTCTGCGTAAAGCGGACGTGGCTTCCCGCTACGGCGGCGAAGAATTTTCGATTCTTCTGCCGCAGACCCCTCTGGATGACGCCGGCATGATTGCCGATCGTTTGCGCCGGACGATCATGAATACGCGCTTTCCGCACGGCGAAACCCAGCCGCTGGGCTCGGTGACGGTCAGTATCGGACTGTCATCTTTATCGCCGTCGCTTGATTCGGTTGAAGCAATCATTCGCGCGGCCGATCGCGCCCTCTATCATGCCAAGAGTCACGGCAAGAATCGAGCGTACGCATATCAGGGGCTCATGCAATAATTTTTCGACGCTCCGCCGGGAAAAGCGATGAGTAACGAACGCATCTTCGGTCATATCTCACGCGACAACTTCGTTGGCCGCGAAGCCGAGCTGCGTCAAGTCCTGAGCTATGCGGCGGACCCTCCTCAGCGAAAACTCTTAATAGCTGCCGCGCCGAACTCCGGCGGATCAGAGTTCCTGCGCCAGGCTTACGACGAGTTGTTTTTTCGCCGCACCCAAGCGGCGCCCTTTTATTTTGAGTTCACTCCGGCGGCGGGTCGCCTTGCGGATGTTGCAGTCACCTTCTTCCGCGCGTTCCTGCAGCAGTATGTTGCCTATCGGCGCGTCGATCCGTCTCTCTGTCGCACGCCGCTGACGCTCCACGACATCGTCGAATCTGCTTTGCCGACGGATTACGAAGCGATCACGTCAATGCTTGAGTCATTTGAACGCGAACGCGCCTCGGGCGATGAGCCGGCCTTGTTTAGGTTCTGTCTGGCCGCGCCGCAGAAGTTGGCAGCGACGACCAAACGAACTGTCTTGCCGCTGATCGATTGCCTGCGCTTAGCGAGTGAGACAAGTGAAAGCTCGCTGCTGACAGAAGTCGCGAAGACTTTCGTCCGCAGTAGTGAACCGGGAGTATTTGCCGCTTTACGCCGCCAGATGCCGATGATGAGTCACACTGCCGGCGCCGATCTGGATGCCGCCGACGTAGTTCATCTCGACTACCTGTCAGATTTAGACGCGAACACTTTACTGGCTTCGCTGACACAGCCCGCGCGAGTTGAAACCAACGAACAGACCCGCGACTTGATCGTTCAGCAATTGCGTGGCAGTCCGTTCTTTCTGGCCGCCTTGACACTTGCTGCGCGTCAGAAGCATGTCGCCCTCAACACGTTTCTCGATTGCCAACGCCTTTACGTTGACGAGTTGCTCGGAGGCCGATTGCACCGCCATTTCGCAAATCTGTTGCATCAGATAGCACCGCAGGCGCAGACGCGCAGAACCCTTGTGCGCGTACTGTTTGACTCGGGGCAGAGTGAATCTCGGAAGGCTTCGGTGTGGACCTGGAAGAAGAGGCTCGGCGTCGACGGCGCAGAGTTCGAACGGATGATTGACGCGCTGCACGTCTACGAACTGGCGAACTCGAGCGGGGCCACCGTTGAATTGAACGCACAACCTTCGGTCTGGATGGATTACCTGCAAGCGCAGTATCAACTTGAGGTCGCCGGCGAAGCGCGCGCCCTCACCGTCGCCAACACTCTGCTCAGTACTTTGAAGCGAGCGCCCCAGACAATGCGCCGCAAGTATCGACGCGAAGCGGCGATTGGCTTGAAAGATTTGTTGTCGCGTTTCAACTGTCAGGAAATCCCCGCCAGCTTGCTTGATTACAATCGATTCGCCGCGGCGCATAGGGGTGTGGACACCGAAACCGTGAACGCGGCGCTCGACGCTGAAGCGGACCTCATTCGCTTGCCACAAATCGTTTCCGTGGTCGATTGCTCAGCAGTGGCCACCAGCGAGCCGACCGAAGAAGGCAGATGCGCGATCGGCCACGGCTTCGATGCGGCTGAGTACGCTGATGAAAACGAGACTGTCTGGATCGCCGCCGAGATTGATTCAAAACTTGAAGCGAGCGCTGAGTTGACTCGCGAGTGGTGTGAGCGGCTGGAAAAGATTGCGCGGGAGGCAAAGTTTCATCGAGTGAAACTCTGGCTGGTAAGCCCGGAAGGATTTTCAATTGAAGCCGCAGAGATTCTGAAACGTCATGATGCCCACAGCTCGAGTCGTCGCCAGGTGGATTTGTTGGCAGCGCGGCTGGCAGCCGCAACGACGGAGGCCATCGCCGTCGATGAATATGAAATGGTGATTCCGATGGGAATGGACACTGAGTTGATTGCCGCGCACACGGTCGAGCAAATTGCCCGGCGCATCAAATTCGGCCCTGAGGCAATCAATCAAATCAAGCTCGCTTTGGTCGAAGCCTGTATCAACGCGACCGAACACAGCCTGAGTCCCGACAGAAAAATCTATCAGAGGTTTCGCATCGAAGACGACAAGTTGATCGTTACAGTGGCGAGCCGCGGCGTTCTTCCGGCAAACCTTCCCGGCCAAAACGGAGGGAACGGAAATGGCAAGAGCCGGCGCGGCTGGGGATTGAAGCTCATCAGAACGCTCATGGATGAAGTCGAGTTCGAGCGTGTTGATGATGGTACCCAACTGCGGATGACAAAGTATCTGAGGTCGAAAGGCTAACGCCTGCCGAGAGATTGCCTCCACCGCGCCGTCGCAGAATCACCATCTCCAATTTGCGGTTTGTGTTATCCTGTGGCCGAAAGCGGGGCGCAGCGACCGAATGGACGGAAACGGCGGAGCAATAGTGCAGGCGCGGTGTGTCGGCGACACAGCGATCATCTACGCCAGCGACTATCTCAACAAGCTGACCGGCGAACGCATTGAGCGTGAGTGTAAACGGCAGCTCGATGCCGGACGTCATGCCGTCGTGATCAATTTTCGAGACACGGAGCTGGTTAATAGTATCGGCGTTTCGATTCTCATGGGCGTCATCGATGTCGCCGAACAAACCAGAGCGCGACTAATCTTTTCCGACGTCAACAGCCAGACCGCCAGTCTCTTCGAGATGCTGGGACTTACGCGGCTGGTGCAAATTGCCAAGGATGAGACGGAAGCGCTGTCGTGGTTACATGCGTAAGCCAAGCCGGCAGGCGCAAACAGAGATTAGTTCCGGATTTGCACAGATTTATAGGCTTTTAAAGCACTATCCGCGCGCACGTATCTGCGGCTGACCCAGAGTCCTAATGGAAACTAACAACCAACGCCTCCTGCACACTTTCGCGGCGCTCGCGGATCTCGGTCAGGAAATTGCCAACACTGCGGATTTTGAAGAGATGCTGCGGTCATCTTTTCATCTGCTGCTGGGCTCAGTGGCGATTCGTCGTGGAGCTGTCGCGCAGCACGATCGGCAGCGCGACGTTCTGCGCATAATCTCAGCGCGCGGATGGGAACAGACACCTAACGAAGACATCCCCGTTACTCGTGAACACTCGCGAGAACTCGCCAGTCTCGGCACCTCTTTGACGCTGGCCGACGCAACGGCGGAAGCCGCACGCTTCATGCAGGACAATCAGGAACTTTTCGCCGCGGCCGAGATTCAGCTGCTGCTACCGCTGGTGGTTCACGACCGTTTGATTGGGGTGGTGCTGCTCGGCGAAAAGGCCAGCGGCGAGAAATTCACCGAAGAGGATCTCGACACGTTGAGCGCGCTCGCGCGTCACATCGCGGTGGGCATCAACAGTCATCATCTGCTTGGGGAAGTGAAGCGCAAGGCCGAAGAGAACCAGCGGCTCTATGACGGGTTGCGCACCATCTACCGCGAAACTGTGCGCGCGTTCGCCGCGGCGATCGACATCAAGGATCGTTACACGCAAGGTCATTCAGTGCGCGTCGGAAAATACAGCGAGGTGATCGCACGTGAGATGGGTTGGAACGATGACGAGGTCGAAGGCATCACCATCGCGGGTTACCTGCACGACATCGGTAAGTTGATTGTCGATCTCAGTGTGATCAATTCGCCCGAACGTTTCAGCGCCAAGGATTCAGCTGAGATGAGCAAGCATCCGGCTGCCGGCTACGAAATCCTCTCGCCGATTTCGCATCCTTATGCCGACATCCCTTTGATGGCCCGCTATCATCACGAGCGCATGGACGGTGGTGGATATCCCGACGGCTTGAAAGGTGAACAGATTCCCGCGGGCGCCAGGATCGTCACGCTGGCCGATTCGTTTGACGCGATGACCACGGATCGTCCTTATCGAAAGAAGCTGCCGCTGGAAGATGTCCTGCTGGACTTTCGCGCCAACACCGGAACGCAATTCGATCCGGCGGTGGTCTGCGCCTTCTGCCGCGCGTTCCTGAAAGAAATCGAAGGCAAGAATCAGCGCCGCCTCCTCAATCTTCTGCATCGCAACTACGACAACCTGGACGCTGTTACGCCCCTGCTCAATCAACTGCTCACGGAATTCGACGGCGCCGCGATGGCCGCATCGGCAAACAATTAGGAGTGTCTTGAATTAGCAGTGTTCGTTGGTTTTACGTTTGCAGAGCTTTGCGTCTTTTCGTGAAAAGTACGTCCAATGAGTCCGCGAAGCGGACGGTCGACAATTAGCCCAGCGCTTCAGCGCTGGGGAGCGATCAGTTTTTTAGTCAGAATCCGCGCAGCGGACGAACGGATTGTCCAGGTTCACAAATATTTTATTCAGTCGTCGTTTCACGGACTCTGATTCATCTTCGTCCTCGATCCCACCGATGAATCGGTGGGCTATTGTCATTCGTCGGCTTCGCCGACTTTTGAGCCCCTGGCGTTCTAAGTTGTCCAGGTTCTCATGAGGATTCAGTATGAATGTGATCGATCTGATTCAATGGCCGGCGATGATCATCACCGTCGTTGCCGCGTGGATGGTCGCGTCGCAAAGAAAGCTGAAGCGTAACTGGGGATTTTGGTTGTTCCTTTTGAGCAATGTGCTTTGGATTGTTTGGGGTGTTGGCGACCGCGCGTGGGCACTCATCGTCTTGCAGCTCGCGCTGGCGGCGATGAATATCCGCGGCGCCGTAAAGAATCAACCGCAAACTTCGTAAGGCCGTCTCAGACTCGCATCATTTCTCCGATCTGTGCGGCTGGGGGCCTTCACTGTTTGTCCTAATCTGTGAAATCTGCGTAATCTGCGGATAACTCTTCTGTCTTTTAGATTCCGGTCATCTTCTCGAGCGCTTCCGGGTAACGCGCGCCTTCTACTTTAATTTGTGCGGACGCGTCATCAATCTCGCGCAAGTCATCACTGGTTAGTTCAACCTCCGCCGCGCGAATGTTCTCCTCCACCCGGTGCAACTTCGTCGTGCCGGGAATCGGAACGATCCAGGGTTTTTGGGCGAGGATCCACGCCAAAGCGACCTGTGCCGGTGTCGCACCCTTTCGTTTTGCGATTGATGTCAGTAGATCAACCAGCGTCTGGTTTGCTTTGCGGGCTTCAGGTGTAAAGCGTGGCAGATTCGCACGAAAGTCTGTACTGCTGAAGGTCGTGGTTGCGTCGATCTTTCCGGTGAGAAAACCTCGGCCGAGCGGACTGTAAGGCACGAGGCCGATGCCGAGTTCTTCGAGCGTGGGGATGACTTCCTTTTCCGGAGTTCTGGTCCACAATGAATATTCGTTCTGCACAGCGGTAATTGACTGGACCGCGTGCGCGTGCTTGATCGTTTCGACGCCGGGTTCAGAAAGGCCGAAGTGCCTCACCTTGCCTGACTGAATTAAATCTTTAACCGCGCCCGCGACATCCTCAATCGGCACGTTCGGATCGACGCGATGTTGATAGAACAGGTCGATGCGATCAGTCTTCAGTCGCTTGAGCGACGCTTCGGCGACTTCCTTAATGTGCTCTGGCCGGCTGTCCGTGCCCACCCATGATTTCGCGCCCGTGGGATCGAGCTTGAAACCAAATTTGGTAGCAATCACGACCTGGTCACGCACGGGAGCCAGTGCTTCGCCCAACAGCTCTTCGTTCGTGAACGGCCCATAGACTTCCGCCGTGTCAAAGAAAGTGACACCGCGCTCGACCGCCGCGCGCAGCAGTGTGATCATCTCGGTTCTGTCGGGCGGCGCGCCGTAGGCGAACGTCATCCCCATACAGCCCAAGCCGAGCGCGGACACTTCGAGATCATTTCCAAGTTTTCGTCTTTGCATCGTTACTCCTTGCATTGCACCGGCTCAGATTCACTTCGGCAAACTGGAAATAACCTTTCCGCCCTCATCGAGAAATTCGAGCTTCGGTGTGCCATCAGGTAGGACCAGCATCCGAATTCGCGGCCTATTTTTGACGTCGTCCATTTCCAACAAGATGGCATTATCTCTCTGTTTCCCGAGAAACATTCGATTAACGGTTAGCTGGCCTTTATCAATCAGCGCCTGGAATGCGGCTTTTCTTTGCGCCGGATCGGTAATCTTACGGGCCTCTCCGACTTTCGCCGACTCCTCATCGCTCGAAATATTCGGCGGCTGCCAGAGTTGCAAACCAGATACGTAACTGCCGTCGTCACTTTCCAGATAGCGAAAACCCATCGCCTGATCGTTCAGCACCTTGTCAAAGGTAAACGATCCGAAGTGACCTCGGCCGCCATTGTCGCCGAAAATCAGACCGCCCATCTCGTCGCCTGTCTGATCGAAGAAGATCATTCCCGGGGGGCGCGGTCCGCTTCGTCTGATGATCTTGCCGTTCGATATGCCTGGGTGTTGTCGCTCCTGGTTCGAGATCACCATATCAAGCTTACCCGACTTTTCGACGATATTGATCCTACCTACATCAATCTCGTCGAACTTCGTCCGGGCGCCTTGCATGGTGAAGCCTGATACGATGAGCGTGGCAAAACCGATTGTCGCCACGACGGCGTAGACTTTGAGAAATCGAACTTCTTTTTCAATTTTCGATTTCATTTGATGCCTCCTCATGGACGGTGTTTTTGGCGATTGTAGCGCGGTCTGGACAACTGGACACAAGTTGACGGCATGTGCAGCCTGAAGGGCTGTCATTGAATAGCCGTGGGCGCCGCCCACGGATCGAAATCACAAAGCGTTCGGTGACCCTGAAAGGGTCGCATTGAAAGGGGAATTAGATTTGACCTTATGGGAGTCGGGTCAATTGGGTTGGTTATCGTGAATAATACCGTCAGCTAACACGCACATGATACTCACGCTAGCCGCGCGCTTCGTCTTCGGCCATCTCGTCGTTGAGGGATTTTAGTGCGCGCTCGAGCACGGTGCGGTATGACGGGTTGGTACACGCTTTCAGTTGAGTCATTATGCGCGAGCGCGATACTCGCAGCGATTCAAATTTCGCGCTGCGCGCGCGCTCCTCGAGAGTTGAGGTGTTGTTGAACGCGCGCGCGTCGGCTATTGCCTGCTGCCGTTCAACTATCTCTTCCATTTGGCCCGCTAAAGCATCGCCATCCCATGCCATAAGCTCTCACCTCGTTGTCTTCATTTACGTTTCATCGTAACACTCATTTCGTTATCGCACACCATCAGGCTCCGAGAGGGCGGTGTCTTAAGATGAAATTGGCCCGAGGCCGAAACCCGCCGCTCTCGTTTACTCTGAAAAATAGACGTGTTTTTATAGAGATTGTTGATGTCGCTTGCGGGAATGTAAGGCAAATTTAACGATGCCTGCTAAGACCGACCCGATGATGAGTATATACAGAACCCAATTAGTGGGGCTCTCAGGGTGAAAGACCAATAACCAAATGCTAATCCCGCAGATGGCGGCGTAAAGTGCGGAGTAGACGACGAGGTTCGGGATTCTTTTTATATTCATCTTCATGACATTCTCCAGTTAGGTTTCTATAGCAGCGGGTGAGGGGAAGGGCGATGTCGGTCTACTTAGAGACTAACAACCCAACCCTGAGTGGTCAATAAAGATTTAAGCTAATAATTAATCTGCCACGGAAACGTGGGCGAGGGAGCGTGCCGTATGGGCGATACAGTCAGTGCCGGGAGCGATAGCGACCGGGTAACAAAATGCCGGAATCTCAATCATTGCTATCGGCCTGACCCGGTCGCTATCGCTCCCGGTACTGACTTCATTCTCAAATCAGGATACTAACGCACTGGCTTTCCTGGTTGCGACGGACGTAAGGTTTCTAAAACTAAATGATGAATCTACGCGAATGGTTCGGCGGCATCGACATCTATTTGTTCGATCTCCTTTTGAAAGGCCGCATCACCTCTGAAATGAAATTGCTAGACGCCGGCTGTGGCGGCGGCCGCAACCTCACTTACTTTTTCAAAACCGGTTTTGATGTCTCCGGCGTTGATCAGTCTCCGGCTGTGATTGCCGAAATTCGCTCGCTGGCTGCCGAACTGGCGCCAAGTCTTCCCGCCGAAAACTTTCGGATAGAAGCGGTTGAGAAAATGTCCTTCGCCGATTCGGCTTTTGACGTGGTGCTGAGCAGCGCTGTCCTGCATTTTGCCCGCGATGAAAACCACTGGGACCAGATGGTGCGCGAAATGTGGAGAGTGCTGAAGCCCGGCGGAATTTTCTTCGCGCGCCTGGCGTCAACCGTCGGTATTGACGGAATCAGACGAATCGAAGGCCGGCGTTATCACTTGCCTGACGGAAGCGAACGTTTTCTGGTGGATGAAGAAATGCTTTTGCGGGAAACAGAATCGCACGGCGGTCAGTGGCTCGAACCATTTAAGACGGTGGTGGTGCAGCACCAGCGCGCGATGTCGAATTGGATTCTGAGAAAGGGTTGAGCGCAGCCAGCTCTCGGTTTCTCTTCCGTCGAGGCTTAAGTTATAAAGAGTTCGCTTGCGGCTGTCTGGGCAATCAACAAACTCAAACAAACCTGGGGACTATTCGAAAGATGATCATAAAGAACACTCGTAGTTATTGCGTGATCCTAACCATGGTTGCGTCTTCCCTAGTTTTCGCTGCGAGGATTCAGACGCAAACGCTGCCCTCCGAATCGCCTCAAGAATTCAAGCCGACGAACTATGGCCTTGAATACGAACGGCGGGACGTGATGATTCCAATGCGCGATGGCGTGAAGCTACATACCGTCATCATCGTTCCTAAATCCGTCATCGATGCAAACAAGCTCGATCCCAAGAAGCATGCGCCGATTCTTCTAACTCGCACGCCGTACAACGCGACGGAACTCACGAGTCATGCGGCCAGTTCGCATCTCGGGCCAATTCTTAACGGCTATGACAACGCGCTCGAAGTGATTGTCGAGGGTGGATACATTCGCGTGGTGCAGGACGTGCGCGGGAAGTATGGGTCCGAAGGCGATTATGTGATGAACCGGCCGTTGCGGGGGCCTTTGAACCCGACGAAGGTCGATCATGCGACGGACACTTACGACACGATCGATTGGCTGGTGAAGAACGTTAAGGAGAGCAACGGGAAGGTTGGGATTCTCGGGATCTCTTATGATGGATTCTTGCCGCTGATGGCTTTGGTGAATCCGCATCCGGCGCTCAAGGTTTCGGTGCCGATGAACCCAATGGTGGATGGGTGGATGGGCGACGACTGGTTTCATAACGGCGCGTTCCGCGAGCAGAACTTGCCCTACATCTACGAGCAGGACGGCTCGCGCAGTAATGATTACAAGTGGTGGACGACGCACTTTGACGATTACGACATGTACATGCAGGCAGGCTCGGCAGGCGAACTGGGCCGGCAGCGTGGATTAGATCAAGTCGGGTTCTGG
>DATNEI010000057.1:0-12828 GCA_035606795.1 Pyrinomonadaceae bacterium
CACCCTCGTAGCTGCACACGATCGTGCCGCTCGCCGGCGCGACGAGGTCTGCGTGAAGGATGTGCTCCGCGCCGAGGTTCTCGCTGCGGCGCAGCCGCGCGGGCAGCATGTGCAATCCTGCGCGCTGCGTGCCCGGCGGGGCGGCCACGATCGCTTCGGGCCGTATGCCGAGCGTCAGGGCGCCGGCGCGGCGCATGCGCAAGGGCAGCGCCGAGCCGAAGAGCTCGACGGTTCCATCGGCAGCGGCGTTTGCCGGCAGCAGGTTGATGGCTGGCGTGCCGATGAACTGCGCGACCTTGATGCTCGCGGGGCGCGCGTAGAGCTCGCTCGGCCGGCCGAGCTGCAGGATCGTGCCGCCGTCCATCATCGCGACGCGGTCCGACATGGTCATCGCCTCGACCTGGTCGTGCGTGACGTAGATGAACGTCGTGCCGAGGCGGGCATGCAGCTCCGCGAGCTCGCTTCGCATGTGCACGCGCAGCTTGGCGTCGAGGTTGGACAACGGCTCGTCCATCAGGAAGGCCGCCGGCTGGCGAACCATGGCGCGCCCGAGGGCGACGCGTTGGCGCTGTCCGCCCGACAAAGTCACGCCGCGCTCGCCCACCATCGTGTCGTAGCCTTCGGGCATGCGCAGAATGAATTCTTCCGCGTTCGCCATTTGGGCCGCGCGGATAATCTCTTCACGCGTCGCTTCAGGTTTGCCGTAGGCTATATTCTGCCAGATGGTCGCGTGAAACAGCATCGACTCCTGCAAAACGAAACTGATTTGCCGCCGCATCGATTTGATCTTGAAGTTGCGGATGTCCTGACCGTCAATTTTTATGACGCCGGAAGTCAGATCGTAGAACCGCGGCAGCAAACTCACGATCGTCGTTTTGCCCGCGCCCGTCGGACCCACCAACGCCGCCAATTGTCCGGCCTTGATCTTCATGCTCAGATCCTTTAGCAGCGGTTGGTCGGCGCTGTACGAAAAAGCCACGTGCTCGTACTCAATGTCACCTCTGAACTTGGGCGCTTTCTTCGCGCCGGGACGATTGCGCACTCGCTGTTCGTTCTCCAGCACTTCACGAATGCGTTCCCAACCGACATCGGCTTTTGAGATGGTGTCGGTCATCTTTGAGAGTTCGCGCATGGGCTTGTACATCTTGCCGAGGTAAAGCAGGAAAACGAGCAAGTCGCCGGACGTCAAAGCGCCACTGACAACCAGACGCGAGCCCCACCAAAGCACGAGGCAGGTGCCGCACGCGACAATTACTTCCACCAGCGGCGACAGCTTCGCTTTCAGACTGCGCGCCGCCAACGAGCGTTGGACACTTTCCAGACTGCGCTTTTCGAACCGCTCCTGCTCGTAATCTTCACGCGCAAAGGCTTTAACTACGCGAATGGACGACAGCACTTCTTCCAAAACTGAGACGACCTCGCCCTCTTTCTTGCGCACGTCCCGCGAAGCTTCCTTGATGCGCCGCGTGTAGTGATACACGGCCCAGAACAATCCAGGCGCGACCACCATCGCAATCAAAGTGAACTGCCAGTTCAGATAGAACATCACGGCGAGCATGCCGATTAGCGTCAGCACGTTGACGAGCATGCCCAGCAACACGTTCGAAATCAGATTCTGGACCGCATCGATGTCGCTGGTGACCCGGCTGATCAAATCTCCAGTGCGTTTCTGATCGTGATACGACAGCGAGAGTTTCTGAATGTGGCTGTAGAGAATGCGGCGCAGGTCATGCATTACCCACTGGCCCACACTAGTGGTGAGGTACTTCTCGCCGTATGAGCTGATCGCGCCCAACAGAGCAATTACGATCACGGCGAGCGCGGCGAAATTTAGAATCGAAAGTTTGTCGGAACCAATGAAGCTAACGAGCGAAGCGAGCCAGTCAGGCATGTGCTTCGAGCCGAAAACATAATCAAAGACAACCTTGAGCGGCCACGGCTCGAGCAAATCCGTGAGGCTTTCGCCGAGAACCGCGACGAATGCGAGCGTCAGGCTTGCCCAATGAGGGAACAGCAGATCCGTGATGCGAATCTTCTTCTGCTTCATCGGTTAGTGCATACAGTAAGCCGGAAGCAATCTGCTGTCGAGACGAGAAGATAGGATGGTTTGATTTTGCGTGGCTTTGCGTCTCAGCGTCTTTGCGTGAGATTTCCTCTTCGAGAGAGGCAGGTTCACGCCAAGGCACAAAGTCGCAAAGAAACGCCGCAAAGAAGTGCTTAACTGTGGTCGTTACAAATCCGCAGCACTGAAGGTATCGCCCGTCCTCACATCGCCGGTTTCAAAGCCCCGGCGAAACCAACGCGAGCGCTGCTCGGATGTGCCGTGCGTAAATGAATCGGGCACGACGTAGCCCTGGCCTTCGCGCTGCAAACGATCGTCGCCGACTGCGCTGGCCGCGCCCAGGGCTTCTTCAATGTCGCCCGGTTCGACAATGCCGCGATCCCGCGCATAATGCGCCCACACGCCCGCATAAAAATCTGCCTGCAATTCCATTCGCACCGAGAGGCCGTTTGCCCCGTCTTCACTCTGATTGCGGCGCGCAGCGTTCACACGATCGCTCGTGCCGAGGAGTTTCTGCACGTGATGGCCGACTTCGTGCGCCACCACGTAAGCGATCGCAAAGTCGCCGGGCGCGCGAAACCTCGTGCGCAATTCGTGGAAGAACGAAAGGTCGATGTAGAGTTTCTCGTCCGCCGGACAATAGAAAGGCCCGACCGCAGTGCCCGCTACACCGCAAGCTGAATCCACCTGATCGGTGAAGAGCACGAGCGTCGGTTTGCGATACTGTTTGCCCGCCCGCCGAAAGGTGTCGCTCCAGGCATCCTCAGTTTCCGCAAGCACGACTGCGACGAATTGCTTGAGCTCTTCCTCTTCAGGATTCGTTGGCCGCGAAGTCTGAACAGAGTTGTCGCCGTTCGGTAACTGCTCAAGCAATTGGCGCGGATCGGCGCCAAACAAAAGCGCCAGGACCAGAACGACTATGCCGCCCACGCCGCCCAGCGCGATTCTGCCGCCCGTTAGTCCGCGGCGATCTTCGATGTTGTCACTTTGACGTCGATCCCTCCACTGCATTTCACAAACCTCCTTGGCCGCCACATCAAGCAGCAGCATTACGGCAGGTGAGGTGTAATTATTTAAGGGGGAAAGGAAACGCTCGAGTGGTGGGTTCAGATATTCGGGTCAATGCCCTCGAAATACATTTGACTGTCGAATGGCTCGTCGCCCTCCTCGACACGGGTTCGCACGTACGAGCCATCGGGCTGCAGCTCGCGTGCGTTCGTGTTATCCCGCAAGTAGACGTCGAGGACGTCCTCCTTCAAATACTTCCGCAAACGTGGATCTTCGACCGGTGTCATGACTTCGACGCGGCGGTTAAGGTTGCGGACCATCCAGTCAGCGCTGCCGAGGTAAACGTCTTCGGCGCCGTCGTTCAGGAAATAGAGCACGCGACTGTGTTCGAGGTAGCGGCCGACGATGCTGCGCACGCGAATGTTCTCTGACAACCCGGGCACGCCGGGCCGCAACATGCAGATACCGCGAATGATCAAGTCGATCGAAACGCCGGCCTGAGAAGCTTCATATAACGATTCGATAATCCCCTCATCGGCCAGACGATTCAGCTTCGCGACAATGCGCGCCGGCCGTCCCAGTTTGGCGTGCGCCGTTTCTCGCTCGATAAGTTGCGTAATGCCCTCGCGCAGATTCACGGGCGAGACCATCAACTTGCGATAGTCTTTCTGCTTCGAATGCCCGGTCAGGAAATTGAAAAACTCAGTCGCGTCCTGGCCGGTTTGCTCGTCGGCAGTGAGAACGCCGAAATCCGTGTAAGTCGAAGACGATGTTGGATTGTAGTTCCCGGTGGCGATGTGCACGTAGCGACGCAGCGCCTGGCCTTCGCGGCGCACCACCAGCGTCAATTTGCAGTGCGTCTTCAAGCCGATGAGACCATAGACGACATGCACGCCGGCACGCTCAAGCCGCTGCGCCCATTCAATGTTGTTCTCTTCATCGAAGCGCGCTTTCAACTCGATCAGCGCAGTCACCTGCTTGCCCATTTCGCCCGCCTGCCTCAGCACCTCGGCGATTTCAGATTGCGCCCCCGTGCGGTACAAGCAGATCTTTATGGCCAGCACATTCGGATCGAATGCGGCTGCGCGAATGAAATCAATCACGACCGAGTAATCGGTATAAGGATGATGCAGCAGTACGTCGCGCTGCTTGATCGCGTCGAAGATCGAGTCGCGCTCTTTGAGGGGCGCCGGAATGATTGGCTGTAGCGGCCGATGCTTTAACTGGGGGCGGTCCAACTCGTACAGTTCGTTAAAATCCTGCACGTTGAGTGGGCCGTCGAGCACGTACACGTCGTCCGGTTCCACGCCGATCGATTCCATCAAGTAACCCGCCATCTCGTCCGGCATGCCGGCTGAAATCTCTAAACGCACCGGTGCGCCAAAGCGCCGCTTGCGCAGCTCGCGTTGCAGCGCGCGCAGCAAATCTTCGGCTTCATCTTCGCGGACATCCAGGTCGGCGTCGCGCGTGACGCGGAACGTGTGCGCCTCCAGCACGTCCATTCCGGGAAACAGCGAACTGAGATTGGCGCGGATGATTTCACTCAGGTAGGTGTATTTCGAATGCGGGCCCACCTGCACTAATCCCGGGAGAATCTGCGGGACTTTCAAGCGAACGAATGAACCCTTCTCGTCTTCGGACCCGGCGGGTCCGACCATGATTCCAAAGTTGAGACTCAAGCCCGAAATATAAGGAAAGGGGTGGACCGGATCGACTGCGAGCGGCGTCAACACCGGAAACACATGCTGCGCAAAATACTCACCGGCGTGTTCGCGCTCAACCTTCGTCAAAGATTCATAAGGCACCACTTCCAGACCGTGGCGCGCGAGTCCCGGCAGGATTTCTTCCTGCAGCACGCGCAACGCGTCGGCCATCATCGGCGCCAGACGATCGCGGATCTCTCGCAGTTGCTCATCGGCAGTCAAACCATCCGGCGAAGGGCTTTTATAGCCATGCTCGACTTCTTCCTTCAGGCCGGATACCCGCACCATGAAAAACTCATCGACGATGTAGGCGAAGATCGTGACAAACCGCAATCTTTCAAGCAGCGGGTTTCTTTCGTCATGCGCTTCGTCCAGCACCTGCCGGAAAAACTCAATCAGGCTGAGTTCGCGATTGAGGAGATGCTTCTCAATCGGCGCGGCCACACTGAGTTTGGGGCGGGCGGGTTCGGCCGCAGACAGTCGTTCTTTTAGCGATGCGTTGTTAATTGGTTGCATGATTGCTTACTGAGGAGAAAATGATATTTGAAGTCGCACACTGGGCCTGCGTATTAAATCGATCGACAGTAACACCCAGCAGTTCAGCAACTCGCATTCCGAGCTACAGAGGTGAGAAGCAAAGCGTCCGTGATCCGTTGTTCGCTGAAAAGCGCAACAAAAAGAACAAGCCACTTACAAAACGGGTGCAACTAAATCGTACGATTTTGTACTAACTAGTACAGATAACTTGGGTTGGGAAAACCAGGTATGGACACGCGATCTCATTCACGCCTCGCGTTAGCGATGTGTTCGAGGAGCGCACTTAGAGAGAGTTCGCGCTTAGTCAAACACGAGTCGCACAGCATCCGTGTTCCAGTCATCGAGGGTCGCGCTGACGACGTCTGCGCGAGCGGCGCGGAGCAGAGGTTCCGCGACGGTGTTAGTAATCGCCAGCGTGCGCATCCCCGCGGCTCGTCCCGCTGCAACGCCCGGCGGTGCATCCTCGATGACCAGACATTCCGCGGGTAGCAATGGCAACCTTCGATCACTGCGACGCGCTGCATTGAGTAGCTCGAGTCCGCGCCGATAACAGTCCGGCGCGGGCTTGTAATTAAGGCCTGGTTCGGCACCCACGATCACGGCAAAGTGGTGAGTAAGATTTGCGGGATTGAGCACATGCTCGATCTCTGACGTTTCGGCCATGCTGACTATTCCCAGATCGAATTCGCGGGCGGCTTCTCTCACAAACGTGACGATGCCGGGAGCAAACGGAACTTCCGCCTCGATAAACGAACGATGCAGCTCATGCTCACGGTCGATAATTGTGCGCATGGTCTCATCATCGACTTCGCGTCCGGCGCGCGCGAATGCGGCGCGCGTGAACGCCACGTCATTCATGCCGAGGCAGTTGAAATAGTCCTCTTCAAGCAGTTCGACGTCGTGCGTTTGCAAAACCTCTTGATACGCCTGCAAATGAATGCGTTCATCGTTGATGATGACGCCGTTGAAATCGAAGAAGATTGCCTGGATCATTTTTGAACTCACTTCTCGCTTTTGGGATAAGGGCTGGGGATGAGGTTTTCCGCCATTGCCGATTTTTGATTGCCAATTGCCGATTGAGCGTTTTGGCACGCCCCCAGTTGCTGCCACGCGGGTTCAATCGAAATAGGAAATCGGCATGTGGCGACCCTGACTAACCCTCCCTTCCGGAGAAAGAACATGTTAACCAGCGCGAGTGGACTTCGTTGCAGTACCGCTCACCTCAACCAACTTCTCATTCTGTTGCGCAAATAAAAGCGGCAAGCGCTCGCTCTCGAGCACATCAAGCCGGCGCAGTACTTCCGACAGTGCGAGTTCATTTTTCAGGTTTACCTGATAATCCAGGTCGGCGCGCAGACGATCTTTCGAGCCCTGGCGGTTTTGCGACATCATGATGATCGGCGCCTGCAAGCCGGCGATGATGCCCATCACCAGATTCAGCATCTGATAAGGCGCGGCATCGAATCCCTTCACCAGGATGTAAGAGTTAAAAATGATCCACGCTATGATGATGCCGATCGCGCTGATAATGAACTTCCAACTGCCGCCAAATTCGGCGATGCCATCGGCCGCGCGATCCGCGATTGTCATGCGCTTGTCTTGCTCTTCGTTGACGTTACGCGAAACGCGCTGCTGCAACATCTTGTCAGTGTGACGCAGGCGTTGGAAGACAGCGCTCAACATCTCGAGGGCTACGCCGGGATTGCTGTTAATGAATCGCAGAAAATTATCGCGCGACAACACCAAAAGATGCGCATCCTCGATCACCGTCGCTCCGGCCGCGCGTTGCTGGCCATCGATAATAGCCATCTCGCCAAAGAAATCGCCCTGCGCCAGTTCAGCCAAAACGATCTGATGTCCGTCCTCGTCATTGACGGCAATGCGCACACGCCCGCTCTGGATCAAATACATCGAGTCGCCTTTATCGCCGGCGCGAAACAGCGGCGTCCCGGACGCGACGTCGCGGCCCTGCAACAGGGTCAGCAATTCCTGCGAAGCTTCGTCGTTAAGCGAAGCGAACAGCGGGACAGAACGAATCGCTTCGACCGTCATGACTCGGGGAACGGGTGTGGACATAGCTAAACTCCATCCATTGATTGATTCATTGATTCATTGATTCATTGGCCCATTGCGCCATTGATTGATGAGCAAGTCGCCCCGGATACTCAATGAATCAATGAGCCGATGATTCAATGAATCAATCAGTTATCCTTCCGTCTTTCATTGTAATAATGCGATCGGCGAAGCTGCCGGCCAATTCGCGATCGTGTGTCACCAACAGGACAGTCAAACGATCTGTCGCGACCATTTCTCGCAATAGTCCCAATAATTCATGAGCGCGCGTCGAGTCTAGATTTCCGGTTGGCTCGTCCGCAAGCAAGACGCGTGGGCGATTGGCGAGGGCGCGCGCAATCGCGACGCGCTGTTGCTCGCCGCCCGATAATTCAGAAGGACGATGCTCCATGCGATCGGACAAGCCGACGCGTTGCAGCAATTCGGTGGCCCGCTGGCGGCGATCGACACCGCGCACGCCGCCGAAGGCCAGCGCCAGACGGACATTTTCGACGGCCGTCATCGTCGGAATCAGATTGAAATTTTGAAAGATCATGCCCACCGAAAAGCGCCGGTAACGCGCCATCTGTTTTTTGGTGCGCGGGCCGAGCGGCTCTGAATCGAACAGCACGTCGCCGCTGGTCGGCCGATCGAGACCACCCAGGAGATTCAGCAAAGTAGATTTGCCGGAACCCGACGTTCCCTGGATTGCGACGAACTCGCCTTCTTCTGCGCTCATAGTAACCCGATTGAGCGCGATAACTTCGGTTGCGCCCATCTGATAGATGCGGATTACGTCGTGAGTTGCGATTATCGGCATAGACGGTGTGTCAGCACCCGGAGGAGTAGCGACGGGATCCAAACTCAATTTGATTCCCCAATCCGGTCGCTACCGCCCGCGGTACTGACCCGCTGTTCGACAGCGCGCGCGACGCGCCATAGTTCAAACTGTTCTTCATCAAAGCCCTTCAACGGAATGGTAAATCGAGTCGCGGCCAGTCCGGCGGAACATTCTTGCAAAAGCTCGCGCACCTCCGGATCAGAATAGACAGAAGTCGAGATCACGACATCGCCTCCGGTGGATTGTCCTTCCAAACGCGCGGCAAGATTCACCGTCGAACCGAAATAATCGAGCCGATCGTTGAGCGTGACCGCGATGCAGGGTCCGGTATGCAGGCCCGCCTTCAGAGTTAACGGCAACAATCCGTCGGGCGGATTCGCCAGTCGGTCTTGCGCCTCGAGCATCGCGCGCAAAGCATTTGCGGGTCGACGAAACACCGCCATCACGGCATCGCCGATCGTCTTTACCAGTGCGCCCTCCTGCTCGGCAATTGTCTGCTTCAAAACGTCGAAGTGGTTCATCACGCGACCGAACGCGGTCGCATCGCCAATCTCACGATAGAGGCGCGTCGAGTTCTTCAAATCGGTAAACAACACGGTGAGTGTTCCGACCGAAATCTGTTCGCCCGGCCGCAAGGCTTCCCGCGCAAACAGATCGCGGAACATCTGCACCGCCGTAACTTCCGCCGCGGTCGCAGCATCGTCGGACCATTCAGTCCGTTCGAGAATGAAGAGCTGCTCATCAGGCGTACCATTTCCCAGTTGCAACTCACACTTGTGCGAAATTTCAATCTCGTCGGTGGCCCACCCTTCGGCGGCGGCGCGCAAAGGCACGCTGCATTCACCGCCCTCACTCACCCGCAGGTGTTGCCAGCCGGGAACGCTGGTGGTGCGTAACCGATAGCGACCTTCTTCCAGTTTGATGGCAATCGATCGCTGCGAATCAGGCGACAACAACTGTTGGGCAACAATGTGCGGAGTCACCTGCGGACCTCCTACGCAAAAGGTGTCGACGTTCACGCTGCGAATCGATGCGTTCGGATGAAAGGTTAGTTCGACTGACTGCTCGAAGTTCACATCAAAATCGATGTGGCAACCATCGCAGTGCACATTCCGCGATAATTCGTCGAGCGAATCTTTTGCTTCCCCGCCCCGGCACATCGGACAAATCAAGTTCCATTGCAGGTCGAGCATCCCTACGCGCGTCGCTTGAAAACAGAGTTCGAGGATTTCACGTCGCGGCTTGTTCCACTTCCTCGCCAACTCGTAGGGTCGGATGCGCGCCAGCGCGAAGTCGTCAGCATTGGCAATGTGCTCGACGAGCAGCGCTACGGACCCGGCGTCGCAACTGGTCGCCAGTCGCTCACCCAGCTCCATCAGCCGCGCCCGGCCGCCGCGGGTGAATTCAATTTCGGCGGCGCTGATTGCCTCGGACGCTTCCTCGCGTACCGCGAGACGGTCATATTCGCGGAAGGTGCGCGCAAACCGGCGCGCGCTGATGATCCCGATTTGGATCGGAATGGCCAACTGCCCGAGAAAGTTTGCGGGTCTCGCCCACACCTCATAGATGAGTTTTGTCCCACCGGCGCCATCGCACGCATCTTCTTTTGGCGTCAACGTCGCGAGGACACGCAACTCGGCAACCGGGCCCTTTGAGTATCGGCGAACTACGGCGAATCGTTCCGGTCGCACCCATTCAAACGGTTGCTCTTCCCATTCGATGGGGATGCCGAATGTCTTTAGTTGCAAACGTCGCACGTAGCCGCGACTCTCGCCAACCGTTTCGACAGTCGGGACGCCGGTATCGCGATTGAAACGATTGGTATCGGCCACCAGCGGCCAGAGTTTTTCTGGCGAAGATCTGAGATCGAATTGCCAGCGATAGTGGAATTCGCGGAGCATTTCAGGAAGGAAGTCGGTGGCAGCGAGCTAAGCGGCTTTGCGACCATTGCCGGAGCGCGCGGTTGTCTGACTGGCGTAACGTTTTTTGATTTGATCGTGCGACAGCCGTGGTTTCCCGTCATCACGGGCGCGCGCTTCCAAAACCTCGAGGTAATCGAGCAAATCCTCGATCTCAGTTCGAATCGCGATCAGCTGTTGTCGCTTTTGCGCGATCACGCGTCCTACTTTCTTGTCGATCGGCTTAACCATAGATTTCTTTTCGATGCCCAACTCGCCGAATGATTATAAGTTTGCCCTCAACATCAAACAAGACTCGGTAATCACCCATTCTCAATCTGTAAGTGTAGTCATCCTTGGTGAGCCGCTTAATGTTGCCGTGCAGACCGTCGTGAAGCCGCTCGATCTTCCTGAGTAACTGAGCCCGAATTCTCGCCGGAAGGTTGTCCAGATCGCTGATCGCCGAACGGCTATATTCGATGCGATATGATGTCGGCCGCATGTGGGAGCGACTCCAATTAAATCACTTTGTATTCTGAGTCCACGTCCTCATCTGAAAACGCCACGCGATAATTCTTCGACTGGAGCTGTTTGGTGATCAGCAAATCGTCTTTCGTCTTGAGCAGGTCGGCACGGTTGTAAACGGACAACTCGAAATTGTAGCCGTGCGTGATTGCATCTTTGGGACAGGCCTCGACACAGAAACCGCAGAAGATGCAGCGCCCGTAGTCGATATTATAGACCCTCGCGTAACGCTCATCGACGCCGGTGCGTTCTTCGGCCGGGCGAGGATCGTCGGTCGCTTCGATGTAAATGCACTCGGACGGACAGGCCGCCGCGCAAAGAAAACACGCGACGCATTTTTCACGTCCCAATTCATCCACATGGAGCAAATGCTGACCGCGATAGCGCGGTTGGACGGTGATTGGTTCGTCAGGATACTCGACCGTCTGCTTGCGTTTCGGAATGTAAGACAGAGTCACACCCATGCCCTGGATGATGGCTTTGGTGGATTCGATTACTTCGGTGATTAAGGACATAGTTTGAACTCTTGATCTTTGAACTTCGATCTTTGGTCTTTGGCTTCTATCCTGACAGAACCGCTTAAACCACAGTTGTCAGATCCGAACAAATACAAAGGCCAAAGTCCAAAGATCTAAGATCGCGTTCTTGGTTCATTTTACACGAACGGTTCGCGACCCCGTAGCCTGCCAACGTCCGTCCCGCCAAACGAAGTCATCCGTGAAGCTATACACTTCGCTTCCGCCTGTTGTCACTTGCTTCAAATAGCCGGTAATCGTCGCGCGGTCGCCGCTGAGGTCGACGCTGAGATCCTCCAACTCCCAGGACTTGATCGCCGTGTCAGGTTTCAACTCATCGATGTATTGCCGTTTGGTATGGGCCGTATCACCGCCGCTGTATTCGTCTGCCAGGATCTGTTCAAGTGCAGTCTTATTGCCATCGATGTTCGCTTGCGTCCATTCCTTCTCGAGATCGGTAAGCTGTGCGAGCACGGCATCTTCGTCAGTGGGCGCTTCCGCATCTGACTTCGAAGGTTCCGGTGTCGGTGTCTCCGGTGACTCAGACGGTTCCGGCGTGGGGACATCGATCACAACGTGGCGGTTAGAGTTGGCCGGCCTCTTCATGATTCGTGGGATCGTTATCGCCGCGACGATCACGATGACAAAGAGAAAAAACACTGCCAGACCTCCCACCACCCACGGCCACACGCGACGTTTCGGCGCGGTGCCGTATGGAGAGGCTGGGGGTTGGTATTGCGCGAACTGCGTCGGTGGCGGCTGCGCCGCAGGTGGCGGCGACGGCGAAACCAATGTCGCTTCAGAATCCGGACGCGTTTCGGGAGCCAAGGGCGTGCCGTCATCCAGACAGTAGGTCAATGAATCGTCAAACGTCTTTTTGCATGTAGGACAGCGTTTCATATTTCTCACTCACGAATTGGCAGCGACCAGAGCAACGATGTAAAAGATCATTATGCCTGCATAAATCAAAACAGTAACACTGCCGGTGATGAGACCAACCATCGCCATCGGCTTTCCGCTGACGTTATCCGGCGTTTTCTTGATCTGCGAAAGCGCGATTGCGCCCATGATAATTGCCGCAATACCCGGAATTGGGCCCATGCACAGCCAGCCTACCGTCACGCTAATAATGCCGAGAATCATAGCTGCAGTCGCCAGACCTTTGCTCTGTGGTTGAGCATACGGTGGTGGCGGTGGTGGTTGCCAGACAGGTGTTCCCGGTTGCGGCGGTGCCCACTCCGGGGACGATACGGGAAGTTCCGCCGCAGGAGTTAGCCATGTCGGTTGCTGCGCTGATGCATCCGCTTGAGAAGGCGAAAGAATAGTCGGCAGGGGTTCGCTCGACGCAGCCGGCTCATCAATCAGCGTGGTGCCATCCTGCGTGCAGAAACTGAGCCACTCTTCATCGAAAGTTTGGTTGCAGGTTGGACAGCGCTTCATTTGTGAGCGATGTTCAGCGATTCAGACTTCCCATGAAAAGCGCCATGCCATAGAACGCGAAGAGTAGAATCCAAAAAACCACGTACACGCTGCTGAGAACAATTCCAATGATGGAAAGCGGCTTGCCGGTGTTGTTAGCTGAATCATTTTTTATCTGCACCAGAGAAACAACGCCGAGGACGATGCCCACCGGAGCTGACAGCAATCCGATGCTGCAACACCAACCAATCGTGACGCTGAAGATTCC
>DATNEI010000087.1:0-7487 GCA_035606795.1 Pyrinomonadaceae bacterium
TGCCAGGACTCAGTTTCACTGCCGAATCAGCCGCATTCAGGCGGCTTGTCGCGGCGGCAGAGGTCGTAAAGAAGGCGCCGATACCCGTTCGGCCTGCGCGCCATACCAGCGCGACAAGCACGATGAGCATCAACACCAGCACAAAAGGGTGAGAAACCAAAAGCGCGTCGCTATTGGACTTGCCTCTACCAGTTTTCATCTTTTTGCAAAAAATTTACGGCGCTACTTTCGCCCCAGGCCGATGCGACGGGATGCCAGCGCTTCCCGCATATGGTTGGGATGCGCCAAATTCAGAACGGTGTTACTTACCAGCACCATGAGTTCTTCGTATTCGCGTAGAAAAGCGCCGGTCAGCGGCTTGTCCGCAGTCTTAACGACTACGCCTTCACGAATCCATTGCCAGAACTGTTTTTGAGTAGTCCAGAATTCTTTTCTGTCGCGACAAATAACGAGCGCGGTTTTCTTCTTCTTGGTCTTTTTTTTCTGACTCTTCTTAACCATGGCTCAGTAGCCCGCAGGAATTGACCTCAAAACAACTCGAAGCCAGCGTAGCCAAAAAGCCACGCTGACTTCGCATTACTAATCGTCTTCCGCTTCCGCTAGAACGAAATTCGTGCTTACGGTCCGGATGGGCTCGGGTTCCCGCCACGGAACAGAAAATACAATGCCGCAGCGCCGCCGCCAATCATCGCTCCGGTTGCCGCCACTGGAATTCCGGTGGGCGGAGCCGCCGCTGCACCGGCTGCACTACAATCCAGCGCCGAAGCTCCTGCTCCCGCGTCGGCCGCTGCGCCTTGATTCACGGCAGTCGGCGAGCCGGGCCGCGAGCAAACGTCGATTGCGCCGCTCCCTGCGGGATTGGTCTGTCCGGCTGTGCCTTGCGGAGTAACGACTGTTCCGGTAGTTCCCTTGTTCGTTGAAAGAATCACGCAACCCGCGGTAACTGTGACCGTGATTGTCCCAGTCGCGCGATTGAATTCAACTGTGACTTGCGAACCGGGTGCGATACACAGCGAGCCTAACGGTCCCAGACGAAGCGTAGCTCCGACGCCGTCAGGCGTCACGATCTGCGCACCGCTTGGAATTGTCGCGCCGCTTACTGCAGACGCGCCGTTAACTGTGACCGCTTTATTGTCGCGAGTAGTTAGTACGCCCATGAGTTGGGGCGTAGTAGCTGTAACCTTGTTCGCGTCGCTCGGACTGGCGAAGCCCACAGCAACATATAGTTGCGTGACTGCCAGAATTACCAGGACCGCTGTTACCGTCAGTCCTTTTTGGTGTTTGACTCTCAAGAGTGTATCCCCCTCCCAATTTATGAGAGAACTTCTGTTCTATTTGACTTCGCCGGCTCGAAGAAAGTGGCCGGGAGTATATCCCCGCTCATTTTCCAAGTCAACGCCATCTTTTGACTGGCCCCGGGCTGAAGTGGGCTACTGACAACAGGCCGGCGCCTCGCGAGATTCCTATTTGTATCAGTATTAAACGGCCAATTCGGACGAGTGTCCAGAAAACTGGCGTCGAACGGGTGATTTTGGCCTGATTCGGAATGAAAAGGCGGAATCGACTGTGGAAGCTAGCGGTAGGTCGAGAGATTAGCCTTGGCGTGGGGATGCCCAAGCGAATCTTAGACACGATGTCGGTGGCCAGCGATATCGCGCGTTTACTCTTTTTTGCCGATCTGTTGAGGCTGTTCGGGTCTTGCCGCGAACGGCGCAAATGAGCGTCGTACGCCACTGCGTCGCAGCCAGTACGCGTCAGTGACCGCCGGAGCAGATGCCGGTGCACCGCCACTCGTCTCGATGAAGCGGGGCGAAATGAAGTCTGCGTGAGGTTCGAAATCTATGCGGCTCTGATCCGCACGCTGCAGATGTCCATCGCGAACTTCCAGGCGGTACGATTTTATCGGGACGTTATTCGCTTCCACAATTAGGAGGTAACTCGAGTCGTGCGCGACGAGTTCAGTCATTGTCAGCGGCCCTTTATTTCTTCCCCGGGTCTTGACGAGTTCGGTCGCGAAGAATTGCCAGTCCTGTTTGGTCAAAGTTTGCGCTGCGGTGCTTCTCGCTACTTCCTTGTAGCCTTGCATGAGCCGAATGCGCACGGCTGGGTTGGTCATATCGACAGGCAATTCGCGCAAGCTCATCCACCAGTTGAATTTGATGTTTGCGTTTTCGCCATACACGGGCAGTGAGAGATATGCTAAGTCACGCCACGGACCGTCGCGCAAGTAACCCTTCGGTCGAGCATACGGGTCGGCACCTACTTCGGAAACAATAGTGAATGGAAACCTGGTAATAACTTCATCGGCGGCTTTGATAGTTAAGACGAAGTCCCCTGACTTGCCGATTCTAATTGTGTCGGGTACGTCCGGGACGAATGTTCCGAAGATTGGGAATTTCAAATACGACTGCAGGTGTAACGGAACGCTGGCCACCTCTTCGCCTGACTCCTCAGTGATACTCAACGTCGCGCGATCGTAGGCTGGCGACGGAAAGACAATTTGTAGTTCACAGATTTCGAAATTGCCTTCAGCTTGCGTGAATGGAATGTTGAGTAGCGAGCGGTACTCGACCGCCGGCTTGGTCGCTTGTGCGAATGCCACGGAGGGCAGTGCCAGCAACACGCAGAAAATGATTTTTAAGCCAGAACGCTTCACGACGTATAGATTGGGGAAAGCGTTATACGGTAGGAACTTCCAGGATGGACGCACTCGCAACCGCGTTGTAGCTAGTGCGAAGTAGAGAAATTAGCGGAAGGCGAGAGGGTTCAAAGGGACTGTGGAGAGTCGGAGTGTTTCACATTTCGCTGTTCAAAGTCAGCAAATCGTTGCGCGTATCGGACGACGAAGGGGGCCGTCGTCTCTGGGCGCGAAACCAGCGCGCAATCAACATCGCGATCTGTCTGGGAAACTCTGTCCATCGAAGCAGGACGGCCGCGACCTGATAGGGCGCGCGCGGCCACTGGTTGAAATTACCGCCCACTTCCATAGTGGCCCGGATCGGATAATGCCAGCGCACGGATAGCTCCTTAACAACTCGGGATGGCGAGCGAAGTAAAGGCCCCACCTCCGCCAGCGCTATGTCCCTATAGTTTGCGTTAAGACAAGTTTCCCATTGCTCGAGCACTTCCGTCACAAGCCACGTCGGCAACCTTTGAGCACGTTCAGCGATCGGAGTCCCCTCGACGTCAACTCCAAGCAGCTGATGAGCGAGACCGATCGCGCAAGCCATCCAATCCGCGTGCTTCTGGTCTGAGCCCAGCGCAATCGGCCAATCGAAATCCGGGCGCCGCGAAGCGAACGCTGCGGCAATGTCACACAAACCGATAGGGTTCCACGCATCGTGGCGCAACCAATGCAGACACAACAGACGCAGGTGATCTTCAGCTCCGAGAATGCGAACGGTCACATCTTCCAGGTTCACAGTCTCCGCGCGACTCAGGATGTCTGACCAGGCAAGCTTCTCGTGCCGTCCCAACCCTTGATGCACATCAACATACAACTCGAGCGGGCCTAGATCTTTCAACGCCGTTCGCGCCGCACGCGCGCGCTCAGGTGCGAAACATAAATCGAGATCCGTGTAGTGGCGCAGACCCGCCTCTGGATAAAGCCGCGCAACACCCCAGCCCTTCATCAGCACCGAGTCGATGCCGGCGGCGTGCAAATGCGTGATTACGGTTTTGATCTTTTGAATATGAGCAAGCGACTCAAGCCGCTGAAGTCGATACACCGCCTGGAGATCCGCGCCGATCTTGGTGTGCGCGAAATCCGTCTCGCGAATACATCTCCACAGGAGGCCGCCCGCGCCACTCTTGATGAGCAGCGGCGCAATCCGAGCCAGTTCGGCCGTAGACAGCTCACAACGAGGCGGCGGATTAAGCCATGAGCCAGCCAGCGCTTTTGCTATTAACCGCCCGACAGGCACGACCGAGTCGTCGTCCGACGTCTTGTAATCGGGCCGAGAATTTGAAGCCGTGATTTTAACTTCTCGACGCTTCACAGCAGATCATCCCACGCTTGATCATTGCGCGCGCAGTCCCTTAGAGTGACGATCTTAACAAGCTTGCTGATGCGACTACCAGCAATTATCCCGCGATTCCGCAAGCCCTCAACCTGAATGGCGAAACTTGACCGCCTGGGTTGGGTGGAAGGCATGTCAGTAAAAGCGTTTGGCGTTACTGTCGGACTGCGCGTAAACGATTCGGCGATCCTCAAGCAACTGACAGAAAGGCTGCCGCCGGGTTCACAGCCGGTCTCTGCTAAAGTCGTCGACCAGTTGTATTCCGTGATCGGCTACTCCGACCAACGAGACGGCAAAGTGCGCCGGTTTAATTTGGCGTATTGGAACCTCGAGCAAATTGCCAGAACTCGAAATTTTACCGACCTTCTCAACGCCTTTGAATCTCACGTTCAGCTCACGGTGGCGGAGCATGCGACGCGTTATGTGTTTGTTCACGCCGGCGTGGTTGCCTGGAAAGGCTATGCGATCGTCATCCCCGGTCGCAGTCATACTGGCAAAACGACTCTGGTTAAGGAGCTGATTCGCGCGGGGGCCACATATTACTCGGACGAATACGCAGTGCTCGATCGCCTTGGACGCGTGCATCCCTACCCGCGACTCCTCGGATTGCGCGAGCCAAACTCGCCCATCTCAACCCGATTGCGAGCTCAAGATCTCGGCGCAACGGTGGGCGAAAAGCCTTTGCGCATCGGACTCGTGGTTTCAACTAAATTCGCGGAGGGCGCGCGTTGGCGTCCGCGCACGTTGACTCGCGGCCAGGGCTTGCTCGAACTGTTAGCCAACACCGTGTCAGCTCGCACGCAGCCCCAACTCGCATTTTCTGTTTTGCGAAAGTCGCTCGAAGGCTCGCGCATTATTAAGAGCCGACGCAGCGAAGCCGGCGACGTCGCGCGCCTGCTGTTGAGTAATGGCGCGCTCGCGCCCGACCTTACCGCTTCTGTAACGTAAACCGATCGAGCCAGAGCGTGCCGAAAATTGGACAAGGATTCGTGCTGCAAATCTGCCGCTGAAGTCTAATTTCGATAAACGACGCTTTGTCTGGCACTGCAAAATCAATCGCGTATTCCCACCAGCCATCCGTCTGTTGTCGCAAAACGGATTCGCCCAGGACGGCATTGGAATCAGCGTCGACAATCCTCATGGCCGGCAATCCCCCGGACACAAGTTGGTCGCTACGACCCGCAAACTTCAAAGTGTAACGACTGTTGGGTTCCACCATTGCCAGCTGAGATAGCAGCGCAAGCCCCGGTTCAGATTCGCCGTTGAATTCGATCTTCAGGCTCGCCTTCCCTTCTGCTGCAGTCTGGCTATCCGTGGTGAATGCGACTCGCTGAGGCTTGCCGGTTCGCCATCCGAAGCCCGCCTCGGTGAAATCGCGCGTTTCTTCAAAACTCGGGTCGAATAGCGGATTCGTTTTATCTGAATTCGTGGCATGCCGGGTCGCCCAGAGTTGATAAGCATCGGCAAAATGTTTTTGTGAAACTAATTCGGCGATTAATCGCTGTCGATAATCATTCGCTGACGGACCTGCTTCACGAATCACTTGCACCGCCTCCGCGAACTTTCCATGCGCTCTGAAGTAGTTCGACAAGGCGATCCCGGCCTCGACAGTGTTCGGTTGAACTGCGTTCTTAACGTAGTCGGCATCTTCGTTCGACAGATGCCAGGCGAGATCGATGATCGACGGCAGCAGCGCCGGGTCGCTTGCCGCCGCCATTCGCAATTCGCTGAACCCATCATCGAAACGGCCGGCGCGAACTAACGCATTTCCGAGACGCCAATGGGGCTGGGAATAGGAGGGCGCCAATCGCACAGCTTGGGTCGCGGCGGCGATGGCTCCGGAGAGATCGTTGTCGAGTTCGCGCGTTTGCGCCAACCCCAGCCAGAACACGTAATCGCGCGGGCGCAACGCCACCGCCTCTATCGCTTCAGCGTTAGCAGCGACGCGGTCGTCATTAACGAGAATCGAAGCGCGCATGAAATGGGCTTCCGGATCTTTCGGATTCAGTTTAATCGCGGAGTTTGTCGCTTCCAGCTGACCAGTCGTTGCCGCGCGATTCGTGTAAAGGTTTGCAAATCCGATTGAAAAAGCCGTCCACGCCAGGAACACGAGCACTACGAGGAGCGCGACAGATTGCGCACTAACCACCCAGCGTAACCTTGAAGAGTTCGTTGACAATCGAGTGGACATACAAAAGGCGTGCTAACGAACGCACGCCTCTCGTTTCGAAGATTAGGTTCTTGAATTAAGGACCGCCCGGGCTCGGGTTGTTACCGCGCCAAGCCAACAGGGCGAAGGTGGCGCCGGTTGCCGCAAAAACCGGCACGAGAACTTTTGCACCCAAACCACCGCCACCGCCGTTAGAGGTTCCCGGTGGCACAGCGCCTGGAGCACAGAGGTGCACTACTCCGTCCTTGGCGGCATCCGTCGTCCGCGATGAGCCTTGCGTGTCGACTTCTCCGCGTGTGCCGCGCTTGGTGTGCAGCGTAACGCATCCTTGCAAAACCGTGACCTTAATGCTGCCGTTCTGAAAATCCACCGTGACTCTTGAGTTCGGATCGATCTGCACACTGCCGAGCTGGCCAAAATCGATCGTTGCTCCTACGCCGGCAGGAGTTTCAACGGTCGCACCGGGCAGGATCGTCGCGCCGGGACTGGTCGATACACCGTTAACAGTGATCGCCTGATTCCCTTGCGTCGAAAGGACGCCAGTGGGTTGCTGTCCTGTGGTGACGCTTGGCGCATTAACGCGCGCGAAACTGTTCACCAGATAAACCTGAGAGGTGGCGAAAACCAAAAATAGTGAAATCGCGATGGTGGTGCGTTTTTGCCTGGACATGATGAAGGACTCCTTCCGTCCTGTGAAAACCGCTGCTACGGGCGTGAGTATAAGCCTCAGCAGCAACACGCGTCAATGCTTAACCGGCCGTCGAACGCTCTAATGCGCGGGTCGCCAGAGCGCACAGGAAAAATGTCGAGGCGACCAGAAACAACGTGTGAGCTGTTACACCCGCCCTAAATTCTAAATGCGCGAATTTCACAACCACAGCCACTACAATGCTCAGCACGCCCAAAGCCCATGAAAGTTGAAAAACGACCTTTAAAAGTCGTGTCATAACCCAACCTCCTATGGTTAATTTTCGGCAGAGTATAAAGCAAAGTTGCCATTGTCGAAACGTTTTTTCGACGAGGCGTAGTCTGGCTTTGCCTCAATAGTCCTTCGATTAGTTCTCTGAAGGATGTGAACTGAATCATCGCCCTGTTTACAAATATACAGGCGGCGAGATGTTCCGTAGCTACGCGATTGCCTCTTCTCATCGCCGCGAAGAGCGAAATGCTGAGTATTTCGGTCTTTGCGGCGGAAGTGAGAGGGCGGTGCTTTCCATAAACATTACGTGCCTACGGCACGCGCTTACTTGGGGACAACCTATTTCACGTCCCGAGAAGGCCGTGAGATTCCCGGGTTT
>DATNEI010000108.1:0-7110 GCA_035606795.1 Pyrinomonadaceae bacterium
TAGGAGCCGAAATATTTGCGTCGCATAAATGGGCTCAGGCATCTTGAAGACATCGCGGTGCTATAAATATTTCGCGCCCAACGGCGCTTAAACTGCTACTCAGCTTCAATTTCTTCCAACGCTTCGACACAACGCTCGCAGACGGTCGGAAATCTGGAAGCCTCACCGACACGAGTCGAGTAGTTCCAGCAGCGTTCGCACTTTTCACCATGTGCGCGCGCGACGGTGACCTCGATCTCGTCGGCCTTCATCGACGCGTTCGGTTCCAGCAACGTAACCTGAGAAACAATGAAGAGGTAACGCAGGTCGTCGGCATGCCACTTGAGCGTGTCGTACACCTCACTGCCCGCGGAGATCTCCACACGCGCCTCCAGCGAACTACCGATGACTTTCGCAATCCGCGCCTCTTCAAGTTTGCCGAGTACTACATCGCGATATCCGAACAAGTGCGCCCACGACGTCAACAGTTCTGTGCTGTCAGTCCGGCTCGCGTCTGGCAATAAGGCAAGATGCACTGATGACTCGCGAGGTGCGCCTTCGTCCGCCGGCAAGTTCTCCCAGATTTCATCGGCCGTAAACACGAGAATCGTGGCCAACATCCGCGCCAGCCCATCCGCGATTTTGTAAAGCACCGTCTGAGCTGATCGCCGCGCTTGGTTCTTCGGCGCGAAGGTATACAAGCGGTCCTTGATAATGTCGAAGTAGCGCGCCGACAGCGTCACCGTGCAGAATTGATGCAGACGCTGATAAACCTCATGAAAATCGTAACTTTCGTAAGCCGCGCGCACATCGACGATCGCGGAATCGAGTTCAGCCAAGGCCCAGCGATCGACCTCCAACAGGTCATGCTCTTCAACGGCATCGCGTGCGGGATTGAATCCGTAAAGATTGCCGAGCGCGAAACGCGCTGTGTTGCGCACTTTCCGATAACCGTCGGCAACGCGCTCGAGAATCTCGTCGGAGCAGCGCATGTCTTCCATATAATCCGAAGCCACGCACCAAAGACGCAGAATCTCAGCACCGAGTTTGGGAATGACTTCATCAGGCGAGACTGCATTGCCCAGCGACTTGTGCATCGCTTTGCCTTGCGCATCAAGCGTCCAGCCATGACAAAGCACGGTGTCGTAGGGCGCGCGATCGTGCACCGCGAGTCCCACCATCAGGGATGAATTGAACCAGCCACGAAATTGATCGCCACCTTCGATGTAAACGTCCGCCGGCCAGCGCAGATAGTCACGCGCTTCCAAAGTGGCAATCGATGAAGAGCCGCTGTCAAACCAAACGTCGAGGATGTCTGTCTCTTTCGTGAACTCAGTGGCCCCGCACTTTTCACAGGCAAAGTTTTCCGGCAGCAGCGCGGCGGCCTCGCGTTTGTACCATGCGTCGGCGGACTCTTTTTCAAAGATATCGGCCACGTGACGGATGATCCTGGGATCGGCGACAAGGTGCTGACACTTAGCGCAATAGAATCCCGGAATCGGCACACCCCAAACACGCTGGCGCGAGACACACCAGTCGGGCCGGCCCTTCAGCATGTTGCGCATGCGGTCGCGCCCCCATGCGGGAATCCATTGGACCCGGTCGTCGACTTCGCGGAGCGACATCGCTCGAAGCGAGTTTTCGTTGGAGCCCTCCCTTACGGTCGGGCTACTGCCCCGATCTTCATCGCGCTCCGAACGCCCTCCTTCGTCCATCGAGATGAACCATTGCGGCGTGGCGCGAAAGATGACCGGGTTCTTGCAGCGCCAGCAGTGTGGATAGCGATGGTCGTACTGCTCGGTGAAGAGGAGCACGCCGCGCTCTTGCATGAATTCTACGATCTTCGGATTCGCCTCGAACACGGTCATGCCGGCGAAGTGCTCGACATCAGTACTGAACCGACCGGCATTATCCACCGGACAATAAATCTCGAGGCCGTACTTCTTGCCGATCACAAAGTCGTCATGACCGTGACCGGGCGCGGTGTGCACAAGGCCGGTGCCGGCTTTGTTGGTAGCAGATTTCTCGCGCGAATCCTTCACATCGATTTCAGTTTCCGCATCAGCTTCGCCACCCAGCGTGACGTGTTCGCCGACCATGAAGAGTGAAGGGCGATCAATCCATGGATGTTGGGCTTCAAGCCGATCGAGTTTTGAACCGGGGAAGCGAGCCAGAACCTTGGGCGCCAAGAGGTTGCATCGCTGAGCCACCACCTCGAGCAGTTCCGCGGCCACGATGAAAACTTCATCACCACTCTCGACCGCCACGTACTCAAAATCCGGATGCACGGCAATTCCTAGATTTGCCGGCAGCGTCCAGGGCGTCGTCGTCCAGATGAGCGCGAACACTTTCTTGCTCGCCAGAGCCGGATCAATCAAAGCGGGATCGCTCTTCAGCGGAAACTTGACGTAGACGGAAGGGCTGGTGTGCTGGTGGTATTCAACTTCCGCTTCAGCCAGCGCGGTCTGATCGTGAATACACCAGTAGACCGGCCGCGCGCCTTTGTAAACGAAGCCACGCTCGACAAAACGCGCGAACAGGCGCGCCGTCTCGGCTTCGTAATGGTCCGACATCGTGATGTAAGGGTTGTCCCACTCGCCGAGGATACCGAGTCGCTGAAAATCTTTCGTCTGTCGCTTGAGCGCGTTAGCGGCAAACTCGCGACAAGCACGCCGAATGCTCAACGCCGGCATGTCCTTCTTTTTCTCGCCCAATTTTCGCTCAACGTGCAGTTCAATCGGCAAGCCATGACAATCGTAGCCGGGCACATAGGGCGCGTCATAACCCAGCATGGTGCGGGACTTGACTATGAAGTCTTTCAGAATTTTGTTGAGCGCTGTGCCCAAATGAATGTCCGCGTTCGCGTACGGCGGCCCGTCATGGAGAATGAATTTGTCGGCGCCCGCGCGTGCGTCACGAATCATCTGGTAAAGATTCATGTCCGCCCATTTTTTCAGGCGCGCGGGCTCGGTCTGCGGCAGATTAGCCTTCTGCCCGAAGTTTGTCTTCGGCAGGTTCACAGTCTTTTTCAGATCGAGTGTTGCTTCTTCAGTCGCCATAATCAGCTAAGTTTCAAAAGCGAAATAGTAACAGGATGAGATGAGGTCAGTACAGGGAGCGGTAGCGACCTGGTCCTAGATCTGACCATCTCAATTCTCGCGACACTGGCAGACCCGGTCGCTATCGCTCCCGGTACTGACTCCATTGCCACGCGGCCCTCCCTAACGGTCGGGCTTCTGACACAAACAAAAAGCCCGAACCACGCTTCTTGAGACGATGGTTCGGGCTTCTCAGCCTTTCGATGTTTGCCGTGTCAGCCGATAAACATCTCCTCGTCTCCGTAGCTGCGGTCAATAGTCGTGGGCGATGGCGCGACCAGGACTTCCAGACCGCGGCGCACGCCTGCGAGTATCGCCGCCAACTCGCGCGCCGGCTCGATCACCTTGCGCTGAATGAACTCAGTCGTGGTCGCCACCCGCTCATGCGTAGTGTCGATGGCGCGACTGACCAATTCGACTTTCTCTTTTGCCATCTCAGCCGTATCGTCAACCAGCACGGTCAGCCCGCGCACTTCTTCTTTGATCAGCGCCGCGGATTCAGACAAGTGCATCGTCGCAGTCGAAAGATGACCTGACATTACGTTCACTTGTTCGGCGATCTGCCGCCCCTGCTCGGCGATCTTCTGGCCCTGCTCGCTCAACGCGTTCGCGCGGACAATCAGCGGATCGAGTTTCTGCTCGACGCGATTGACGGTGTTGACCGCGCGCTTTACGAATACGGCCATCGCGATCATCGCTGCCGCGATCACGAGGAAAGACACCGCGATGATCGCAGTGATGATTACCAGCCAGAAGAGGGGATCGTGCGCGTTCATACTTTACATCGACTTCTCAGGCGTGTAAGTCGGCGCCGCTTCAGTGCGTCCCGATAATTCAGTCTTGCGCTTCTCGTCGATGTAGGCCTTCTTGCCGGCTTCGACTGCCGCTGAGATTGAGCCCGCCTGGGACGAAACCGCGTCCTTGGTCTTGCTGACAACGTCACCGGCCTTCGCTGAAGCTGTGTCGTAAAGATCAGCAGCGCGCTCGCGAGTAGCCTCGTAATACTCGCCGGCAGTTTCGCGCGCGGTGTCGTAAAGTTCACCGGCCTTTTGCCGCCCCGTGTCGTAGTACTCGCCGGCCTTCGCTCCGATTTGTTGCGCGGCCTCTTTTGATTTGTCGATGCCTTTACGCGTGGCGTCAGCGATGTCGCTGCGCAGCTCTTCGCCCGACTTGGGCGCAAACAACAAAGCCAGCACCGCGCCGATGCCCGCGCCGACTATAAAGTACGTTAAGCGTGTCGAAATACCATCGCCATAGTCCCGATCGTCTCCCATTGCAGTAATCCTTTCTGGAGAGGCGAATCCCTGCGGAAATCCGCCTGTAAATTTGATTTTGTTGCCTGGATGATAACTGTTCGGGACTATAACAAAAGGCCGGATGGCAGGCAAGGAGGTCACTAAACGGGTAGTGCTCCGTTAGTGTGTTGCTACTTTTCCCTGGGTTTGTGAGTTTTGTTGTTTATTAGGTACCACGTGTCTGGCGTAAGCCAACCTTGCTTATTCTGCGGGTGAATTTCTGTAATAAGGAAACGACCTTTACCTTCGCGGCATTTGCGAATTGCGGCCACTAACTCTTCCGCGCTCTTTTCGGATATTAAATAGAATGAATTGGTCATATCGGAGCGCCAAAGCAAGCCGGGAATTGTATTCAGACAGGCGATGACCTCCTCTTGCGTTCCGAGTGTCATACTATAAGCGAGCAGATACACTTTCTTCATTTGACCTGCTCCTTTTGCCCTTCGAGTTGTTGTGGCCGTTTCGGATTCGCAATTACTTCAACAGTCGATGCTGGAATTGGGGGATAGCCCTTTTCGTGAATCATCTCCAATTCTAGTTTTCTGATTTGATATGTTTCGGATTGCAATTTGTCACGGTCTACAAAGAGCAAAAAGAAGAATCCGATTATGGCTGCAGCCAGTGGAATGAATGCCAGCCATGGAAGCCAACTAGGCGGTTGTTTAATGAAAACTAAGCAGACAACCGCTGGAACTGTAACGATGCCACATAGCCAAAGAATCGGATTCAATGCGCTGCGGACAGTTAATCTTCCGCCAGCCTCCATCACTCTCGTAATGATGGCTTCTTTTAGGGACAATTAAATAGTTTGCTCCTTAGTGTGGATTTACTGTACCACAAAGTGATTACCGACCCTCGCAGCAGCACACTAACTGAGCGCTACCGCCAGACGCGTTAGTCGCGAAGCTGCTGAGAAAGTGTGGCACGGGCGTCCCGCCCGGGAATCCACGCGCAAGATGCGCGTGCTACCGCTTAGTCGAGGGCGCGAGTTTGAAACTTCCATAGGCCGAGCCAGGTGAAGAGGATCGAGAATCCAATCAACGCGGCGTAAATTGCGACGCTCGACATGTGCGGCATCTGCGGCGTCAGCGCCAGGCGGAAACCTTCGTTGGCATAGACCAGCGGATTCACGAGCACTGCGTATTGAAACCAGGGAATCACGTGGAGTGTCGCCCATGGATAATACGCGCAGCCGAAAAAGATCATCGGCGCGAGCAGCAACGTGAAGAGCAGCGAAATTTGCTGCGGCGGAACAATCGTTCCCATCACCATGCCAAATGCCGCGAACAGCCAACTGCTCAGCAACGCCACCAGCACGAAGTGAACAGTATCGATCCAGCTTAGATGAATCTGCACCCGCATCATCAACCATGCCAGCGGCATTACCACGATGCCCGCAATGATTGCCTGAATCACGCCGACGATAATTTTCTCCAGGCCAACTCCGGCAATGCTGATGGGCGCCAGCAAACGATCTTCGATCTCTTTGCTCCAGCCGAAATCGATCACCAGGGGCAATGACACCGCCTGCATGCTGGAAAGCGTCATACTGAGTCCGAGAATTCCCGGCAACAGCATATCCGTGTAGCCCTTTTGGATAATTCCCATGCGCGGCATCACGAAACCGAAGATGAAAGTGAACATCAACGGATTCAGCGCAACGCGCAGTAGAAATGAGATCAACTCGCGGCGCGCCACGCGCAAGTCACGATGAAGGAGGGCAATAAAGGCGGTCATTACTCGTTTCGTTAGTTGAGTGTTAAGCGATTGCCAATTGCCAATTGCCGATTGCCGATTGGATAGTTGGCCCCATTCGTTCAGTGCTCAACATTCGTGGATGCTCAATCGGAAATCGACAATTGGCAATCGGCAACTATTTGCTCTCTCTCAAACTCCGTCCCGTCAAATGCAGAAACAAATTCTCAAGACTTGGTTCCGCAACATGCGCGTCCGTGATCGTCACGTTTTGATCGGCAGCCAGACGCATCGCGCCGGCTAACAGTCCTTCGGCATGATCCGAGTAGATGCGTACGCGACTATCATCGATCTTTACTTCCACAACTCCCGGCAACGATCGCAGCGCGGTAAGAAATACCTCAGGCACGGAGTCACGACTTTGCAGTTCGACCAGATAACCGCCGGGCACGCTGCGCTTCAATTGCGCGGGCGAATCCAGCGCCAGTACCTTTCCGTGATCGATGATGGCGGCGCGTTTGCAGAGCTGGTCGGCCTCTTCCATGTAGTGCGTGGTCAGCAGAATTGTGAGTCCTTTTTGATTCAGCTCGTTCAGCAAATCCCAAAGCATGCGACGCGATTGCGGATCGAGTCCCGTGGTTGGTTCGTCCAGAAAAAGAATTGCCGGGTTATGCATTAGCGCCCGCGCAATCTTCAGCCGTTGCACCATCCCGCCGGAAAACCCGTTGACTTTTTCATCGGCGCGCCCTGAGAGTTCGAAGCGCTTGAGCAAATCGCCGGCGTGCTGCTCCCGTTCCTGCCTGGGAACGCCAAAGTACTCAGCGTGAAACAAGAGAATCTCTCTCGCGGTCAGGCTGCGGTCGAGGTTATTGACCTGCGGCACGACTCCGATGCGGCGTTTCACCGCGACGGGATCATCCGCGACGTCGACGCCTTCCACCTTCGCGACGCCGTCAGTGGGAACAACGCGGGTGGTCAGAATGCCGATGGTGGTTGTCTTGCCGGCGCCGTTAGGCCCGAGCAATCCAAAGAATTCGCCGCGC
>DATNEI010000115.1:0-3550 GCA_035606795.1 Pyrinomonadaceae bacterium
CTTCACGTCATAGCCGGCTTCCTTCGCTTTCGCTTCCGTCAAACCAACCGACGCGACCTCGGGATCGCAGTATGTACAGTTGGGCACCAGGCGCAGATTGATTGGCCGCGGATGTTTCTGGGCGATGTGCTCGACCGCTACTATGCCTTCTTTCGACGCGAGATGCGCTAGCAGAGGCGTCGGCACCACATCGCCGATTGCGTACACGCCTTTCTCCGCGGTCTGCTGATATTCGTCGACCTGAATGAAGCCTTTTTCGACTTTGATTTTTGTCTTCTCTAATCCCAGACCCTCCGTGAAAGGCATGCGACCGACTGCGACCAGCAGCATCTCTGCTTCCAGGCGCACGTCCTCACCTTTGGATGTCTTGCCGGTGACGACGACGCCATTGTCGGTCTTCTCGAGTTTCTCGAGTTTCGTGTCGACTTGCGACTTGATACCGCGCTTGCGGAATGACTTGGCCAGTTCAGCAGACACCTCTTCGTCTTCGAGCGGAACCAAACGCGGCATCAATTCAACAATCGTTGTCTCAGCGCCGAAGCGCGAATAGACCGAAGCGAACTCAACTCCGACTGCGCCCGCGCCCATCACAATCAAGGACTTCGGTACTTCAGTTAATTCGAGAATGTGATCGCTATTCACGACATGCTGGCCGTCAGTCTCAAATCCCGGAATCGGCCGCACGACTGAGCCGGTGGCAATGATGATGTTCTTGCTGTTAATGATCTGCTTCGATCCATCTTCGCCGGTGACCTCGACTTTGCCGGGGAGCAAAAGCTTGCCGGTGCCCTTGAAGACCGTGCACTTGTTCTTCTTCATCAAGTACTCGATGCCCTTTGAGTTCTTCATCACGACTTTTTCTTTACGCTTCTGCACGTCTGCGAAAGCCAACTGAATCGCCGACGCTTGCACGCCGAAATCCGCTGCGTGCTGCATCTGTTCGTAAACATGCGCCGACATCAGAAGTTGCTTCGTAGGGATACAGCCGCGCAGCGTGCACGTCCCGCCCAGCCGTTTGTCCTTCTCAATGATCGCGACCTTCAGACCCAGTTGTCCGGCGCGCACGGCCGCGACATAGCCGCCCGGTCCGCTGCCGATAACCGTTACATCGAATTGTTCGTTAGCCAATTTGAACCTCTAATCAAATTTATGAGTGATAGTGATGAGTAATGAGTTGAAAACTCAAGGCCACCATGCTCATGAGATTTTATGACTTGGAAAATTGGCATTATAATCGCTCGCTCTTGATTGAGCCAATTGAACGCTTGCACGCCGATGTCAGTACCGGGAGCGGTAGCGACCGGGTCATTGGTTTTTAGCGACTCGACGATCAAGCGCTCCAAGAACCCGGTCGCAACCGCTCCCGGTACTGACATCATCGCAAAGATAAAACCATGAAACATTCCGAAGGATTTCTGCAGATTGTTAACGATGCGAAGACTCGCATCAAGGAAGTCACCGTCGATCAGACGCGGGAGCGTCTCACAGCAAATCGAGGTGCGCTGCTCGTCGACGTGCGCGAAGACCACGAATGGGACGATGCGCACGCCGCCGGCTCGATACATCTCGGCAAAGGCATCATCGAACGCGACATCGAGGCGACCGTCCCCGACAAAGCTACTGAAGTGATTTTGTATTGCGGCGGCGGCTACCGCTCGGCGTTGGCTGCCGATGTCTTGCAGAGCATGGGCTATACGAATGTCTGGTCGATGGCCGGCGGCTGGAAAGCCTGGAAAGAAGCAGGCGCGCCGGTTGAGCCTTAATTCGGTTTCAACTGGAAATCTTTCGGCACCAACTCCACGGCGATCGCGTCGCCGTCGATCTTACCGCGCGCATCTTTTGGATCCTGCGCGGGCCGGAAAGTGATGACAACGTTCTCCGGATTCTTACGGGTACCGCAGGTAATCTGGCCGCCGCCACTGATATAAGAAACCATTTGCACTCGCTCAAGCGCAGTCGCGCGAATCTTGTAAAGGCGATCCGCTGACTGGATTACGAAGTAAGCGACTGCCCGGCTGTCGCATTCCAGCTTCACAAACGCTCCCTGAATCCGCGCTTCGCCCGCTTCGACCGGTCGTAATTGCTCGCGCAGGTAGTCAGACTCCGACATCGGCTTTGAAGCAGGAGTGTCTTCGTTCGCGACCGTCGCATCAGCTCGCCGTTCACGCAATTCCGGCGCACTGCCGGAGTTAAAGCGCGCCAACGAGTCTTCGTAATTCTTGATTGACGCCAGCATCGCTTCGGCCCGGGCTTTCACGCTGCGATCCTTCGCGTTGCGGAGCGGTTCCAGCACCTGCTTAGCCAAATCCAGTTTCTGTTGCCGCATGTGTACTTGCGCCAGCATCAATGACAGGTCCTGACGGCCCGGCGCGAGCGACAGCGCCTTGTTCAGAAGTTGGATCGTGCCATCGAGATTCTCGCCGGTCACCACGTTCACGAACGCCAGTAGCGAGTAAGATTCAGGAAAGTTTGGATTCAGCTCGATGGCTTTGTTGAGTTCGGCGCGCATCTTTTTAGCGGTCTCGGTCGAGTACGTGTAGACGACGTCGTTTGCGTCCATCCCTTCCCGGCTCAAAGCGTACGCATAGTAGTAATGCACCAGGTAATTACCCGAACTCGCGTTCGCAGCTTCCTGCAAAGATTTCTTCGCTTCGTCGAAACGCCCCTGACGCGCGCGCAAAATTCCCAGCGACGCCAGCGCCATCGGCTGTTTCGGATCGAGCGACAGGGCCCCTTGCAGACGCTTTTCGGCGTCGTCCGTGCGGTGCACGTGCAAGAGCAGATCTCCCAGATACGCCTGGGCATCGGCCTCAGTCAGGGGCGCCACCGTGAACTCGTTGTCGAATTCGAGTGGGTGCTCGAAGGTGGCAACTTGCATTATGAACGAGTGACCTTCGATGTATTTCTTTAGCTCTTTCTCGAGCGTTGGTACGTCAGTCTGAAACGCTTCGGTGAACGCCTTGTCGATCGGCGTGCCGGCGCGAAGCAGCGCCACAAACTTGCCGAGCTGAGGGAGGCGCTGACCTTTGTTTCCCAGGATCAGGTAATGCACCAACGCCCAGGATTCAGCGTAGAACATGCCGCGCTTGCTGCCTTCGTTGTACTCAGGCGAGTACTGATCGACCGCAAACAGCGTCTGCAAAGGATAGAGCTTGCCGCCTTCGCGCAGCGTTTGTAAGTGGTAAGGAATCAATTCTCCGAGATGGACTTTGCGGCCTTCGACGATCGAGAACGTGCTGTAGTATTCAGCGAGGCCTTCGTTGAACCACGAGGGCGCGTTGCCGGCCTGATTGTCGACCAATACGTGGACAAACTCGTGATAGATGGTACTGAATGGATCCTGCGTCGGGTCAGTACTCATCGTGATGTAGTTAACGTCCTCGCCCTTCTGGAAATAGCCCGCGGCGTTCGGCAGCGCGAATGGCTTGTACGAGCCCATGTTCTTGAAAACGATCACCGTTGTCGGCACCGGCGTGTTGAAATTGGTCTTGGGAAACAGGCGCGTGAAGACGTCCCGAAACTGTTCGAGCCTGGTCGCGACCTGGCGCAA
>DATNEI010000114.1:0-17814 GCA_035606795.1 Pyrinomonadaceae bacterium
AATGCGAGTCCAGGATCGACGATCGGAAAGACAGCGCTCGTGTCACTCGTAATTTTTGTGATCGCCGGAGCGGCCGAAGAATCTTTGTTCCGCGGTTATCCACTGCAAACATTTACGCGCGCGAAGCTCGCGTGGGTTGGAGTCTTGCTAACGTCTGTACCGTTCGCGGCCGTGCATCTCGCCAATCCGAACGTGAGCCGCGGTTTCACTTTCATCAATACCGCGGTCGCCGGAGTATGGTTGGCAGTGGCTTACCTGCGCACCCGCAGTTTATGGTTTCCCCTGGGACTGCATTGGGCTTGGAACTGGACCCAAGCATCGTTGCTTGGTTTACCCGTCAGCGGCATTCAACGCATTGCACCCGCGCCATTACTGCATGCGATGAATGCTGGACCTGACTGGTTGACGGGCGGCGCTTACGGAATCGAAGGCGGCGCCGCATGCACCGTGGCGCTGCTGATTTCCACGCTCGTCATTTGGCGGATCAAATTCCTGGGTGAGGCTCCAGTGGCATCGACTGCATCCAAACAGTAGAATCAACACGTCTCATAAACTTCAATGAAGCTATTTACTGTAGAAGAAGCAAATTCCCTGCTGCCGGACGTACGCCCCATTGTGCACAAGATTCAACGCGCGCATCGGCGCCTGGTCACACTGCAGAGCGCTGCGAAGCATGCCGCGGATGGCGCCGAGCATGGCGGCGGCGGATTGCCGAACGGTCAGCGCTACGCGGCACTACTCATCGATTTATCGATCGGGGCCAGTGAATTGGAAGTGCTGGGCATTCAAATCAAAGACTATGGGCACGGCTTGATCGATTTTCCATCAATGCGCGAAGGGCGTGTCGTGCTTCTCTGTTGGAAAGCTGACGAAGGCGACAATATCGAATGGTGGCATGACGTTGAAGCCGGCTTCGCCGGTCGCCAGCCGCTCTGACACTCGCTTCCCAACCTTTCCCAGACGTCAAAACCAGCCTTGGTCAACTCCAACGCCTGCTATATTTTCTCGTTGACGCGTTAAAGTATTACTGATACTATCGGCGGCGAATTGAGCAGCGAGTTTGGGCGAGATTCGCCCGACTTGAACAATGTGGAGTTGCGTTGCCGGTCTCGGCTCAAAGGCTTGCAGCGCTTGGATTGAGGAGTTTCGTTCCTGCCCCGTAACGTCTCTGGTTCCCTCAATGCGTACAACTCTAACTGAATCCACGAATTCCGAAAGCCTTGCTGCGGCTCACCGCAGCATTCAAGCAACGTCCAACGAGCAGAGCCAGGAATCGCAATCGGCATCGACGCTGATTGAATTCCCCGGCGGACGCAATGTGCCCGAATGGCGCAAGCGCCTAAGCCAGCGCGTGCGAGAAGTCCAGGAGCAGAAAGCCCGCGAAGCTGCCGAGGCTGACGCCGCAACGCGCGCGGCGGAAACAGTTTCTTGCGCCTTGCCATCAGGACAATTAGAACTGGTGCCCGAGCCCGAACAAGCGCCCCGCAACCCGATCGTCTCGAAGGCACTCGAGCGCGTTGAGCGCGCACGTCGGGGGGAACATCAATCGGCAACACCGGCTGCGACAGCCGCGGCTCCGGCATTGGCTGCCGTTCCCAAAGCTCCACAAGAGATTCCGCTGCCGCTGGAGGCCACTTCCGAAATAACCGAGGCTGAGGCCGTCACTGAGAGCAAGCCCAGACTCTCGATCGTTACGCAGGTGGCGACGCCCGAGCCGCAGACCATCACTTCAGATGATGTTGAGCAACCTACCGAGAAGCCAAAGCGGGTTCGGGTAATTTCCGACAGCGTGGAAGACGCCGCACTTTCTTACCTTGAAACTTGTCTGTCCGTGCCGGTGCTTTCGTGCGAGACACGCGGCGATGTCGCCGGCTTAGCGCGCCGCACATTCGTAGGACTTTTGGATCTGATGCTAATCGCGTTGATGGTCTCGCCGGTCGCAATAGGTGTCGAAGCAACGTCGAGCAACTGGTCTGATCCGCGCGTGCTCAGTTTGCTGGCCGGTGTCGCGACGGCAGTAATGCTCGCGTACTTCACAATCTCGATCGCACTTACGGGACGAACGTTGGCCATGCGCCTGCTCTCAGTCAAGACTATTGATGCTCGCACCGGATTGATACCGACGGGGGGCCAGTCAATCAAGCGCGCCCTGGGCTATGTCTTTTCTGTGGCGCTGGCAGGCCTGGGCTTCGCCTTTGCTTTCATCGATCGCGACCACCGCACCCTTCACGACCGTTTCTCGCGAACCATCGTCGTTCACAACTAACCCTCCTTCGACTTGCCGTGGCGCGCTGCGCTGCCTCTTGCGGCTTGCGTCTGTGTTACTTTTTCAAACGGAGTATGGACGATGCAACTATTGCTGCTGTTGTCGCTGAAATAGCGCCGCTTCTGGTCGGGCGTGCTCCGGGAAAAATCTTTCAACTCAGTCCACATTCGCTGGCGATAGATTTTGGGCTGCGCAGCGATGGTTATCTCTTCCTGAGCGTCGAACCTGCACGTCCGCGACTGTATTTGATTAAGCGGCGCGTGCGTGATTTGGAAAAGCAATCGATCCACCTCGCACAGTTTGGTTTGTCGCTGCGCAAGGAACTCTCGCAAACCACAGTGTCTTCCGTGGAAAAGAACCCTGCGGATCGTATTGTCGAGCTCAAGTTCAGCGGAGTAGACGAAGTTGGCGAAAGTAAACAAAGAACCCTGATCGCCCAGTTGACCGGCCGTTCGTCGAACCTGCTGCTGCTCGACGAACAGAATCAGATTCTCGCGCACTTGCGCGAAGGCCACGGCGCGGGGCAAACCGTCGGCGAAACCTATCAGCCTCCGCCGGCGAAGCACGCCGGCGCGAAACGAGGCAGTGTTCTGGCCGCAGGACAGAAATCAATTTCCGAATCGCTCGACGAACACTATCTCGCATTGCTGGCAAAGCAGGCGACCGAGTCGAGACTGGCTGCCGCCAGGGCAAAATTGCACAAAGAAATTTCGCGGCGGAAGAAACTGCTAAAGCAACTTGAAAGCGATCTCAGCACACACACAAACGCCGAGGATGAGAAACGAATCGGTGACTTATTGCTGGCCAATGTCGGGACTGCAAAGCGACACGGAACCAAGGCCGCGTTGATTGACTATTTCGCCGAAGGCGCGCCTGTGATTGAAGTCGAGATCGACGAAAAACACACGATTGCCGAAGAAGCTTCCCGACGATTCGAATCGTATTCCCGCTCAAAGCGCGCGCGCAAACAGATCGCCAGTCGGGTGGAGCAAGTGCGGGCGGAATTAGCGAATTTGGAAACTCAGGTTTCTGAGTTGGAACGCAACCCGCCATCCGATGTGCCCGAACTGTCGACCAAGCCATCCGAAGCGAAACGAACGGCCTCCGATGCGGGACGCGAAAAAAGAATTCCCGGAACTCGCCGGTACATTTCTGCTGATGGTTACGACATGCTGGTAGGCCGCGCCGCTCGTGACAATGACAACCTCACTTTCAAGGTCGCCAAACCGAGTGATCTTTGGCTGCACGCCGCTGATTATTCCGGGTCGCACGTGGTGGTGCGTAATCCCACGCGCAAAGAAATTCCGCACCGCACTCTAATCGAGGCGGCACAACTGGCTGCCTATTTCTCGCAGGCGAACAAAGATCCGAAAGTAGATGTTCATTACACGCTACGGAAATTTTTGTCGAAGCCAAAAGGAGCGGCTCCCGGCCTGGTGCGTCTGCTGCGTTTTAAGAGCATCACGGTTGCGCCCACAGAAGCGGGCGAACGCATCAAGTGAAGCTATTCAGCGGCAGCTCAATCGTAAACGTAGTCCCCTTGCCCCGTTCACTCTGCGCGTCGATGCTCCCACCATGCAAGTCGATGATCTGACGCACAATTGAGAGTCCCAATCCCGTCCCGCGCTTCTTGGTGGTAAAGAACGGTTCGAAGAGACGAGCCACTGTCTTTTCGTCCATGCCGGCGCCTTCATCAACGATTTGGATTCGAGCGCGTGGCTTATCATTCGCGGCATCCGCCGCTGCTGGTGAGGTTGGAGTCGCAACCAACTCCGTGCTGATTCTTAATGGCGATCGTGGTTCGCTGGCGTCGATCGCATTTCCGATCAGGTTCATGAACACTTCCCGCAATTGCTCGTCGTCCCACAGGCCGCGAATTTCTGCCGCAGCGTAGTTCTTTTCAATCGGCGTTTCTTTTTCGCGGACTCGATCGGTAACCAGGTCGAGACTCGAGTCAATCAACTCATGAAGATCGACCTCTGAGCGCTCCAATTGTCGCTGGCGCGAAAACTGAGTTACGTCAACGACCAGCTTGTTCAGATGGTGGATGCCGCGTTCAACCAGGGTGATTGTCCTTTGCGCTTCTTCCGCCTTGGCATGTTCGCGCAACATCTCGACGCCCAGACGAATGCTTCCGAGCGGGTTCTTGATCTCGTGCGCGAGTTGCGCCGCTGCTTCTCCGACCGCGGCCAGCGATTCACTCCGGCGCATTGCGATTTCAGCTTTCGCGGCCTCTGTCACATCAACCAAAGTCAGTATCTGTCCGTGCTGGTTGTCGATCTCGAGCGGCGAGGAATAAACGTCAAACGTGCGCGTCGCGCCGTTTTCGTTCAGTTGATGACGTCCCCGGTACGTCGCCGAGGTGACATGCGAGGCGGTGGCCGCCTCCAGCACCTTCATGCCTTGCGAGGCCGCGTCCTCGTCATGAATCGACGCGCCAATCGCGAGACCGGGGAAGATCTCAAAGAACGCATTGTTTGCGCTGCGAATGCGATCATGACGATCGATAGCAGCAATCGCGCTGACCATTCCTTCCAGCATTTGATTGCTGAACTCGCGCTCGCGCCGGGCTACTGCGGCGCTTTCCCGTGTCTGCCGATAACGCCTCTGTGCTTCCCAAACTGTGGCGGCGGTAACAAACAATCCGGCGAGAATTGCGATTAGTGACCAAATTCTGATCGACCGCGATGCCGAACGCGCAAGTTGTTCGCTCTGCTGACTAACTTCGTTCTGCTCGGACCAATTTTGCTGGATCAATTCATCCAGTTCGGCATCGGCGCGCTGGAATTGCTCGAAACCGCGAAGGTTGTAAGCATTGGAATCCTTGGTTGTTTCAATGTAGGTGATGAGATCGTCATGAAAAGTCCGCCATTGCGGCACTTGTGCCAGAGGCGGCCGATCCAGTGGTGGAATCAACTTCACAAGTTCACTGCGCGCGGTGCCCAGGCGCATGTCAAAAGGCGGCCGCAATTCATGCCGCGATTTTGCCTGCTCCTTGTCGCGTGCTTCGTGATCGAGTTGCGTCAGCGCAATTCGTAATCGCAACAGGAAAGCAGCCCGCGCGGTATATTGCTGTTCGAGATCGAGTACTTCTCGACTCGTGCTTTCAACGCGGCTAACGCTGAGGTTTCCGAGCACGATTACGAAACCCAGCAAGAGCGCACAACCCACCAACAGCGGCATCAGGGTCGGATCGAGCCGCTGCGGGTTAGGACCGCGCGGCGTCGATGTGTCCCCGCCGCTTACGACGCGGCGATAAACAACCTCGCCGTCAGGAGTTGTGGTAGGTGCTTTCTCTGGTTCCACACTCATCGAGAAATTAGAAACTTGAAAATTAGAAATTGAAAAATGAAAATTGCAAGTTCCTTCTAACTGCCCACGCTGGAGCCGCTCGCTACGATCGCTGGGATCGTTTTCTACTCACTGCCACGCTTGAAGGGACGCTCGGCGCGAAACACCCCTTAATCGACTCCCCTTTTCACTTTTCACTGTGCACTTTTCACTTTGCAATTTCTCTCAGTGGCTCTAACTGCTTTCTGCTTTCTGCTTTCTGCTTTCTGCTTACTGCTTACTGCCCATCGCTCTTAGTGTTTCGCTGACATCCAGTCATCTCCGATTCCTGTCTCCGCCACCAGCGGGACATCCAGTTCGACGGCGTTCTCCATTTCGCGCTTGAGAGTGGCGGCGACTCTATCAGCATCTGCGGCCGCGCACTCGACCAGAAGCTCGTCGTGCACCTGCATCAGCATCTGGGCGTTCAATTTCTCACGCTGAAACGCTTCATCGACGCGTAGCATTGCCATCTTCACAATGTCGCTCGCGGTTCCCTGGATTGGCATGTTAATGGCTTCGCGTTCAGCCGCGCGGCGAATGTTTCCGTTGCGGTCGTTGATTCCGGGCAGCGGCCGAATCCGGCCATACAGCGACCGCACGTATCCATGTTCGCGGGCCTGGACAGGAATTTCATCCATGTATCGCCGCACGCCCTTGTAAGTGGCGTAGTAGTCGTCGATCACTTTGCGCGCTTCCTGCCGCGAAATGCCGACCCGCTGTGACAAGCCCCATGGCTCGATCGCATACGCGATCGCGAAGTTCACAATCTTCGAGAATCGCCGCGCCTCTTTCAGCTCGGCGTCGGTCTTGGCGTTGAATACCAGACGCGAGGTGCGGTTGTGAACGTCTTCCCCTTTTTGGAAAGCGTCGAGCATGACTTCGTCGCGCGTGATGTGCGCGAGCAGTCGCAGCTCCAATTGCGAATAGTCGGCCGAAATCAGCTTGTTCCCTTTTTCGGCGATGAACGCGCGACGAATCTGCCGCCCCAACTCAGTTCGGATCGGAATGTTTTGCAGATTCGGATCGCTCGACGAGAGACGGCCAGTCGCCGCGACCGTCTGGTTTAGCTGTCCATGCACTCGGCCGTCTCTCGCCACCTGATGCGGCAACGCGTCGGTATAGACACTCTTCAATTTTTCCAGCTCGCGATACTCGATGATTAAGCGTGGCAATTCATGCGTGAGCGCCAGTTCTTCCAGCACGGCTTTGCTGGTCGAAACGCGTCCGGTGGATGTCTTGCGGCCGGAGACGATGTTCATCGCTTCGAAGCATTCCGCAACCTGTTTCGGCGAATTAATGTTGAACTCACGACCGGCCATCTGACAGATCCTGTCCGTCAGCTTAGCGAGCTGTTCGCCGAGATTTCGCGAGAGTTCAGATAAAACCTCCGTATCTATGCGCATCCCGGCACGCTCCATGCGATAGAGCAAAGGCGCCAGCGGCAATTCCACTTCACGATAAATACTGCCGAGGTCCTTTTCGTCGATGCGCTCGCGCAGCACCTCAGCGACCTGCGCGGTAAGGTCGGCCACTTCGACGGCTTGCCACCCGCTTTCGCTCCAACTGTCGTGCGGTGGCCCGCCGCCTTCGACGCCGACAGCGTCGCGCGCCAAATCGTTTAGATCGTATCGACTGCGCGTCGGGTCGAGCACATAGGCCGCCAGCAACGTATCGTCAGCGACGCCTGCGAGCTCGAGCCCGAGCGGCGCTAGCAAGGCAGTCGCGCGCTTGTAATCGTGAACGGACTTGTCCAGTAGCCCATTCGCAAACAGCTCGCGGACAGACGCGACCGCCACGTCCTTACCGTCGGCAAATCCATCGAGATCGATGAATGCGGCCTTCCCCGCCGACGTCGAAAAAGCCACACCCGTCGCCGCGTGATCGTCCCGGGTGCTCTGTTGCTGGCCGGCGCCGGCGGGCGTCGTATTCGAAACTGCAAAGCCAACCGTTTCCGCTTCCCACAGTTGCTTGATCAGCTCATCCAGTTCGCTGTGAGTGCGAATCTGTTTGTATTCTCGCGCCGCGCTCACTCGCGCGCTTACGACCGCGCCATCCGCAAACTCCTGTGTCAGATTCGCGAATTCAAGTTCGCGAAACAACTCGTACGCAGCAGCGCGATCGGGAGGTTTAGCCTCCAGCGCGTCGAGGTCCAACTCGATCTCGAGGTCGGTTTTGATTTGCGCCAGTTCGCGTGATTTACGAATCAAATCTGCATTGTCTCGAAGCGATTCGCGGTATCGTTTGTTCTTGATCTCTTCCCAGTGTTGCAGCGCATTCTCGACCGAACCAAATTGCTCAATGATTTGCACGGCGCCTTTCGGCCCGACGCCTGGCGCGCCCGGAATGTTGTCGATCGAATCGCCCATCAGCCCGAGTAGATCAACCAGCTTGCAAGCCGGCACGCCAAACTTTTTTTGCACCCAGGCTTCGTTGCACCACTCGATCGGGGGTACCGGTTCTTTGCGCTTGACCACTTGCGAATTCTGCCGCATCGAAACTATCCACGGGTCGCGCACCAGCTGGCACATGTCCTTGTCATTCGAAACTATGACGGCTTGCAGTCCCCGGCTCGCGGCTTTGACGGACAGTGTGCCGATGACGTCGTCGGCTTCATAGCCTGACCTGCTGATCATCGGTACGTTGTACGCCTCGCATAGCCGCCGAATGTAAGGCAGCTGCGACGCCAATTCGTCAGGCATCTCTGTGCGTGTGGCTTTGTACTCAGCAAATGCTTCATGCCGAAAAGTTTTTTCTTTCGACTCGAAAATGGCCGCGATATATTTCGGTTTTTCGTCCTGAATCAGCTTGCGCAGCATGTTGGTGAAGATGTAGATGGCCTGCGTCACCTGCCCTTTTGAAGTCATCAAAGGCGCGTCGCGCATGATCGGAGCGTAGAACGCACGAAAGATATGGGACATCGAGTCGATGAGAAAGACTCGTTCCGCCGGTTGTTCACCGGAGGGAATTTCAGTTTTCGGCATGATCGATTCGATCATAGAGTTCGGCTTTTGCTAACGCAAGCGACGTTTCCTCGAAACGATGAAGTGACCGTTGCGTGTTGTCGTCATCCAACGTGACGAAGCGTGGTCTCGATGCCACAAACCCAAAGCGATGCTCCTGTTTTTGGTTGCCAATAGTCAGGCACGAACATTGCTCCATTAAAATGCTCGCAGAAAAAATTAACTAACAACTGACGCGATTCGAATGAAGCAAACAACTCTAGCCTCATCAATTTCCACAAAGGGCATAGGACTTCACACCGCGGTTCCAGTAACACTGAGTTTGTCGCCGGCCCCGCCCGATACGGGTTACGTTTTCCGGCGGACCGACCTCGGCGGGTTCGAAATTCCGGCCACCGTAGAATCGGTCGCTCATTGCAGCTACGCCACGACGTTGATGCGCACCGGCGTCATGTTATCAACCGTCGAACATCTGCTCTCCGCGTTGCGCGGCTGTGGGGTCGATAACGCTTACATCGAAGTCGATAATCTCGAGATTCCGATCATGGATGGCTCGGCTGAAACGTTCGCTGAGATGATCGAGAGCGCCGGCGTGGCGGAGCAATCGGCCGCGCGGCGCGCGTTGATGGTCCGGGAAAGAGTCAGTGTGGAGACGGGGAATCGCCGCATCAGCCTCGAGCCCTCGGATGCGTACGAAATCGACTGCCTGATCGACTTCGCTCATCCACTCATTGGCGTCCAGCACCGGCGCGTGGTTTTGGACAACGGTTCGTTCGGCCGCGATATCGCATCGGCGCGGACGTTCGGTTTTATCGAAGAAGTCGAAGCGTTGCGCCGGGCCAACCTCATTCGCGGCGGGTCACTCGATAACGCAATTGTCTTAACCCGAAACGGCATGCTGAACGAAACAGGTCTGCGCTTTGCAGATGAATTCGTGCGCCACAAGATTCTGGACATCATCGGGGACTTTGCTTTGCTCGGCATGACTCTGCTCGGCCGGGTGAAGGCAGAGCGAAGTGGGCACTTGCTGCATGCCGCGCTCATGTCTTCCCTTCTTAGAAATCGCAACGCATGGGAAATTGTCGATTTGCCGGCGTTAGAACCCGCGGCTGTCGCGGCGGGCTGACTGCTCTCCGGCCGCAAATTCAACCGGCCGCGGCCACGGGCGCTTCCGGACTCTCCTCTGCTAAAATCAATTTTCCTTAGACGCCGGGCAAATTTCCGGCATCTAATTCTGCTATTTTGAGATTCGAGGGGTTCTTCAAACAGCATGAAACAAAAGTTAATTCTCGCAGGCTTGTTCGCCGCAGCTCTTCTGTTTACGCAGCCACAACTCGGCCGCGCCCAGCAACCTTACACCACGGACGACGAAGTCAAGGTTAAAACTTACAAGAAGTTCGTGGACAATCGCGTGTCGAATCCACTGGTCGCCTACCAGGCGGCGCGTGACTACATGCAGCGATACGGCAAAGAAGACGACCAGTACACGAAATACCTCAAGGTGTGGATCGCCGCGTACGAGGCAGACGAACGCGCCGCGCGTCTGGCGGCCGAACGAGCTGATCGCGAACAGCAACTGCTCGGCAGTTTTACAACCAAGGACTATGCGAAGTCGTATGGCCTCGCCAAACAAGTCTTAACCGACAGTCCGGATAATTTGCGGGTGCTGATCGCACTTGGCTATGGCGCTGTCGCCGCGAGCACTGAAGCGCGCAACGAAGCCTTCAATGCTGATGCCGCGAAGTACGCCGAGCGAGCGATTGAACTGGTGAACTCAGGCAAGACGCCCGAAACGTGGGCGCCATTCAAGGGCAAGGAAGATGTTCTTGGTTCGCTGCACTACGCACTCGGGTTTTACAACTTGAAGACCGCGCCCGACATTGCGGCCACGCATTTCATTAAAGCCACCCAGGTCGATGCCGATCGCCGTAATGCGCCCTCGACTTACTATTACCTGGCAGCTTCATATCAAACCGGACCGTACAAGCGGTTGTCGGAGGACTACAGCAAGCGATTTGCCAACCAGGCCGAGTCTCCAGAGAGCAAGGCGGCGATCGATAACATCAACAAGGTCGTCGACAAGATGATTGACGCGTACGCGCGCGCCGTGGCTTTGGCGGGAACCAATCCGCAGAATCAGACAGCAAAGGCGCAGTGGATGACGCAACTCACCAACTTCTGGAAGTTCCGTCACGAGAACTCGGACGCGGGATTGAACGAGTACATCGCGGGTGTGTTAAAGACTCCACTGCCGCAGTAGGCGAAAGGAGCGCGCGCATCCTGCGTGCGGGCATCTTGCCCGCACTGACAGATCGGTGCGCGGGCATCTTGCCCGCATTGACAGATAATTCAGCCGTCAAGATGACGGCGCACCGCAGGCAAGATGCCTGCGCTCCAACCGCTTGCTTGACAACGCACTTTCAATCATTAGAATCGAAACTCGTGAAAAAGCGGGAGTAGCTCAGTGGTAGAGCATCGCCTTGCCAAGGCGAGGGTCGCGAGTTCAAATCTCGTCTCCCGCTCCAGAATCAAGGCAAAAGGAAAAAGTGAAAAGGAAAAACTGCCTCTTGTTTTTACCTTTTTCCTTTTACCTTTTGCCTTTTCTTTTGGGCGGCGTAGCCAAGTGGTAAGGCAGAGGTCTGCAAAACCTTTATTCATCGGTTCGATTCCGATCGCCGCCTCCAAACTTTTCAATAACTAAAGACACCGCATAGCAGGCTCTTCACGCTGCTAATTCCCCGCTCGTCACATTCACTTAGGGCGACGCGCAAGGGTTAGCATGGTTCTCTCTCCTCGCCGCCTCAATCATTCGCCTCGATGCTTTGAGGCCTCTTTCGCTTTCTTCAGATAGTCGCAGGCCGCCTGCGGCGCCCGCTCGTTTTTCCACGTGGTCTCGTCGGAATAAAGTACGCATTGCGGCAGAGCTCGCTCGACGAACTTGCGGCCCTTTTGGATTTCCGGCGATGTTGCCAGCAGCAGGCGGGCAGATAGCAACGCTTCAATGTTAGAGGTTTTGTCAGGCGAGATTTTTGCCAGGGTCAGCAATCGCCGCCGCGCCACTTCAGCGTTGGTGGCCGGATCGAGAAAAATATAGTCCCAGGCAATGCCCGCAATTATCTTTGGTCCGACGTTCTTCAGCTTCGCTGAGTACACATAAAAAGGAACCGTCTGTCCTGGCGCATTACCAAACACTCCGGTTTCCTGGCTGGCAGGATGGGCCTGCGCAATCGACAGATCCCGCTGTGCATTTATTGCCGCCTGCGTACCTGGCCGGATAGTTTGATTCGCCGACTCGGTTATCGTGGTTCCTGTCGGAATCACCGCCGGATCATAACTGCCCGGAAGTCTGTTCTGCTTTTCCCATTTGATCTGAAGAATCTGAATGTCCCCCACGGTTTCGCTTGCGGTGGACTGCGCGAATGTCGTAACAAAAGCCAGGCTGGAAAAAAGAAACACTCCTACGATTTTCGCGGTAGTGAGATTTAGCGCCATAGATCTACTCCTTTCAAACCAAGTCGAAGAGCGAAAACAGCGACATGAAGTCTAATCGCCGCGAATCAGTGTCATGGGCTTCGATCGTTTCCAAAGGCGTCTGGCGAAGGCGTGCAAAATATACGCTTGATGCGAAGAAAATGCACAGAAAACTTGTCAAACTTGCTGTCGGCTGTGAAGCCCCTGCGTTTTGAGTTGGCTAGGGAGAGGTCGGACTCCCCGTTCTTATTTCAATCTCTTTCTGCCAATCACTCGGCCATCTTCCAATGGTCTCGCGCTTGAGGTGGTAATCGAGCTTCTCTAATTTCTGGTTCTTATCAAAATTGGCTCCGAGCAGCACCGGGTCACTCGAGGGATTTCCCAGCCACTCAAGCTTGGTTCCGCTGGAAGTCTCACTCCGAGAATCTGCTCGACCGAGGGCAGCTTCCACTTCGCTCACACTTGGATACGGCTTTTTCAGAATCCGATATTCGACATAATAGAGGAATTGCGGGGGCTCACCGGTGTGTTGCTCAGTTGCTTGATTAACGTAGCGCTCGACAGAGGCAAGGCGCTCTTCCCGAGCTTTTTGTGACACGCGATCGCGTTTGATCGAAGTGAATCTGAAGGCGACAGACACGATCACTGCCAATACCAACGCAACAAATCCCAGACACAGCAGGATAACCAGAGTTTTTTTGGCGGTCATAACGTTCGCAGGCCTGACACCAGTTGTCGATGGGCGCTTTTATCATCCCTATCCCGACATTGTCGAGAGAATATTTAGGCGCTGACGACCTACATCTCCAATTCATCTTGGCAGGTCATTCCGTTGGTGGAATCATTAGCGGAACGTAGTTCATCCTCGCTGCGTGTTAGTCCCAACGGACCGTTGCTCAGTAATCAGAAAGGAGCGCTGCCATGCCGGCACTATCTCTGAAACCAAGTCGTTGTCTAACTGCTTTGATGAGTTTGCTCATTCTGGGAACGATCGTTTTGATTCTCAGCAAGGCAACCACAATTCGGGGGCAGGAGCCGGCTAAGAAAGATCCGCAATCACAGACATCGCCAACGCCGGAACTGACCCCGCAGGAGCAAATCGACCAATTGCAAAAGAAAGTCGCGCAGCTGACCAGCGAAGTCGGACGTCTGCGCACCGAACTCGCCAAATTGGAGAAGTACCGGCAAATCGATTACACGCGCGATTTGATAATAAAAGAAGAAGATCGTATTCGGAGTCTGCAAACCGAGTTGAATGACGATGCAGCGAAAGAGACGGCGTTGCGTAAACGTCTGGACGAGATCGAAAAGGAACAGAACCCCGACAGGATTCAGCGGAGCATGGCCGGCGTAGGATCGACGCGGCCGGAAGAAGAGCGCCAGGCGGTGATGACCAAACTGAGCAACGAAAAGCGGAACATTCAAAGCCAACTGGAAACTCTGCGATCAAGTCGCACGCGGATTACAGGGCTGATCGCAAATGCCGAAACTTCGATCTCGCGGCTGAAGCAGCGTCTAGCAGAGCTCAGTCGCTGAATTCTGCGCGGCAGCGCCCACGCCGCCGTAAGTATACTCGCATCGCAAACCTCCCCGCACTTCTTGCGGCATCGCCACAGAATTGGATTCTGCAACAACAGTGACTAATTCTTGATGGTGGTGGCGAGAGTTATTCGGTTGGAGATTTCACCGTTACCTGCGTAGCATTTTGGCGGGTGGCGGCGAGCTTGGCAGAGACGACCGCATGTTCGCGCGCCAGGGCTTCGCGGGCTTGCGGTGATAGTTCTTCCTGATGCTCAAGGAAACAGCAGAAGCGATCGGCCTCCACCAGAAAATGTACATCGGTGATCGGCTCAGAGTCCCAATAGGCCGAGATCAAACGATTGAGATCATCTCGAATTGCCTCGCAAGTCTCAGGCAGGTTGAGCGCTACAGGCGCCAGTCTATTCGCGCGATACAACATGCAATTCGCTTCCATGCCCTTACTCGCGGTGATTGAGACCAACCTACGCCATTCCTTTTCGCTTAGTTGATACAACTCGCGCAGCACGTCCGGATTCTCCCGCACCTCGCGACAAAGCGCCGGCGACGCAGTCAAATCGGCCAAAGCTTTTTGGAAGTGAACCAACATCACGCTACTTCACGTCGTTGTGAGCCGATGTCATGGGCGAGATCATGCATCTTCTCGATCTCTTGTGCGACGCCGGACAGGCCAATCCGTTTGTGATACGACTCGTGATATTCGAACGTAATGGCCCCTAGGTTTGGGAAACGCGGCGCCCATTCGTAAGCCCATTTCCAAACGGGTGATGGCGTCGCCCGAGAATGGGAATCTGTGTAATGCCCCTTCAGCCAATCGCCGCCCGCTAAATGAATCTCTCGGACGATCCTGGGGTCGATTTCCGAAAGATATTCGTCGGCGGACATGCCGAGGTTGATCGTGTTCGCGTACAGATTATGGAGATCGAGCAACATGCCGCACCCGGTCTCTTCGTACAGGCGATTAAAAAACGCCGGCTCAGTCATATCCGGCTCGGGGATCGCAGAAAAGATAGTGCTGTTCTCGAGAAGGATTTCCGTTCCCAGCGCCTGCTGAAGCTGTCGCACTTTGCCGGCCACCAGTCGGAGCGTCTCGTCATCCAGCACTACGGGCAGTCCCATTCCCGCTTGCGCATTGGGAACGCTGCGACCCGGCACCAGGAACATGCTCAGATGCTCGCTGTACCATTCAAAATTGAAGGCACGATGAGTAGCAACCACCTCGTCAAGCAGTCGCCCATCCAACGGCATAGCACTCGGCAACGACAGTCCGATTCCATGGCCGATCACACGCCGGCTTTTCACGTGGTCGCGCAGCTCATCAATCGCGGCCGAGGCATGACTAAACCGACGGGACGCGGTGACGCCGAAGTCATACCAGAGCCGGTCCGGTATGACTTCGACGAAATCCACCTGCGAACCCAATGCGTCGAGCACACTTGGTACGGCGGGGTTGTAAAGCAACCCCACTATGGGTTCATTGCCGTGCATGTGGTGTTAGCCGCCGAGGTTAACCTCGAGCACTCTATCGAAGCTTTTCTCCCAGATAACGTCAATTGTGCCTGATAGACAGGAGCAGCCGGTTAGGTCCTTGATTACCTTATTGACCAGGACATCATCGATGCGCCGGATCTCTTCCGGAGTTAACCTTCCGGGATGGGAAACACGAACAGCTCGCTCCGAGCCTTTCTTATCCAGGAAAATTTGAGCTTGTCTAGTAGCCATGGTTTCTCCTTCTTTGTAACGTGGTTGGTGTTGTTTGGCCTTCTATGGGGGCGAAGGAGCAAGGACGTGCCCTGCACTTGTAGAAGGCGGAGATACGAGGCGGAGCACTATATTCGCGTCTCTAATTTCCGTCAATAACAAAGTTGCTAGCGCGAACAAACAAGCTCAAACGTGAATGTTTCGTGAAGATGTGTTACGCAGCCTTACGTTTTCCGGCGAGGCTTTTCTTGAGGACTTCCATCAAATCAACCACTTTGCCTTCGTCGCGATCCGCTTCTTCAACCTCGATAATGTCTTTGTGTTGTTTGCGTTTCTTCTCGACCAACTTCATGAGTTGTTCAGTCTTTTCGTCTTTCAGCTCTTTCAGTGAAAGATGCTTTTCGGAATGTTTCGCGATGAGTTTCTCGAATTTCTTGACGGTCGCAGCAGGCACCTTAGTCTTTTCCGGCAAATCGACCTGCTTGGGAGAGCGAATCTCGTCCGGAAAACGCATAGTCTCCGCGCGCAGGATTCCGTTTTCCGGAAAGATCGCCACCAGATACTCTTTGCCGCGCATCACGAACGTTGCGACGCCCGCCAGATCTTCCTTGTCCATGGTAGCGGCGAGCAGTTGGTAGGCTTTTTCAGAACCTGCGGAGGGCGCCAGAAAATATGAGCGATCGAAATAGAGCGGTGGTATCGATTGCAGATCGACGAAACGACGCAGATCGATGTCGCGGCTGCTTTCCGGCGCCAGCCGCTCCAATTCTTCATCGGTGACGACAACATACTTGTCCTTGTCGATTTCGTACCCGCGAATCATCTCGTCGTCTTCAAGGTCCTTGCTCGTCTTCTGCGAAAAGTATCGGCGTGAGAGCGGTTCGCCTTTGGGTCCCAGCATCCGCAGCGGCGCGCGGTTCGTGCGCGTGCCGGGGTATAAATCGACGGGGACACTGACAAGTCCAAAAGTGAGTGTGCCGGACCAGAACGGACGGGCCGCACGTGCGCCGTTTTCGTCAGCCTCATTGCGCCGTTTCTTTGTTGCTTTCTTTCGTGGCATCTGAATTCTGCGCTCTCCCTCACGCTCGGGCCACTGCCCCGCTGACTTCTGACTTCTGACTTCTGTTCTTAGGCTGCCTTCTTCTGCTTCTTCAAAGCTGCGATGCTCTTGGTCAGCACGCTGTCGAGCGATGTCGTCTTCTTCTTCGTCTTCACCAAATGAAGCTTCGGCTTGTGTCCCTTCGCCTTCTTTTCCACAAATTCCATCACCCGAGCGCGATACTCGTCCTTGTAGTCCTTAGGGTTGAACTCGCCTTTGAGTAATTCAATTAGCTGCTTGGCCATGCTCAGTTCTTTCTTGTCAGGCGCGCGCCCGGCCGGGCGGGGCAAGTCTTTCGTCGAAAGAACTTCTTCCGCATTGCGCAGCGTGTACAAAACCAGATAATCGTTGTCGACGCGAATTGCGCCTACGTAAAGCTGCTTACGCATGACCCAACGCACGACCGCTTCTTTCTCTTGATTCTGGAGCGCTTCAGCCAGCGCAAAATAGGCTGCCGAATCACCGTCCGGTCCCAGGTAGTAGGGACGATCGTAATACTCCGGCGGAATTTCAGCCGGGGGAATGAACTGTTCGACTTTGATTTCGCGCGAGGCTTTGGGCTCAAGACTTGCCAGTTCCTTCTCGTCAAGGATTACAAACCTACCCGGGTCCACTTCGAACCCTTTTTGAATTTCTTCATTCGCAACTTCTTCACCCGAGTCCGCCTCGACCATATGCTGCTTTACTCGATGTTTCGATTTCACGTCGAGAATATGAAAGCGCACAGTCTGATCCTGCACCGCCGAATAAAGCTTGACCGGCACCTTCGTTGAATCAAGTTTCAGGTCGCCTTTCCAGATTGCTCGCGCTGCCATTTACGCCCTCGCCGCTTCTGCTAATTCGGTGGTTGACTCGCAGCTAACACAGATGAACTCAACTTCAATTGTCGTCTCCACGCATATCGCGCAAACGGGTCCGTCACAGGCCACGCATCGATGCTCCGTTTGATATGCGTACGCCTGACTGCATGCCGGACAGATTCCGCCGTCGTCCTCTAGCCACCATGGCCGGTTTCTTTTGCGATTTGCCATTCGGACTAAAGGTGGAGCATTTTCAGTTCCACACGTCACCGATACGGCCGAAACCTGGCGCTCGACAAGAGAAGGCAAGGCCTCGTTATTTACGATACGAAAGCACGTGCTGAGGAATTTCGAGTCCTGAGGGCAAACGCGGATCTGGGGCTGGAGACTCGGCGGCCGTTCGCAAGGGAATCACGCCCGCCCAAATCGGCAGTTCATAGTCCTCGTCGTCGTCGACCGGTTGACCAGTGCGAATCTTTGCCGATGCTTCATTCAACGGCACTGACAAAACCGTGGTCTGCTGCAATTCGCGCTCGCTGGGTCCACGGACTTCGTCCCAGCGTCCGGCAATCATATGCTCGGAGAGAGCTCGCAATGCGGTAATTTTGTCAGCACGCTCTTCAATGACCGTCGCCCGCCCAAAAA
>DATNEI010000139.1:0-2127 GCA_035606795.1 Pyrinomonadaceae bacterium
CTGGCATTTTGCAGGCTGCTGCGCGCGCAGCCGGCGACAAGCAAACTGCCGGTGATCGGTCTTTCAGATGATGACTCAGACAGCCAAAAGCAGCAGGCATTCGCGGCCGGGGCCGACGAATGTATTGCGAAGTCGTCGTCGTCGACCGAAATTGTCTCTCGCTCCGCCGCGCATTTACGCGCCGCACAGAGAGAGTGGGAGCTCATTGACAGTAACCGTGAACTGAGGTTTCTGGCCGATCTGGGCCGCGGACTTCTACGAACGCTGGAACTCGACCAGTTAGTGAACCGTGTCGCTGGGGCGACCTACGAAGGCACGAGCGCCGCGATGTGCGCAGCCTTTATTAGTCTTGGTGATGATAGTGAGGCCGCTTGTGTTTTCGATCGCGAAGGGAGCGCCGAAGGCAAAGCTCTGCTGCACGCTGATCGACTAAAGAGTTGGTTGACAGCTTCCACCTCTTCAAGTGTTGCGCCCTTAATGATCAGTGAACCAAATAACTTTCTGCTGCGTGATGAAGCTCATCGGGTGGAATATGCGGCGCCTCTCCGGTTCGGCGGTCGTCCCAAGGGCGCGCTGATTGTTGCTTTTGATAAACGCGAAGACTGCGACGACACCGTTTGCCGGTTGGTTGATGCGGCTGCACAGCAGGCTGCGCTGGCGGCGCACATATCCAGTCTTTACCAGGCAGCACGGGCAGCTTCGGCGAATCTCACCATAGAAGTCGAACGGCGCACCGCAGAAGTGCAGGCACAGCGCCGCTTCATCGAGGCCATCATTGATAGTCTGCCGCTCTCGCTTTACGCTGTCGACCGCAACTTTGAGATTGTTGCCTGGAACCGCAACCGCGAACTTGGCGAGCTAGGCATCCCGCGCGGCTCAGTATTAGGGAAAAGTATTTTCGGCGTCCTGACTCGCCAAAAACGCGAACTACTGGAAAGCGAATTTGCCCGGGTGTTTGCGAGTGGTGAAATCCAACGGCTTGAAAACACCACCGCACTGGCAAATGGGGAACTCAAGCATTGGTTAATCAGCAAGATCCCGATGTGGATTGATCGCAGCGGCGAGGTTTCTCATGTAATCGCGATTGGGGAAGACATAACGGCGCGCGTGGAGGCAAATCGCGCCGTGGCGCGCGCTGAAAAGCTCGCGGCGATCGGACGTCTGGCCGCGGGGGTCGTTCATGAAATAAATAATCCCCTGGCCACCATTTCTGCGTGCGCCGAGGCCCTCGAATCTCGAGTAAGCGGGGGCGAGTTCAAGGAGTCGGCCGCACTCGAGGATCTCCGTGAATACCTCGGACTGATTCGCAGCGAGGCTTTTCGCTGCAAGACCATTACGAATGGACTGCTGGATTTCAGTCACACCCGCTCCAGCGAACATATACTTGTGAATCTTGCTGACGTAATCGCTTCCGCCGCACGCCTGCTGTCGCACCAGCAACGAGGAGAGCTGATTGAATTTCAAATTGAGACGCCGAGCGACTTGCCGCTGGTTGCCGGCGACGCGGGACAGTTGCAACAGGCCGTCATTGCGTTAGCAACCAATGCCATCGACGCGATGCCCGATGGTGGCGTGTTGAAAATAGGCAGCCGAAGGAATGGAGATAGCGTACTGGTGGAAGTCAGTGATACCGGCGTCGGCATTCCGCAGCAGAACATCACCAAGATTTTCGAGCCGTTCTTCACTACGAAAGAGATTGGCAAAGGTACTGGTCTCGGCCTGGCGGTTTGTTATGGTATCTTAACCGAGCACGAAGGCAGCCTCGACGTACAATCTACGCCAGGTGTTGGAACCACGTTTACGATTTCACTTCCGGCAATAAACAGTGACGGAGAACCCCAGGCTTGAGCGAACAAAGAACAGCCCGAATTCTGATCGCCGAAGATGAAGCCAATCTGCGACTGGTGTTGCAGAAAGAATTGGAGCGTTTGGGTTACCGTGTGCAGGCTGCGCCCGACGGGGAAGCCGCGCTGCGCAAGCTCGAGGAAAGTAACGTCGATGTTTTGCTTTGCGATATCAACATGCCGCGCATCGACGGAATGGAAGTCCTGCGTCGCGTTCACCAGCGTCCGAACCCACCGGAAGTGATAATGCTGACCGGACAAGCAACTGTCGAAACGGCGGTCG
>DATNEI010000151.1:0-2994 GCA_035606795.1 Pyrinomonadaceae bacterium
GTTGTCGTTGAACCACGAACTGGTCAAGCGCGCTTCCAGAATTCGCGGACTGAAGATCGTGTTCGGCACCGATGCTGTCGCCGGCGCTCATGGGCGCAACGCCGAAGAGTTCATCGATCGCGTGCGTGACGGCGGTGTCGATCCGATGACGGCAATGGTTTCGGCCAACTCGCTGGGTGCCGAGGCCATGCACATGTCCGATCAAATCGGCTCAATTGCGCCAGGCTTGCAAGCTGACATCATCGCGCTCGATGGAGATCCATTGAAAGACATTACTGCTGTGCGCCGCGTAACGTTTGTGATGAAGGGCGGCGTCGTTTACAAGAACCTCGCGCGCGCATCAAGTCGGTAAGCTTTGGAGACCGGAGTAGGCGGCAGTGTATGGAGTGAGTCAGCCGCGTTAGGGGCCGAACGTTTATAGCCCCGCGATCACGAAAGATCTTCAGCTCCTTTAGGAGCGAAAGAGAAGGATCAAACCATCTTGCTAAAAGGAGCTTGATACTCGACGAATCAGATCAGCTAAACGCCGAAGGCGTTCGCAAACTTCAGCCCAGGGCAACGCCCTGGGTCAACGTCGATGAGAAAGTGATCGAACTCTGAAAGAGTTCGCAAAGAAATCTCGCAAGCAATACGATGTGGCAACCCCTTCAGGGTTGCGAAGTTGTTTTCACCGGTTCCCCAGGGTAGCGCGCTGACGCGCGCAACCCTGGGCTTGAAGGTTGCGAACGCCTTCGGCGTTACCACCTGCGCCGCAGTTTTCTAGACTTCTAGACTTCTAGATTTCTGCGCAAAACAACGCAGGGCGTCCTATTTCTCGCCAACGCGAATTGACTCGAGATTCTTTTCGGCCAGTAGCTTATTAAAGGCGGAGAGTTCACTGCTCTCTAGACCTTTGAACCGCGTGAGCTGAACCTGTAATTCCGCCGAGAGTTCCTTGAATACCTGATAGCTGCCATTTGTTGGCCGTGCGTCGCCGGTTTCGACCGTGCGCCGCAGCGCCGCAATGCGATTATTGAGTTTGATCGGGAAATTAAGCGGGTCCTGATTGCTTTGATTCCGCACCTGATAGATCTCTTCTTCGACCTCACTTAACTTCTTCGTCAAAGCATTAGCGGCGGTAGTGATGGCCGGATCTTTCGCTTTATCCGCGCGATCTTTTGCCTGCTTTTTGATTTCGCGAATATCGATCACGGCCTGGTTAGCCTCGCTGGTCTTGTCGCGAATCTTCATCGCGAGGTCGAATTGTTCCTGCAAATCCTTTTCCGTGATACCGCTGAGTCGCGGATCCATTTTTAAGATGAGTGGTTGGGTCTCGACGTGATCGCCAACCGTAAGACGCACCTGATAATTCCCGGGAACGGCGACGGGACCCTGGGCCGCGTTGCCGCTCCAGAGAATCATGCCCGGAAAAACTGTGGCACCCGGATACCGCAGGTCCCAGGTAAATTTTGTTAAGCCAGCGTTGGTGAGGCGCAAGCGCGGCTGGGGCGGGCCGAAATCTGATTCGTCGTCGGCGGCGTCTGGTCTGCGGGCATCTTGCTTCTGTTCGTCAGCGCGAATGCCGGTGAAGGTGCGGATCTTTTGTCCCTTCGCGTCGAGAATATCGATCGTCACTTTTTCAGCCGGCTGTTTCAGGAAATAGTAAATCGCCGCTTGATTTACTGAGCGGATTGCTTCGCGCGTTTGATAGAGATGGACCGATGATTGCGCGATGTCGGGCGTCAGTTGCCGCAGCACATCGACGTCGTCGAGCACATACATCGAGCGCCCGTGCGTCGCGATGACGAGGTCGTGGCCTTCGACGACGATGTCCGAGACCTGCGTGTCCGGCAGATTCAGTGACAGCGTCTGCCAGTGGTCCCCGTTGTCAAACGAAACATAGATGCCATGTTCCGTTCCGGCGTAGAGCAGGCCGGCACGCTTAGTGTCTTCGCGCACCGCGTGAACGTAATCGCCGGGCTTGATGCCGTTGACGATCTTCGTCCACGTCTACCGTAATCGTCGGTCCGAAAGATGTAGGGCGCGCGATCTTCCTGCAGATAATTCTTCACGGCGACGTACGCGGCGCCCGGCTTATGCGGCGATGCCTCAATCAAACTTACGCGCCCAAGATCGGGCAGGCCCGGCGGCGTGACTTTTGTCCAATGCTTGCCTTCGTCGCGCGTGACAAAGACCAACCCATCGTCTGATCCCGTCCAGATTGTGCCGCGCTCAAGTCGCGAAGGCGCAATCGTAAAGATAGTGGCGAACACTTCCGGCCCGTTCATGTCACCTGTGATCGGCCCGCCGGAAACTCCGAGCGTCTTCGGATCGGCGCGCGTCAAATCAGGACTGATCTGCGTCCAGCTTTGTCCGTCGTCAGTTGTCTTCCACAAATGCTGGGAAGAAAGGTAAAGCGTCTTTGGATCGAGCGGGTTGAAGACGATCGGAAATGTCCACTGCCAGCGCTCTTTCAATGCGCTCGACGGTTCGCCCGAGAAGAAGCGCGGATAAGGCTGGATGTCGCGCGTCTCGCCGCTGCTGCGGTCGTAACGAGTGATCAGCGCCCCCTGACTGCCGGCATAAAACACATTGGGATTCGTGGGACTCGGCGCGATGTAACCACTCTCGCCGCCGCCAACCGCATACATCTCGACGTTGCGCGCGCGCGTCTGCACGCTCTGCACACAGATAGTGCTGTTGTCCTGCTGTGCGCCGCAGACTTGATACGGAAAGTCTTTGGTCGTAGCGACGTGATAGAGCTGCGCCGTCGGATAGTCTTCCGATGTCCATGACGCGCCGCCATTCACTGAGACATTGGCGCCGCCGTCATTCGAGTTAATCATGCGCTGCGGATCGTTCGGATCGATCCAGAGATCGTGATTATCGCCGTGCTGGGGACGAATAGTGCGGTAAGTCTTCCCCCCATCGGTCGATTTGTAAAAGCCCGTGTTCAGCACATAAAGCGTGTCGCGATTTTTCGGATCCGAGAAGATGTGCGTGTAGTAGAAAGCG
>DATNEI010000157.1:0-7791 GCA_035606795.1 Pyrinomonadaceae bacterium
CCTCAGTGGGTTATCGTTATTCGCCATGGATAACAACTGGCCCGAACTCATCCTCGAAGAGTGGCAGGACACCCTCGCCACCTTGCACATGTGGACGCAGATCGTCGGCAAGATTCGCATGAAGACGACGCCGCTCATCAATCACTGGTGGAACGTGCCTCTCTATGTCTCCGCCCGCGGTCTCACGACCTCGGCCATGCCTTATAACGATCGCATTTTCGAAATCGAGTTCGACTTCATCGATCACAAACTGCGGGTTGAATGCAGCGATGGCGCCCGCACGACCCTGAGGTTGCGGCCTCGATCAGTTGCGGACTTCTATCAGGAACTAATGAGCACGCTGCATCACTTTGGGATCGATGTGAAGATTTGGACGATGCCGGTCGAAGTGCCGGCGCCGTTCTCAGCCGTGCGCGAAGCAATTCGGTTTGAAGAAGATAAAACTCACAAATCCTACGACGCAGAATACGTGAATCGCTTCTGGCGCGCGCTGGTTTCGGTCGATGATGTGTTCAAGGAATTCCGTACTCGCTTCATTGGCAAAGTCAGTCCGGTGCATTTTTGGTGGGGCAGCTTCGATCATGCAGTCACGCGCTTCTCTGGCCGCCCCGCGCCGCCGCGTGAAGGCGCCGACAAGATCACCGCCGAAGGCTACTCACACGAAAACATCAGCCATGGCTTCTGGCCCGGCGGCAACGGCGCGCAGGCCGCCTTTTATTCCTACACCGCACCCGCGCCGGCAGGTCTCGATGAAGCGAAGGTGAACCCTGCCGAAGCTGTCTACTCGAAAGAGATGAGCGAATTCTTTTTGCCTTACGACGCCGTGCGCAAGTCCGCTTCACCGGAAAAGGCGTTGCTGGATTTCTGTCAGAGCACTTACGAAGCGGGAGCGAATTTGGCGAAGTGGGATCGGAAAGCGCTGGAACGGGAGAAAACCTAGCCGCGGATGAACGCAGATGTCCGCGGATTTGACTAATCATTCCATCCGCGTCAATCCGCGGCTAACCCATTCGCTTGCTCAATTGCGAGGCGGTTCGGGCTTAGCAAACAAGGAATCCTCCACTGCTACGTTGCGTTTGATCTCCGTAAACGTCCGCGTCCAGCTATCGTACGTATCGATCGCCGATCTACGAATAATGAAAGGCATCTTCACGCCGCCCACGTCGCGGTAATCTTCAAAGTCAGTCTGTTCCGGTATGGGCAACACCGCGGTGTGGTGGACGGTAAGGCTTCTGCGTAAAAGGCCCGTCTCGGTATCGAAGTCATAACTTATGGTCGATTCTGGAGTCGAAGTCACCACCACCCACATTTCGCGCCCATCAATTCTCTCGATGCCGGCCAACTGCATTCCCGGCACACGCGTAACTTTCACTACATTGAATACTTCTTCCAGGCCGTGCCGGGCGTTGGTTGCTTGCGCCGCCGTCAGCGTCTGTAGATTCGTTCCATTCAAGACCCAACCCTTATCGCCGGCCGCAGCTTGCCGAAGGATCCCATTTGGCAGCGTCGCTACACTAAGAACTTTGTCAGGTGCAGACCAGGTGATCTCGTTTGGCCAATTTCGGTTCTGCGAAGCCACGCGCGTTCCTTTCATAACCATGGTTTTGGTGTCGGCCGCGTTCGCGCCGCCGACTGCCTGCAGGTAACGCGCAAATATCTCATCGACTGATGTCCGCGGGTGCGCGGGCGCCGCCGGCGGGGGCGGATTCAGCAGTCCCTCGTGACCCGATTTAGCCAGAGGCATTGAAGGCAAACCCACTGTCGTGGTTTGACCGCGATGACAGGTGAAGCACGTCACGGAGTTCGGGCGGAAATCAACTTTGTTCGATCCGTTAATCAACATGACCATCTGCAGCATGCGCCGGCCGGCCTGCTTCTCAGGCTTGTCATCGCTTTCCCAAACCCAGATGTTCTGGTTGGTCTTTGGATCTTTGCCTTTTGTCACATGGCAAAAGGTGCATTGCTCGCCCAGTGACACTGCCATGAAATTCATTAACTGATAGAGCTCTGACTCTTTCAGTCCTTTGAGCACCTGAATATTCTTGCGTGTCTGTTCGACTGGTTTGTCGGCTTGTTGAGTTTGCGCGCTGGTAGTGCGAGTGGAGACGACGGTGCCGATGGAAAGCATTGCGAGTAAACCTGTAAAGGCAAGCAGTGTTGTAGTTCGCCTAGCCATGTTTGTTTTCTCCAGAGAGTCTGCGGTCAGGAAAATTCAGCGATGCGTCCGAGATCATACGCAAGCGAAGACAAAGGTGTTTCAGAGGCTCGCTGCCTTGCCGGTCACCTCCTATCGCGTGTGTGAAAAACTACCGGCCCAGTCTTTCAGGTAAGTCTTCATGGCAACGCCGCTCGATATTCAACCGGATCTCGCTGACAAGCTAGCCACGCTTGCCAAAGTCAGAGGAGTGTCAGTGGACGACTTGCTCAAGGAGATTCTTGAAGCCATTGAGCCGCGGTCTAATGGTGAATTTTCGCTGGCCGAATTCGACCGGCCAAGGATTTGCTGACACAGGGGCTGGAGCATCTGCCGGCAAACTACCAGGGAACTTATTCACGCGAGGACATCTATTCGGATCATGATTGATGTATCTGGCCCGTAGAGCCAAATCACATCAAATGACCTACGGCGCGGGTGTACTTAACAGTTTCAGAATCCCGTCGTACCCGCCAACAACTGTCGCAACACATAAGGAAGGATGCCGCCGTGCAGGTAGTAATCGATCTCGATCGGCGTGTCGATTCGCAGGACAACGGGTATTTCCTCTGTTTGGCCATCGGCGCGATGAATTGTCAGCATCACGTCCTGACGCGGAGTCACTTCCCCGCTCTCCAATCCGGTGATGTCGAACGTCTCAGTGCCATCGAGATTCAACGATGCGGCGTTCATTCCTTCTTTGAACTGGCACGGGAGCACGCCCATGCCCACGAGGTTACTGCGATGGATCCGTTCGAAGCTTTGCGCGATGACTGCCTTCACTCCCAACAGCCGCGTTCCCTTCGCAGCCCAGTCGCGGGATGAACCCGTGCCGTATTCCTGACCGGCAATCACCACCAGCGGCTTGCCTTCGCTCTGATACTTCATCGCTGCGTCGTAGATGCTCATGCGCTCGCCGTCCGGTTGATGAAGCGTTACCCCGCCTTCCGTGCCCGGCACCATCAGATTCTTGATCCGCACATTGGCGAACGTGCCGCGCATCATTACTTCATGATTGCCGCGCCGCGAGCCGTAGCTGTTAAAGTCCGCAACATCGACGCGTTGCTGTTGCAGATAAACGCCGGCAGGTGAGGTCGCTTTGATCGCGCCGGCGGGACTGATGTGATCCGTCGTGACTGAGTCGCCGAAGATCGCCAGCGGCCGCGCGCCTTTGATGTCTTCCATCTCGCCTACTTCAGCGCCGAACCCAACAAAGAACGGTGGATCCTGAATGTAAGTCGAATTCGGCTCCCACTTGTAAGTCAGGCCGCTCGTGGTGGGAATCGAATTCCACAACGGATTCTGATCGGCAAAGCTGCCGTATAAGCGCCGATAAGTTTCAGGGTCCATCGCGGAACTCAGCAACGCGCTAATCTCTTCCGTCGTCGGCCAGATGTCGCGCAGGTAGACGTCTGCGCCGTCGCTGCCCTGCCCCAGCGGCTCCTTTGATAAATCGCGATCGATATGACCCGCGAGCGCAAATGCCACGACCAGGGGCGGACTCATCAGAAAGTTCGCTTTGATGCTTTGGTGCACGCGCGCTTCGAAGTTGCGATTCCCCGACAACACACTGGCAGCGATCAAATCGTGATCGGTCACGATGTCTTCAATTGTCGGATCAAGCGGCCCCGAGTTTCCGATGCAAGTGGTGCAGCCGTAGCCGACCAGATTGAAGCCCAGTTGATTCAAATAAGACTGCAAGCCTGTCTTCTCAAGGTAATCGGTAACCACGCGCGAACCCGGCGCCAGCGATGTCTTGACCGTGGGCCGCACTTTCAATCCACGTTCGACCGCTTTCTTCGCGAGTAACCCGGCGGCGAGCATCACGCTCGGATTCGAAGTGTTCGTGCAGGAAGTTATCGCGGCGATTAGTACATCGCCATGACCGAGATCGACATGCGCCTTGGGAAATTCTTCCGGCAGAACTTCGACGACGCGATCGGGCGTCGGACGATTGTTCATCATCTCCGTTTCGGTCCAGACGCTTGTCTCCTTTGCGCTTGACTGATTAGGAGTAGGAAGCGGCGCGGTAACGGATTGCTGCTGGCCGCCACCAACCATCACGCCCAGCGCATGCTCGCTGGCGCCGATATCGGCGGCATAACGTACGTCCAGCTCGTTATACAGCTTGCCGTACCCGCCGCTTTTCGCGTCGAGCTGCAGCAAATTCACAAAAGTATTCTTCAGCTCAGGCAAAGGAATTCGATCCTGCGGTCGCTTCGGCCCCGCCACGCTGGGCACGATCGTGTCGAGATCGAGTTCAAGCAAGACGCTGTACTCGATCTCACCTTTGCCCGGCATGCCAAATAAACTTTGCGCCTTGAAGTAGTTGCTTACCGCTTCGACATGTTCTGCGTCACGGCCGGTCGCCGTTAAGTACTCGCAAGTCTTTTCATCAGGTGGAAAGTAACCCATCGTCGCGCCGTACTCCGGCGACATGTTCGCGATCGTGGCGCGGTCAACCACTGAGAGCGACGCCGCGCCTTCGCCATGAAACTCAACAAACTTGCCGACGACTTTCGCTTTGCGCAGCATCTCTGTCACGGCCAGCACGAGATCGGTTGCCGTCACGCCTTCGCGAAGTTGTCCGGTCATGTGCACGCCGACGACGTCCGGTGTCAGGAAGTAAACCGGCTGGCCCAGCATCGCGGCTTCGGCTTCGATGCCACCGACGCCCCAACCAACGACGCTCAGACCGTTGACCATCGTCGTGTGCGAGTCAGTGCCGACCAAACTGTCCGGGTAATAGACGCCGTGCTTCTCCCACACGCACTTCGCCAGGTATTCGAGATTCACCTGATGACAGATGCCAATGCCCGGCGGAATCACGCGGAAGCCGTCGAACGCCTGCATGCCCCACTTCAAAAATTGATACCGGGAGTTGTTCCGCTTGAACTCCATTTCCATGTTTTTGCGGAAGGCGTCGGACGTGCTTGAGAAATCCACCTGCACTGAGTGATCGATCACCAGATCGACGGGCACCAGCGGTTCGATGATCGCGGGATTCTTGTTCAGTCGCGTCACCGCCGATCGCATCGCGGCCAGATCGACCAGCAAAGGCACGCCGGTAAAGTCCTGCAAAAGCACGCGCGCGACGACAAACGGCACTTCTTCAGTGCGTTCGGCGTTCGGTTGCCAGTTCGCCACCGCACGCACGTCGTCTTCGGTGATTTTGGCGCCGTCGAAATTGCGCAGCACCGATTCCAGCACAATGCGAATGCTCACCGGCAGCTTGGAAACGGCGCCCACGCCTTCTTTTTCCAGCTGCGGAAGAGAATAAAACTGGCCGGACTTTCCGGAGTTCGGCGCAAACGATTGCAGGGTATTGAAGAGATTATGCGGCATAGTTATGGAGCGCAGTCCCGGCCTGTCGGGACTGCGGTTCGCGCGCATCCTTGCGCGCATAGATGCGACGAAAAGCTATCAGCTTTTCCCAAGTGATTTGACTGACGTTGAGCAAACTTAAGTTTAGGTTTCGCTCGATAGATCGTCAAGCGAGTGGCACGCGCATCTTGCGCGTGATTTCACGGGCGGGACGCCCGTGCCACTCCAACTGTCGTGACGAAAATGTGATTACAGTCAACCCCTATCGCCTTTGTTGGTGCGATACTTCATTTGTTATAGTCGCGGTACTGTTAACGGAAAAATTTGTAGTCGCTAAACAGATGCGCAGTGCATTCGAAACGAGGAGTATCGGTCATGCCAAAAAAGACGCCGGAAGCATTCAACTATCTTGCCAACGATCCTGAGTTCGTCCCGGATCCGGAAATTGAAGAGTTCATGGAAGAAGAGATCGCGCACGCGCCGAAGGATCCTGATCTGCTGGCGCAGCGCCTGCGCAACACGGCCGCCTCGCCCCAGGACTCGGGCGGCGATCCGGACGCGGATTGGGAGGACGTGAACGTCGCGGGCTCGGAAGCGATCGGCGGCGACAGTCCTACTCCCGATCAATCGCTCGTGGAAGAAAATGCAAAGGCCATTGGCGTCAGTTTCGAAGACAACGAAGAGCTTGATTTCCTCGATAAGATCGAACGTCGCGATCGCGATCGGTTTGAATTGGAAGAACAGTCGAAGACCAAAGAGGACACGATCTGATCGGTACGCATGCTGCTGGCATGCTGCACGCCAGAGGCGTGCGTACCGTTTGCAGATCGCGTTCGACAATTTGAATATCGCCAGAGGAGTTCAGCGAGATGCTGAACTCCTCTCGCATTTGGGGTGACTCACTCGGGAGTCATAAATATTCCGCTCCGATGGAGCGTTTCTCTTGCGCATGTTCCCTATGAAGCTTTATTCTCCGGCGCTATGCGAAACTTACTTCTAATCGCGATCTTACTCTGCTGCGGGGGCCTGGCGGCGGGCGCCGAACCTTGCACCCAAGCCACACCCGATTGCACGCGCTGGGTCAGCCTCGGCGGTGATTCGCGTTCACTCGTCTACAGCACCTATCCCCTCGACCAGAAGAACAACCAGATCGTGCGCGCGCTGATTGTGGTGCACGGTCAGGGTCGCGATGCGGATAATTACTTTCGCACCAGCCTGGCCGCGACGTTTCTGGCCGGCGCGTTCGATGACACGATCGTAATCTCGCCGCGGTTTGCGTCGAATGATGGCGGCTGTCGCGACACGCTGGCCGCTAATGAAGTGAGTTGGCCGTGCGGCGGCGACAGTTGGCGCTCAGGCGGCACCGCGAAGAACGACGCAAAGCTCACGTCCTATGATTTCATGGACGCAATCGTGCGCGCGCTGACCAGCAAAGCGAACTTTCCCAATCTGAAAGCGATCGTGATCTCGGGGCATTCAGCGGGCGGGCAGTTCGTCACGCGATACGAGATGGCGAACAAGATGCACGAAACCGCAGGCGTGCCGATCGCTTACGTGGTTTCGAATCCGTCGAGCTATTCGTATCTCGATTCCGAGCGACCATCGGCCGCGAACAATAATGAATTGCGGCAATTCGGCGACGCGCGCAACTGCACGACGTACGACAATTGGCCTTACGGTTTGAAGACCCGCACCGGTTACACCGCAAACATTCCCGACGATCAGCTGAAGAAACAACTGGCCGCGCGGCCTGTCACTTATTTACTTGGCGAGTTGGATGTGTTGCCCTTGGCAGGTTTCGATTCTTCGTGTCCGGCGATGGCGCAAGGGCCGACGCGGCTGGCGCGCGGCCAGGCGTATGCCGCTTACGTCAATGCGAAGTACAACGCTAAGCATCAAGTCGTCGTCGTACCGCTCTGTGGTCACAACGCGCGCTGCATGTTCACTGCGGAAATCGCGTTGCCGATTCTGTTCCCGAAGATGTGAAGATTTCTCTGTGTAGCAGTCAGTACCGGGAGCGGTAGCGACCGGGTCCGAACTTCGAGCATTACATTCTTGGAATAGACTGAACCTGGTCGCTACCGCTCCCGGTACTGACCCCATTTGTCACGTTGAGACATGAACCGCGGCCCGCCCGCAAGGATGCGGGCGCTCCTACGGAAAACTTGATCGCGGCTGAAGCGTCACACTCTTAATCACAACTTTGTCCGCGGGCCGTTCGGTTCCCGGCTGCGTCGGAGCAGTCATGATGATCTCGGCGTTCTTGATGCCCT
>DATNEI010000117.1:0-24241 GCA_035606795.1 Pyrinomonadaceae bacterium
GGACTGATGATCAGAAGTTTCGCGAAACTCAACGACGTCGATCCGGGATTCAAGCCCGACCGGGTGATGACGATGGGAGTATCTCTGCTGCGGGCAAAGTATCCCGGGGACGAACAGGTTACCCAGGCGTTTTCGCAGATCCTCGAACGAACTACGAATACACCGGGCGTCGTTTCCGCCGGCGCCGTGTCCTCTTTGCCGCTGACGGGAAGTAACATCACCGACTCATTCACAATCGAAGGCCGCCCCCCGATCGCAAAAGAGTCAGAGCCATCGACTGAGTATCTAATAGTCACGCCCCGATACTTCGAATCGATGGGCATCCCGCTTTTGTCCGGGCGCGATTTTGCTCCTACCGACACGCGGCAGTCTCCCAACGTAACCATAATCAATGATGTCTTCGCGCGCCGCCACTTCGCCGGCGAGAATCCCATCGGCCATCGTCTGAAGCTTCAAGGTCAGGAGCGCGATCCGCTGCTCATAATCGGCGTGGTTGCTAACGTGCGGACGTTGGCGCTGGATGAACAGCCAACGCCTGAGGTTTACGTTTCTTTCCTGCAAGACCCCTTGAACCTTGATCAGCGGTCGATGACGATTGTAGCGCGGTCTCAATCAGGTCCGGGCGCGATCGCCGGGCCGGTGCGCGCAGCGGTGGCTTCAGTCGACAAAAGCATTCCAGTTTACGCGGTTAAGAGTCTGCCCGATCACATGCGCGAGTCGCTCGCCCGCCGTCGCTTCAATCTGATCCTGCTAACCGTATTCAGTTGCGTCGCGCTGGCGCTGGCGGCACTTGGCATTTACGGCGTGATTAGTTACGGCGTCACACAGCGGACTCATGAGATGGGAATTCGAATGGCGCTCGGAGCGAAGCAGCGCGACGTGCTGAGTCTGGTGGTACGACAAGCGATGCTGTTGGCATTGGCAGGCATCGCGATTGGATTAGTCGTGTCGTTCGGATTGACTCGGCTAATGAAAGGATTGCTCTTCAGTGTCAGCGTCACCGATCCGCTCACGTTCGTGGCGATCGCGCTGTTGATGAGCTTGATTGGCCTGGTCGCGTGCCTGATTCCAGCACGCCGCGCGACTAAAGTGGATCCGCTGGTGGCACTTCGTTACGAATGAGGAGGAGTCATGACGTTGATTCAAGATTTGAAGTTTGCCCTCAGAGGCCTGATTAAGCGGCCGGGGTTTACCTTGATCGCGGTAATCACGTTGGCGCTTGGCATTGGATCGAGCACCGCGATTTTTAGCGTGGTGGATGCGGCGATGATCAAGGGACTGCCATATCAGGAGCCGGATCGGCTTTATCACATGTGGGAGCGCACTTCGCAGAAGGATTTCGATCAGCGCGAGTTTTCGTATCCGGACTATCAGGATTACCTGAAAAACAACGTGGTTGATATCGCTGCGTATACGGGCGGCGGCACGATCCTGAACGGCGACAATCAGGCGGAGCGCGTGTTTGCCCCGCAAGTCTCGGCCAATTTCTTTTCGGTGTTGGGTGTGCAGCCGCTTCGTGGTCAGTTCTTCCGACCCGGCGACGATGTACAAGGTGGACCGGGAGTAGTCGTTCTGAGTTACCCGCTTTGGCAAAGTCATTTTGGTGGAAATGAAAACATCATCGGACAGCACTTGGATCTCGGCGGGCGCACCTACGCAGTAATCGGCGTGCTGCCGCAGAGTTTCCAGTTCGCTTTGCGCGGAGCGGATCTCTTTCTCCCGTATCAACCGAACCAAATTCAACTCACGCGTCGCGGCATGCATGGAACGAACTTGATTGCGCGACTCAAGCCGGGGGTTACCGCTGCGCAGGCGCAATCCGAACTGAGCGTTATCACCAACAACATCACCCAGCAATTTAAAGAGTCACATACCGGCACGCAGTTGAAGATGATTCCTCTCCAGGAGCAAGTTGTCGGGCAAGTGAAACCAATTTTGATGTTGTTACTTGCGGCAGTTGGGTTTGTTTTGCTAATCGCGTGCGCGAATGTCGCGAGCCTACTGCTGACTCGTTCGCTCGCTCGTCAAAAAGAAGTTGCCATTCGTGCCGCGCTCGGAGCGAGTGGTTGGCGCGTCGTGCGACAGCTGCTAACTGAATCGATTCTGCTTTCGTTGATAGGCGGAGCCGCCGGTGTTCTTCTGGCTTACGGCGGCACCAAAGGTTTGGTTGCCCTGTTGCCGCAGACACAAATTGCCGCTTTGCCATTTTTGGCAAATCTGCACATTGATGCGCGAGTCCTCGTCTTTTCATTCGGCCTTTCGATCCTGACCGGAATGATCTTCGGATTGGCGCCGGCTATTCAGGCTTCGAAGCCGCAACTGGCGACCGTCCTGAAAGAAGGTGGGCGCAATGCTTCGGCCGGTTCGGGACATCGTCTGCGCACAGCCTTCGTAATTACCGAAATTGCTTTGGCGGTCGTGTTGTTGGTTGGCTCAGGGCTGCTTCTGAAGAGTTTGTTCCGTTTGCTCAATACCAGCCCCGGATTTAATGCGGAGAACATCCTGACGATGTCAGTGGTGTTACCGCCGGCGAAGTACAACAATGCCAACAGTCAAGTCAATTTTCAGGATCAACTTAACCAACGCATTTCGGCATTGCCCGGCGTTACTGCCGCGGGGACGGTAGATATTCTGCCGCTGCAACCAGGCAATACCACCGTTGTCTACGTCGAAGGGGAACCTCTGCCGCCGCCCGGCCAGGAAACGGAGGCGAACGTTCGCGTCGTGAGCGAGAGCTATTTTCAGACAATGCAAGTGCCGCTCGTCGAAGGTCGAGCGTTTGATGCGCACGACAGAACCACCACCAATCCGGAGCCGGTGATTATCGGTAAGACGATGGCGGATCGTCTATTCAAGGGACGTAGCGCCCTCGGCCGTCATTTGGTGTACCGAAGTGCTCAAGCGCCACCCATCACCATCATAGGCGTGGCCAGCGACGTGAAGATCACGGGTCTGGATCAGGAGCTGCGGCCGGTAATCTATTACTCATTTCCTCAGAACTCTTCAGTTTTTGCGAACCTCGTCATTCGCACTGCGACTGAACCCACGAGCCTGGCCGCTACCGTCCGCCATGAAATTCAAACGCTGGAACCGCAGGCGGCAGTCTTTAACGTACGACCGATGCCGCAACTGATTTCGGCAACACCCGCCGCGTTCATGCGACGTTTTCCCGCGACACTGATCGGCATCTTTGCCGGCCTGGCGTTGTTGCTGGCAGCGATCGGAATTTACGGTGTGGTGTCGGATTCTGTAGCCCAGCAAACTCACCACATCGGTGTGCGGCTGGCGCTGGGCGCGCGCGGCGCAGACATCTTTCGAATGGTGCTGAAAGAAGGTTTCGTCGTCGGATCAGTGGGTGTCGGCATTGGTGTAGTTGCGGCATTCGCGCTAATGCGTTTGATCAGCGCGCTGCTGTTTGGCGTGCAGACTCACGACGCTTCCGTCTTCGCGATTGTCGCCGGGACGCTGTTTCTGATCACTCTGCTGGCTTGTTATGTACCCGCGCGCCGCGCGACCAAAGTCGATCCATTAATCGCCTTGAGATACGAGTGAAAGGAAGAACGGATGCTCAGTGCGCTGAAACAGAACCTGGCTTACAGCATACGAACTCTGTTCAAGAATCCGGGGTTTACCATCGTCGGAGTGCTGACGCTGGCGTTGGGTATCGGCGCTACGACGGCCATCTTCAGCGTCGTGTATGCGGTCTTCGAGCCCATGCCTTATCCGAAACCGGACCAGTTGGTAATGGTCTGGACGACGAACCGGGGCAATCGAAATCCCGTGTCGACGGTTGATTTTCAAGCGTGGAAGCAACGCAGCTCATCGTTTCAGGCGATCAATGCGTGGACCAGCGGTTCCTTCAACGTGGGTGGTGGAGAGCGGCCGGAACAAGTTCCCGGAACATGGCGGACGCCCGGCTTTTTCACAATGGACGGATTGCCGTTCATGCTTGGTCGTGACTTTACCGAGGAAGAAGGTCAGCCCGGCCGTGATCACGTCGTCATTCTGAGTAATCGTCTCTGGGCCCGCAGCTTCGCGTCGAACCGCGACATCATCGGCAAGGACATCCGCATTAATGGCGAGCCTTACACGGTCGTAGGAGTTCTGCCGGCGGGAATTCACGATCGATTCAATTCGCAGTTGTGGGTCCCTTTATCTATTCAACCCGATCCGACTGGGCAGGTGATGCGCGCTGTCTCGGTGATGGGGCGTTTGAAAGACAACGTCACGATCGCGCAAGCGCAGGCGGAGATGAGCGGTATCGAGCAGCAATTGCTGGACGAGCGCCCCAAGTCAACCCCGATTGGCGTCAGCGTGGAGCCGCTGCACCTGAATTTTCTAACCGATGCGACGCGTCGCAATCTTTGGCTCCTGCTCGGCGCAGTCGGGTTTCTTTTATTAATCGCCTGCGTCAACGTCGCGAATTTGCTGCTGGCCCGCGGCACCGTTCGCCGGCGCGAGATGGCTTTGCGAGCGGCGCTGGGAGCGTCACGTGGCCGGCTGTTCTCGCAATTGCTTACTGAGAGTTTGGTCCTGGCTGCGGTCGGAGGAAGTCTGGGCCTGTTGCTGGCGACGACGATCATCGATCTGATTCAAGCGGTGATGCCGCCGGTTGGCACGATGCTGCCGTCCGAAGCCGAGATCAGGATTAGTGTTCCCGTCCTGCTTTTCACGATCGCGATTAGCACCATCGCCGGTCTGTTGTTCGGCTCAATGCCCGCGTGGCAAGCGACACGACTCGATCTCAACGAAGTGCTGAAACTTGGTGGACGAACCGGCTCTGGCGGAAGCCGCAGGAATCCACGGCGCCTGCTGGTCATTGCCGAATTCGCGCTGGCCCTTACGCTGCTGGCTGGCGGTGGGTTGGCGCTGCGGAGCTTCTGGAATCTGACCCGAGTCGACCTGGGAATTCGCACCGATCATCTCCTCTCGTTTCGATTGACGGTGCCTGAACAGCGTCTGAAGACTCCTGATCAAATCAGGTCTTACTACCGCCAGATGCTGGAGAAGATTCAAGCAGTACCCGGAGTCAGAAACGTCACTGCGATGACCGGAACGCCGGCGGGGGGAACCGGGATGGGCACGCGATTCGTCATCGCCGGCCGTCCGCCGGCGAATCCTGCGGAACGTCAAGGCGCTTCTTTTCAAACGGTGACATCGGGCTACGTCGACACGCTCGGAATCCGAATGGTCAAAGGCCGCGCGTTTGACGAGCATGACACCGAGACCGGCATGCGCGTCGCCATCGTCAACGAATTTTTTGTCAGCAGATTCCTCAGCGGCGTGGATCCCATTGGTCAGCGAATCGTGATGAGTGAAGTGCGACCGGGCGCGCCTCCGGGCAATCCGGTCGAGTGGCAAATCGTCGGCGTGTTTCACAACGTTCGCGGCGCCGGATTTCGCGACGCCTCGCCCGAGATAGACGTGCCGTTTTGGCAGAATCCTTTGCCCCGCGCCTCAGTTGTACTGCGGACTGATGGCGATCCGAAAACGGTCATCAATAGCGTCGCCGGAGCAGTGAATTCAGTCGATCCGGATATGCCGCTGGCCGGTGTCAAAACGGTCGATGAGATCATCGGCGAGTCTTTGGCGATCGATCGCTTTAGCGTGGTGCTGTTTGCCAGTTTCGGCGCACTGGGATTGTTGCTTGCGGCGGTCGGCATCTACGGCGTCACAGCTTTCGGAGTAGCTCAGCGCACGCACGAGTTTGGCGTGCGCATCGCATTAGGTGCGCAGCGATCCCGAGTGATTCGCCTGGTGATGAAAGAAGCGACAGCGCTGGCGACGATCGGCGGCGCAATCGGGTTCGTGGGTGCTTACTTTGTGGGGCGCGCGATGCAAACAAGTCTTTACGGCGTACCGGCACTGGATGCGCGCGCGTTTGCGGCTGTGTTCGTGCTGCTGCTGATGTCGGCTTGGATTGCATGTCTGATTCCAGCGTGGCGCGCCAGTCGCATCGAACCACTTGAAGCGCTGCGACATGAATAAAGTTTTTCAATTGTAGGGGCAGCCCTCGTGGCTGCCCGCGGTCGGGCAGGGACAAGCCCTGCCCTACAGAAGAGTCGGGCAGGGACAAGCCCTGCCCCTACAGAAGAACAGTAAAGGGTTAAAAGTCATGCATGGTTTTATTCAAGATTTGCGCTTTGGGGTCCGGATGCTCATCAAGAGTCCGGCGGTGACTATTGTTGCCGTTATTGCTTTGACGTTAGGCATTGGCGCGAACACTGCGATCTTCAGCGTCGTGCACGCCGTGCTATTGCGTTCGCTTCCTTATACCGAAGGTGATCGGCTGGCGATCGTGTGGGAGCATCGGCACCGCGGCAAGGACAATCCGCAAAACGTAATCAATCTCGGCAACTTCTCTGACTGGAAGCAGCAGAGCAGCGTCTTCAGTGACATGGCAGCGTTCTTCGATCTGAACGTCAACCTCACGGGTGACGGTGAACCTGAGGAGGTGCCGGGACAGCTTGCCACGCCCAATCTTTTTTCGCTGCTCGGTATGAATGCAATCAAAGGGCGCACGTTTGTGCCCGATGACGGCAAGAATCCGCAGGCGCCGGTAATCGTCATCGGCTATGATCTTTGGCAACGACGTTTTGGCGGCGACCCGCACATCATCGGGCGCAAAGTAATTCTCAACAATAGGCCCAACGAAATTGTCGGTGTACTTGGACCCGATTCAGGTTGGTTTGTTCAGAAGGGTTCGCAGATAAGTCACCCGCCTGAGATTTGGGTGCCGTGGCAAATCACTGACGAGCTGCGAGAACGTCACGGGCGTTTTGCGCGCGCGGTCGCGCGACTCAAACCCGGCGTCACGTTCGATCAGGCACAAAACGAACTTAACGTCATTGGCGCGCGACTCGAACAGCAGTATCCGGATTTCAATGCGAAGTGGGGCGTTACGGTCGTGCCGTTGCGCACACAGTTCACGGGCGAGATTCGCAAGCCGCTCTTGATCCTGTTGGGAGCAGTTGGATTTGTTCTGCTCATTGCGTGCGCAAACGTCGCCAACCTTCTGCTCGCGCGTGCGGCATCGCGGAAGAGAGAGATTGCCTTACGCGCAGGCCTCGGCGCGAGTCGCTGGCGGATTGCCCGGCAATTAATGACGGAGAGTGTGCTGCTAGCCGCGTTCGGCGGTGGGTTTGGATTATTGCTCGCGGTCTGGGGCACACGAGCCCTACTGGCCTTGAGTCCTCCTGAGCTGATCGATCTGCGCGGCACACCGGTCAATTACCCGGTACTCGCTTTCACGATCGGATTAACGCTGCTCACCGGTGTTCTTTTTGGATTGGTTCCCGCCCTGGAAGCGTCCCGCTTTGATTTGAGTGAACCACTGAAAGAGGGCAGTAAAAGTGTGATCGGTGGTACGCGCGCAAAGCGAATGCGGAGTGCATTCGTCGTTGCCCAAGTGGCGCTGGCGCTCGTGCTGCTCGTGGGTGCCGGTCTCTTAATGAAGAGTCTCAACCGATTGCAATCGGTCGAGCCGGGCTTCGATCCTCACAATTTGCTGACGATGCGCGTGAATCTGGCAACACGGAAGTACGATGCGGACCCGAAGATTCTCAACTTCTTTACCCAGGCGGTCGATCAGATTCGCAACATACCTGGTGTCGAAGCAGTTGGCGCTATCAACACGCTTCCGTTTAATGGTCCGTATTCCGGAACCCGGCTGGAAGTCGAAGGCGAAGCTAAACGTCCCGCGGGACAGGAACTCTCAACCGGTGTCATCGTCACCGACGCAAATTATTTTCAAACAATGCACATCCCGCTGAAGCGGGGGCGTCTGTATTCACCAACGGAAGCGCGGGAAATGCGTCACGTAGTGGTCGTGAATGAAACTTTCGCGCGCGAGATTTTTCCCGGTCAGGATCCAATCGGCAAACGCGTCACGATTAACATGAAAGACGATAATCAACCGACCGAAATAATCGGAATCGTGGGCGACAACAAGCACAAGGGTATGGACGATGAAGTTGAGTCGATGGCCTTTTGGCCACATGCAGAACTCGTTTATCCATCGATGACACTCACGATTCGCACTAGCGGTGAGAGCACCGCCATCGCCGCCGCCGCGCGCAACGTAATTCGGCAACTCGATCCCGATCAACCGATTGGACAGGTGACAACGATGGAAGCGCTGATGGCCAAGTCGGTCGCGCGCGCGCGGTTCAATTCGACATTGCTGACAATCTTCTCAGTGGTCGCACTCATTATGGCTGCGGTCGGGATTTACGGCGTGATGTCTTATTCCGTGTTGCAGCGAACGCATGAGATTGGAGTGCGCATGGCACTCGGCGCGCAGCGCGCTGATGTACTTCGCTTAATGGTGAAACAGGGAGTGCTGCTGGCGATTATGGGCGTCGCGGTTGGCCTGGCGGCTGCGTTCGGGTTGACTCGAATTGTCTCGACATTGCTTTTCGAAGTGGCAGCCACCGACAGGCTTACTTTTACCGCGGTCTCGCTGGGTTTGTTCGCCGTTACTCTCTTCGCGAGTTACATCCCGGCGTGGCGCGCAACCAGAGTCGATCCACTCGTGGCGCTGCGTTACGAGTGAGTTTCATTGGCTGTAGGGGCACAGCCCTCGTGGCTGCCCGCGGTCGGGCAGGGGCCAGCCCTCGTGGCTGCCCGCGGTCGGGCTCGTGGTTGCCCGCGGTCGGGCAGGGACAAGCCCTGCCCCTACAGAATTGGAGATGAGAGTCATGGCCTCTTTATTCAAGGACATTCAATACGGAGTTCGCAGCTTGTTGAAGCGGCCGAGCTACACCGTAATCGCTTTGATTACGCTCGCACTCGGGATCGGTGCTAATACCGCGATTTTCAGTCTGGTAAATACCGTCTTGCTGCGTCCGTTGCCGGTGCCTCACGCGGAACAACTGGTCGAAGTATATGGAACGCTCCACAAAGGCGCCGACTACACGATCCAGTCCTATCTCAATTACAAAGATTATCGAGATCGGAACCATGCGTTCTCAGGGCTGATGGCTTACCGGTTCGCGCCGATGAGCATCAGCCATGACAACCACAATGAGAGAGTCTGGGGCTTTCTGGTTTCCGGTAACTACTTCGATGTTTTGCAGGTGCCACCGTTTCGTGGCCGGTATTTCGCGCCCGAAGAAGATCAAACTCCCGGGAGCCAGGCCGTCGCAGTCATCACCTACGAATGTTGGCAAAAGCGTTTTGCGGCTACCGAAAGCATCATCGGCCAGCCACTGAGAATCAACGGTCACGTGTTCACGGTGATTGGGGTCACGCCGGAGGGGTTTCGCGGGACCGAGATCGCGTATGCGCCAGACGTATTTGTTCCGACGATGATGGCGCATGAAATCGAACCAGGCAGCACCTGGCTCGAATCACGCGGTGATGACAATCTCTTTGTGGTCGGCCGCTTGAAACCCGGGGTCACGAGCGCCCAAGCCGAAAGCGATCTCAGCGCCATCACACTGCAACTAGGAAAAGAATATCCGCATGACAACGAAGGCCGCGGCGTCCGCTTGCTGACGCCCGGGCTCTTTATTCCCGACATCCGCAATTCGGTTATTAGCTTCAGCAGCGTGCTCATGGGTGTTGTTGGTCTGGTGTTGCTCCTGGCGTGCGTCAACCTCGCGAACTTGTTACTGGCCCGCGCCACCGAGCGGCGCAAGGAGTTGGCGATTCGTCTGGCGATGGGCGCGAGTCGCGCGCGGGTCGTACGACAGTTGATTACTGAAAGTGTCCTGCTCTCTTTGGTGGGCGGCGTAGTTGGTTTGTTTCTCGCGGCCTGGATCAATGCACTCGTCTCTTCGATCAAACTGCCGACCGACATTGCGCTGATGATCGATCTTCGGGTGGATTGGCGGGTAGCGCTGTTTGCATTAGCGATCTCGCTAATTACCGGGGTGCTGTTCGGGCTGCTGCCGGCGTTGCAGTCTTCTCGTCCCGATCTCGTTCCCGCGCTCAAAGATGAAAAGTCGATGGCCGGATTTCGGCGCTCCCGGCTGCGAAATGCGCTGGTGGTCGTGCAGGTTGCGCTCTCGCTCGTGCTTTTGGTTTGCGCCGGTCTGGTAGTGCGGAGCCTGCAAGCCGCGCAAAGAATGCGTCCGGGGTTCAATCCTGAGAACGCGGTGGCGCTATCTTTCGATGTCGGTTTGCAGGGCTACACCGAAGAGAAGGGCCGCGCCTTTGAGCGCCAGCTGCTTGAGCGGACGCGGACACTTCCCGGGATCCGATCAGTCGCGCTCGTTTCCACGCTGCCGCTGTCTCTCGATTACAGCTACTCATCGATTTATGTTGAAGGGCAGCCCGCGTCAAGCACAGTCGATTTGCCGGTCGCTGTTCCTAACGACGTCAGTCCTGATTATTTTCGCGCGATGGAGATCCCCTTGCGCGGCCGTGACTTTTTCGATCGCGAGGACAAAGACGAATCGCGCGTGGCCATTGTCAACGAGACCTTCGCGCGCAAGATGTTTCCCGGACGTGACGCCATCGGCGGCCGTTTCAACTTCAACGGGCCCGACAAGCCGTACTGGGAAGTCATCGGTATCGCGGCTGATGGCAAGTACAACACCCTCGGCGAGGATCCGAAGCCGGCTTTCTATCGGCCGTTGTTGAGGGACTACAGCACGAATGCAACTCTCGTTGCGCGCACAACCGGTGATTCGCAAGCCGCGATTGCCGCGCTACGCGCAGAATTGCAACGGCTAGATCCGACGTTGCCGGTCTACAACGTTAAGACCCTTTCCGATCACATGAGCCTGCCGTTGTTCCCGTTTCGGTTGGCCGCGATCGTTCTGGGAAGCTTTGGAGTTCTGGCGATCATTCTCGCGGCGATCGGAATCTACGGGGTCATGTCTTACGTGGTCGCGGGCCGCACGCGCGAGGTGGGCGTGCGGGTGGCCCTGGGCGCCGCGCGCAGCGACGTGCTTCTCTTGATCATGCGACAAGGAATGTCCCTGGCTGCGATTGGTCTGGCGATCGGATTAGTCATCGCCTTTGGTGCTGCCCAGTTAATCTCAAAATTATTATTTGGTGTGAGCCCGATCGACTTAACGACGTTTGCAGGCGTCGCGTTGCTTCTGGCTGCGGTGGCCGCGCTCGCGTGCTACCTGCCTGCGCGCAGGGCTACAAGAGTCGATCCGCTGGTGGCGCTGCGCTACGAGTGAACGAAATGAACTTTGGTCTTTGTACTTAGGTCTTTGTTCGTCTGCCGGCGAGTCGTTCAAGGACCCAACAGCGGCATCACGGACTCACATCAAAGTACAAAGTACAAATCACGAAGAACAAATAATATGGAGAAACTAATCCAGGATCTTCGCTTTGCGATCCGCAGCTTGATTAAGCGGCCGGGCTTTACGTTGATCGCAGTGACGACGCTGGCGTTGGGCATCGGCGCCAACACCGCAATCTTCAGTGTCGTCAATGCCACGTTGCTGCGACCGTTACCTTTCAAAGACCCGGAGAGAATCGTAATCGCGTGGGGTTACATCCCGAAGTTCGCCCACCAGGGCGACAAGTTTCCGACTTCCGCCGGAAATTATCTGGGCCTGGTTCAGCAAACTCAGACATTCGATCAGCTCGCAGCGTTTCGGCAATGGTCCTGGCAGCTTACGCACGCAGGCGATCCGGAGCAGTTACAGGGCGTGCGTGTCTCGGCAAACTTTTTCGAAGCGCTCGGCGCATCGCCCCTGCTGGGTCACACCTTTACCGCGGAACAGGATCAAGAAGGCGCCTTGCCCGTCGCGATCATCAGTCATCGCTTGTGGCAAAAAGAGTTCGGCGGTGACGGGAGTGTTGTGGGCAAGACACTTGCGTTAAATGGTCGCAGCGTAAGCATCGTGGGCGTGATGCCGCGGGACTTCGAGTTTCCGGGCAGCGCCAACATGATTCCTGGTTTGCAGTTCGCGACGAAGAACGACGTTTGGATGCCGTTGGCGATGGACGCGCGAGAGCGCAGCAACCAGGGAAGTCTAAACCTGGCGATGATTGGCCGGCTGAAAGCAGGCGTCACGATTCCTCAGGCCGAAAATGAACTGCGCTCGATCGAAAACAGCTTGCCGCTCGGAAAGGTTAACTACTCCGTCAATCTTGTCCCTTTGCAGAAGCAAATGGTCGGCAACATCCAGCGCCTCCTGCTGGTGATTCTGGCGACGGTCACTTTCGTGCTGCTGATTGCGTGCGCGAACGTCGCTAACCTTCTGCTCGCGCGCGCCTCGACGCGCCGAAAAGAGATGGCCATCCGCGGAGCATTAGGCGCAGGACGATGGCGCATTATCCGCCAACTGCTTACTGAAAGCGTTCTATTGTCGTCTGCGGGCGGGCTGTTTGGTTTTGTGCTTGCTCTTTGGGGAACGCCTCTGCTCGTGTCATTCATTCCCGAAAGAGTTCCCCGCATCCACGAAATTAATGTCGATGTGAGAGTGTTCGGCTTTGCGTTGTTGATCTCACTCGCCACCGGCATTGTCTTTGGTTTAGCGCCGGCCATTCACGCTGCCCGCGTCGATCTGAACGAATCGCTCAAGGAGAGTGCGCGCGGCTCGACCGGAGGCTGGCGTCAGAACCGGCTGCGCGGATTTCTGATCGTCTCGGAAGTTTCACTGGCAGTTGTGCTCATGATCGGTGCCGCCTTGCTGGCCAGGAGTTTCATCCGCCTGACGGACGTGAAACCCGGATTCGATCCAGGTCACACACTTACAATGGAACTCTTATTGCCCACCGTTCCGCCCTCGAAGTATGCAAAGGACGACGAGCAGGTAGCGTTTTTTCAACACGTACTGGAACGACTGAATCATGCGCCAGGCGTTACCGCCGCGGGCGCAGTTTTAAGCCTGCCGCTGACTGGTGCGGAAGAGAGCACTGACTTATTTATCGAAGGACGACCCTCGCCGAGTGTCGGTGAAAGGCCTTCGACGGATTACACGATCATCTCGCCGGAATATTTCCGCGCTTTACAGATTCCGCTGCTGAAAGGACGCCAGCTTTCAGTCGGTGATAATAAAGCTGCTCCAGGTGTGGCCATCATCAACGATGCGTTGGCACGTCGATACTGGCCGAACGAGGAACCGTTGGGCCAGCGGATTAGAATTGGCTTCGAGAAGGATGCGCGCGAGATCGTTGGCGTGGTAGGCAGCATAAAGCAGTCGACCTTAAGCGGAGACGCCCGCCCGGCGATGTATGTTCCGTTTGCGCAGCTTGCAACTGGAGGCTTGACGATTGTAGTCCGCACCACTGGCGATCCGATGTCCTTAGCCACGCTCGCGCGCACAGAAATTCATTCCGTCGATCCGACTATCCCGGTCACCATTATGCGAACGATGGACGAGGTGTTTTCGGCTTCGGTCGAGCAGCAGCGGTTCTCGATGTTGCTGGTCGGGCTCTTCGGCGGCTTAGCGGTTGCGCTTGCGGCTATCGGGATTTATGGCGTGATGAGTTACAGCGTTACGCAGCGCCGTCGAGAGCTGGCCGTGCGCCTGGCGCTCGGCGCGAGAGCGCGGCAAATCTTGCAGTTGGTGCTCAAAGACGGCCTGGTGCTCGCCTTGCTGGGCATTGTCATTGGTTTGGCCGGAGCTTTGGCGCTAACCCGGCTGCTGCGCAGCTTGCTGTTCGAGATCCAGCCGACCGACGTGATGACATTTGTGAGCGTCGCTGCGCTTTTGATTTTTGTGGCGCTGCTGGCTTCGTATCTTCCTGCGCGACGCGCAAGCAGAGTCGATCCACTGACCGCGTTACGGAGCGAGTAAGCAAACGACCGTCGATTAGTGTGAGCTTTTCCGGTACCACTACCAGGAAAGAGAGAACCTGACATGCAGACACTTCTTCGCGACTTGCGTTACGCCATTCGCATGCTGCTCAAAACGCCGAGCTTCACGGCGGTAGCAGTGCTCACGCTCGCGCTGGGCATCGGAGCAAACACGGCGTTGTTCAGTGTCGTGGACGCCGTGCTGCTCAAAACCTTACCGGTGAAAGAGCCTGACCAGTTGGTGTTGTTTGAATACCGCGCCGGCCTTCCGTTCCGAATAAGTGGCATGAGCGGTACGTCATTCGTGTCTTCTGATCCCACCATTCAGACTGATTCTTTGTTTCGCTATGAGGTCTTTGACCGGATGCGCCAGGCGCAGACGGCTGCATCTGACAGTCCGCTCAAAGATTTCTTTGCCTTTGCCCCGGTCGAAGAACTAAATGCAGTCATTGGCGATCAGGCTCAGGTGATCAATGGGCAAGTTGTCTCCGGTGGCTATTACAAGGGTCTAGGCGTGCAGCCAATTCTGGGGCGGGCGATCGTCGATACAGACGACCAGCCGGGCGCTCCCCCGGTCGTTGTGCTGAGCGATCATTTCTGGCGCGAACAGTTCGGCGCCAATCAACACATCGTTGGCCAGTCACTCAAACTCAATCAAGAGTCATTCACCATCATCGGCGTAACCCCGCCTGGTTTTGCGGGCACGTTACAAGTCGATTATCGACCTGACGTCACGTTCCCGATCGCCAGCGAGCCTTTGTTGCACGGTGAGGACAGCAACCTGGGCAAGGGGAATCGAGGAGGCCGCTGGTGGCTAAATCTCATGGGCCGGCTGAAACCGGGCGCGACCTATGAACAAGCTCGCGTCAGCCTGGACACCATCTTTGAGACCTCGGCGTTGGAGCTGATGCCGCCGCCGCGACGAGCCGACCAACCGGCGCAACTCGAGCCCAAAGATTATCCGCACCTGATGGCGGAATCCGGCAGCCGCGGAATGCTCGATGAGCGACGCATGTACAGCCCGACAATCTATGGGTTGTTCATCGTGGTCGCCATCGTGCTTTTGATTGCGTGCGCCAACCTGGCCAACTTATTACTCGCGCGAGCGGCTTCGCGCACCCGAGAGGTAAGCGTGCGGCTCGCCGTGGGCGCAGGACGCTGGCGCTTAATTAGGCAACTCTTGACTGAGAGTGTGCTGCTCGCTTCATTGGGCGGCGCTGTGGGAGTCATCTTCGCTGTGTGGGGCAACAGCGTGCTCCTCGCGCTGACCGACAAAGACACCGGGCTGGTACCCGGCAATGTCGATCTCACCATCAATTGGCGCGTGCTGGCTTTCACACTTGCGGTTTCGCTGTTTACCGGCGTGCTGTTTGGATTGGCTCCGGCGTGGCGGGCTACGAGTTTGGATCTGGCCACTTCGCTGAAGCAAAGCCGCCGCACGACCAGCGCCGTTTCACGTTTGAGCAAAGGACTGATCGTGGCGCAAGTCGTGCTGTCATTAATGCTTTTGGTGAGCGCCGGTTTGTATCTGCGCACGCTCTACAATTTGCAGCGTGTGAACGTGGGGTTCAATCAGGACAATCTGCTGGTCTTCAAACTCCAGCCAGATCAAGGTGGCTATAAGGACGAAGGGCTGGTGCGTTTTTATCAGCAACTCTTCGCCAAACTGGACAATCTGCCGGGTGTGCGCGCGGCGACTTTCGGTTACGTACCGCTAATCGCGCGCGAAAATTCAACGAGCGGCATCTTGCTGCCCGGCGAGATTGAAGCGACTGCGCCGCGGCGCATCGCCGCCCGCCAGATGGTGCGTGAAAACTATTTCGCCGCCATGGAAATTCCGTTTCTGCGGGGGCGCGGTTTCACCCTGCAAGACGATGCGCAGGCGCCGCAGGTCGCCATCGTCAATCAAACCTTCGCGCAGCAATTCTTTGCCGGTGAGGATGTACTCGGAAAGCGGATTGGTTTCCGGGGGAGCAAACGCAATGTAGAGATTGTCGGCGTCGTCGGCGACACCAGGTACCGGAGCCAACGCGACCAAATCCCGCCCTTGCTTTATACGCCCTGGCAACAGGAAACGTCGGCGATCGGCAAAATGTATTTCAGCCTGCGAACGACCGGCGCGCCGGCAGCGCTCGCCGCGACGGTCCGTCAAGTTGTGCGCGATCTCGATCGCAACCTGCCGGTCACCGAAGTCAGCTCGCAAGCGGCACGTGCCAACGCCACACTCGGACCGGAGCGGCTCTCGGCGCGGCTTTTCACTTTCTTCGGCGGCCTGGCGCTGTTGCTCGCGGGGCTTGGATTATCGGGCGTGCTGGCTCACTCGGTCGCCCAACGCACAAATGAAATAGGTATTCGCATGGCGCTCGGCGCGCGTGCTGCCGATGTCTTGCGATTGGTGATCTGGCAAGGGATGAAACTAGTCATTCTCGGCCTCGCGTGCGGCGCTGTTACTGGATACCTGTTGGTGCGACTGATGTCGAGTCAACGTCTCGGTAATAGTGTCTGGCAACGCATGGTGGATCAGCTTTACGGAATTCAAGGCACAGTGCCAATGACATTCTTGATCATCGCCGCGTTTCTGAGCGTGATTGCGCTACTGGCGTGCTGGCTGCCGGCACGCAAGGCTGCGCGCGTCGATCCGCTGGTGGCTCTGCGGTACGAATAGTTTCTTGACTGAAACTGGTTGAGGCTTCGTCCGATTTCAGCGGGACGAAGGGGAGGTCGGAATGCGAACACTTCTTCGCGACTTGCGTTATGCCATTCGCATGTTACTCAAGACGCCGAGCTTCACTGCTGTAGCTGTGGTGTCGATTGCGCTGGGTATCGGTGCGAACACCACGGTTTTTAGCGTCGTCAACGCCGTGCTGTTGAAGTCGCTGCCTTACAAAGACCCGAAAACATTGATGCTTGTCTGGGGAAGCGGCCTGCAAGACGGAAGATTGCGGGGTCGCGATCAGGTTTCGGCCACGGACGTTGCAGATTTTCGCCACCAGACGACCTCGTTCGAGGAGGTCGCTACTTATACCGGATGGAATCCAATCATGTCCGGAAATGGCGGCGACGCTGAACGCGTCCCGGCGATTCAGGTAGGCGACGGTTATTTCAAGGTGATGAACGGCACACCGATGCTGGGCCGCATCTTTATGCCTGAAGAGCAAGAGGAGGGAAAGGACTTCGTTATCGTCCTTAGCTACGGTTTGTGGCAGCGCCGCTTCGGTAGTGATCCGTCGATCATTGGCAAGAAGCTTCTGCTCAACAGCCGCCCTTACACCATCGTCGGGGTGATGGGTCCGGACTTTCGTGCGTTACCGTCCTCACTGGTTTTGCCGGAAGGCCAGTTCTATCGGCCGGTCGCCGAAGCTTATGCCGACGCGAAGCGAAGCGAGCGTCATTTGCGAGCTATCGCACGTCTGAAACCAGGTGTGACTATCCAACAAGCGCAGACGGAACTGTCACTGATTGCGCAACGTCTCGAGCAACAGCATCCGGAAACGAATCGAGGTCGGGGCGTGCATGTCACGTCGATTACCGAGGACACGGTCGGCGGCGCGAGTCGCGCGCTCTGGATGATTTTTGGCGCAGTCGGCTTTGTGCTGCTGGTCGCCTGCGCCAATGTCGCGAACTTGTTATTGGCGCGCGCCAGCGCTCGTCAAAAAGAGCTCACGATTCGATCGGCAATTGGCGCGGGCAGAGGCCGGCTGATCCGGCAACTGCTGACCGAGAGTTTGCTGCTTTCGATTGTCGGTGGAACTCTCGGAGTGTTCATTGCGATTTGGGGTACGGGCATGATCGAACGGATCGGTTCGCGGATCAATCCCGTCTTCAACGGTTTTCACATTGACCTTCGGGTACTCGCTTTCACTTTCGGACTGACGTTAATCACTGGATTGCTCTTTGGGGTTGCTCCGGCGCTGCAAATGTCCCGTCCTAATCTGAGCGAATCACTGAAAGACACGGGAAGAGGACTCGGAGGATCCGCAAAGAGTAATCGCCTGCGCGGAGCACTGGTGGTTACCGAAGTTGCGATGACGCTCGTGTTACTGGTTGCGGCCGGGCTCTTGGTGCGGACCGTCGCCCGGTTGGGGACTGTCAACAAAGGTTTCAATTCGCGCAACGTGCTGACGATGAATGTGGGTCTGCCGAGTTTGAAATATCCGAAGCCGGAAAACGTTATCGCATTTTACAGGCAGGCAACTGAACGAATAGCGGGCACACCGGGCGTGACAGCCGCCGGAATAACCAGCGTCCTCCCGCTCAGCGACAATTTTGATGGTCGCGGTCTGGTGGTTGAGGACTATCCAAAACCACGTGGCGAAGAAATCAGTGTCGACCTTTACGTGGTGACGCCGGGCTATTTGCGCGCGATGGAAATCCCGGTGCTCAAAGGACGCGCGATCACCGAGCAGGATAACGTCGATGCGATGAAAGTCGCGCTGATCAATCAGACGATGGCCGATCAACTGTGGCCCAATCAGAATCCCATTGGTAAGCGCATACGTTTCCCTGACAACGATCAAAACCCTCTGCGCTGGCGCACCATCGTCGGCGTCGTCAGCGACGTTTCCCAATATGCATTGGATCAAAAGCCGCCGATGCAGATGTACATGCCGCACGAACAATTTCCCACATCGTTCAACACGATCGTCGTAAAGACCGGGAGCAAGCCGGAAGAGATGTTTGGCGCAGTCCGTAGCGCGATCTTGTCAGTTGACGGCGAGCAGGCGGTTTACAACGTAGCGACTCTTGAAGAGCTGCAATCGAATTCGATCGTGCTGCGATCGTTTTTCATGGTGTTGCTGATTACGTTTGCAGTGCTGGCCTTGATGCTGGCCGTGGTCGGCATTTACGGCGTTATGTCTTACGCGGTTACGCAGCGAACCCAGGAAATCGGAATTCGCATGGCGCTGGGCGCGGGCGCGAGTGATGTCCTGAAACTTATCTTGCGCAATGGCCTGGCGCTGACGGCCGGCGGTGTAGTTATCGGGCTCGCCGGTGCGTTCATACTCACGCGTTTGCTGGCGGTTCTGTTGTTTGGCGTTCAGCCAACTGATGCGCTCACGTTTGCGACTGTGTCACTGACCTTAGTTATCGCGGCGCTGGTGGCTTGTTATTTGCCGGCGCGTCGCGCAACAAAAGTCGATCCGCTGGTGGCGTTACGATCCGAATGAACCACTAGTTACTCGGGGAAAGAATAGATCGTGGTCCGCTTATTAACTGACATTGGAAGGATTCGGAACTGGTTGAGGCAACCGGAAGTGTCATCACTCATGGTTGTGAGCATGGCATTCGCGATTGGCGCCGGAACCACAATCGTCACCGTAACCCACGTTTTATCTCCATCACTGCCGACACCCACGGCATTAATGGCATTTGCTGATGCGGCCAGGGAAGAAGCCAGGACTGAAGAAGCGAATGTGGACCGCTGGAACAGTTTCTCATTTCCAGCGCATCCGTATGTTCACAGTGCCCGGCCGCTTCAGCATGTCAGTGGCAACGGGAGTAGCCCCACTCGTCCTGGCAAACGAAACAGAGAAACAGGCTTGCCGCTCGCGCGAGCTAGAGGATCTCAGACCCAAAAATTACTAAGCGCTCGATACCACTCAGAAAAGGGAAGCGGTTATGGACAACTTAATCAAAGACATCCGTTTTGCGCTTCGAAGCTTATGGCGGCGCCCCGGCTTTACGGCGATCGCACTACTCACCCTGGCGCTCGGAATCGGTATCAATGCAGCACTGTTCTCGGTTGTTAACGGGGTGCTGCTTAACCCACTGCCATTTCCACAGCCTGAGCAATTGGTGGCGATGGATCAAAGCAAGCCGAACTTCGAGACGGGAGCGATTCCATATCCGAATTTTTTGGATTTGCGAAAAGAGAACCAGACCTTTGCGGCGATGTCGATCTTCCGGACCGCGGCGTTTAGTTTGATCGGTAGCGGCGAGCCGGAACGCGTCAATGGACGTTATGTGTCGGCAGGCTTCTGTTCTGTCTTTGGGATTACGCCGGTTCTGGGACGCGGCTTTCTTCCGCATGAAGATGAGCCGGGAGTGACGCCGACGGTATTAATCAGTCACGAGCTTTGGCAGCGCAAGTTCGGCGGATCTGCTGATGTCATTACGCGGACGATTACGCTTGACGATAAATCTTATTACGTCATCGGCGTGCTGCCGCCTGACTTTCGATTTTTTCAGACTGGCGATGTCTTTGTGCCAATCGGCCAGTTAGACGCGCCCGGGCTCAAGCGGCGGGGCGCGGGCATGGGCCTGCACGGCATTGGCCGTCTGAAACCCGGTGTGACGGTCGAGCAGGGGAAAGCGGACCTCAATCGTATCTATCAGAACCTGGCCGAAGCGTATCCCGGAACCAACAAAGGCAACAGCGCCTATGTCGCTTCCCTGAAGCAACGACTCGTTGGCAAGATTGGACCAACCTTATGGATGCTGCTCGGCGCAGTCGGTTTTGTGCTGCTGATCGCGTGCGTCAATGTCGGCAACTTGATGTTGGCGCGTGCCTCAGGACGCTCGCGCGAATTCGCGATTCGCGCGGCTTTGGGTGCGAGTTGGTGGAGACTCGTGCGCCAGTCTTTGACAGAAAGCGTGCTGCTATCGTTTGGCGGAGGTGCGCTCGGTCTTCTTTTCGCGTACTGGACGACCCACGCCGCGCTCAGACTGCTACCCGCGACCCTGCCGCGTTCACAAGAAGTGCGGATCGATTATCGCGTTTTGGTTTTTGCGTTTGGCATTTCGTTATTGAGTGGGCTGCTGGCGGGTCTCGCGCCGGCGCTACGAAGTTCAAAGTCGCGTTTCTCAAATGCCTTAAAAGAGAGTGGGCGTGGCAATATCCGCGCGCGCAGCCGTGCGCAAGCCGTTTTGGTTGTGGCCGAAGTTGCGTTGGCGGTTGTGCTCCTGATTGGCGCAGGCCTGATGATTAGAAGCATCCGCGCGCTTTGGAATATCGATCCGGGATTTCGCTCAGACAATCTCACGACATTCGAATTGAGCCTGGCTCCAGCAGCTCGCACCGATAAGCCCGACGCAATTCGCGCCAATCTTCGACAACTTAGCGATGCGCTTAATTCGCTGCCCGGCATTCAGGCGGCTTCGTTTCAGTCCGGGGCGTTTCCGATCCTTGATGAAGACGACACCCTGTTTTGGATCGAAGGCGAAACGAAGCCAACTATCGGAAGTGATATGCACTCGACGCTGACTTCCGCAGTGGAGCCGAACTATCTGTCGGCCATGGGCATTGCGCTGAAGCAGGGCCGCTTTTTTGACAACCACGATGACGAACATGCTCCCTGGGTTATCGTGGTTGACGAAGTGTTTGCCAACAAGTTTTTTCCGCACGGCGATGCGATCGGCAAATGGATTCGCCAGGGAGACGATAATCCACAGACGATTATCGGCATCGTGGGTCACGTCAAAATGTGGGGATTGGATTCGGACGATACACAGCCACTGCGCGCCCAGCTGTACGAGCCTCTGCGACAGTTTCCTGATCAGGCCGTGGCCCAGTTCGCGACGGGCGTGCGCGTCGCGGTTCGCACCACCGGCTCCCAGGCGCCGATGGATTCAATCCGCTCACTGGTTAAGAATCTCAACGGCCAGAACCTCGTCTATAACCCGCAGACTATGAATGAGACGATCGCCGAGTCTTTGGCCAGTCGTCGCTTTGCCACGCTATTGCTCGATTCATTCGCAATTCTGGCTCTGCTGATGGCAAGTCTCGGTCTTTACGGCGTGATCTCATACCTGGTTGAAAGACGGACGCAGGAGTTGGGAATTCGCATCGCCTTGGGCGCTCAGACTCGAAATGTGCTGCGTCTCGTGCTCGGCGATGGATTGAAGATGACCGCACTTGGAGTCGCCGTCGGCCTGGTTGCGGCGTTTGGGCTGACGCGCCTGCTCACCGGAATGGTCTATGGAGTCAGCACTACTGATCCGGCCACATTCGCCGCGATTGCGATATTGCTCATTGCGGTCGCGCTGCTGGCCTGCTACATCCCGGCCCGACGCGCGACCAGGGTCGATCCGTTAACGGCTTTGCGATACGAGTGAGGTAAAAACCATGGGAACACTTTGGCAGGATGTTCGATACGGTCTGCGGATGCTGGTCAAATCACCGAGCCTTAGCATCGTGGCTACGATTGCGCTGGCTCTCGGCATCGGCGCCAACACCGCAATCTTCAGCGTGGTTAACGCAGTGCTTTTGCGGCCACTGCCGTTTCCGAATTCTGATGCGCTGATGTCGGTCTTTGAAACTGATTCGGTGCGCGGGGGAGTTCGCGGTTCTTATTCGTATCCGAACTTCTTTGACTTGCGCGATCAGAATCACGTTTTTGAGCACGTTGCTGCATATCACGACAATGACTTTACGCTGACGGGTCAGGGTCAGCCGGTGATGCTGCACGGCGCGATGGCGAGCGCCGATCTGTTCTCGGTGCTGGGCGTGACGCCGAGGCTGGGGCGCACGCCGACAGCGGCGGAGGATAAGCTCACCGAATCCGGGCGGGTAGTCGTGTTGAGTGAGCGGTTATTTGCCGGCCGCTTCAATTCCGATCCGAATATTATTAATAAGACAATCACGCTCAATGGCCATAGCTTCACGATCATCGGCGTCATGCCGAAAGGATTTGAATTTCCCATCCAAAACGATCCACTCGATCTGTGGACGACAATTGCCGACGACGCTGCCGGTAAAGAGCCAATCACCGCACAGCGCGGCGCACATTTTCTTCGCTTAATTGGTCGACTGAAAACCGGCGTTACGCAGGCGCAAGCGCAGGCAGAGGTTGACACGATTGGCGCGCGACTGTCGCAACAATATCCCGACACGAACACCAATAAAGGTATTCGCATCGAGCCGACACTGAAGGCGCTAGTGGGTGATGTGCGACCAGCGCTTTTAATTATGCTCGGCGCAGTCGCCTGTGTTCTCTTAATCGCCTGTGCGAACGTCGCGAATCTTTTGCTGGCGCGCGCGATGACGCGTCACCGAGAGATGGCACTGAGATCCGCCCTCGGCGCCAGCCGCTCGCGGGTCGTGCGTCAGTTACTGACTGAGAGTGTGCTGCTCTCTTTCGCCGGTGGCGTGCTCGGCCTCGGGCTGGCTATCTGGTGGTCTGACTTACTGATCGCGCTGGGAAAAAAGGATATTCCGCGCGCCATTCAAGTGGGATTGGATTGGCGCGTGTTGGGCTTCACGCTCGGCGTGACTTTGCTCACCGGTTTTGTCTTTGGGTTGGTACCGGCACTACATCTGTCAAAGACGGATTTAACCGAGTCATTGAAAGACGGCCGCGGCGCCGGAAGTGGCGCGCGCAAGAACCGGATTCGTGGTGTGCTGGTGATCGCTGAGCTGGCGATTGCGGTTGTCTTGTTGGTGGGCGCCGGCTTGTTGATTCAAAGCTTCTGGCGGCTGCAACACGTTAACTCGGGTCTCCAGGCTGAGAACGTCCTGACCTTCAACGTCTCATTGCCTGACGTTCGTTATCCATCCGAGAAACAGGCACGTTTCTACCGCGACCTTGCGGATCGCCTGCGCACCCTGCCTGGCGTGCAATCAGCCAGTGCGGCACTGCCTTTGCCATTGAGCGGCGATCGCTTCGCTATCAGTTTCCAAATCGATGGCCGGCCGGTGGCCCCCAAAGACGAACCGGCTGCGGACTTGTTTATGACGGAGCCTGACTACTTCCGCACAATGGGCATTCCGTTGCTGCAGGGCCGAGACTTTAATGAACGTGACGATCACAGTTCAACTCCGGTGGTCATCGTCAGTGACAAATTCGCGCGACAGTTTTTTCCCGGGGAGAACCCAATTGGCAAACGCATACATCCGGGCATCAGCACGTGGAACGATGAAGACTCAACCATGCGTGAAATCATCGGCGTCGTTTCCGACATTCACAATCGCGCGCTGAACGCTGACCCTAAACCTGTCTACTACCTGCCGCAGTCTCAGGTTCCGTTCAGCGAACTGACGATGGTAGTTAAGACGACCAGCGATCCTCATGCGCTGATTAGCAGCGCGACTCGCGAAGTGCAGGCGATGGATTCTGAGCTGCCACTATTTAATATCAAGACGATGGATGAATACGTTTCATCATCGGTGGCGGCGCCGCGCTTCAACACCACGTTGCTTTCGATCTTCGCCGGGGTCGCACTGGTGCTCACCATCATCGGCCTCTACGGCGTGATGAGTTATTCGGTGGCGCAACGAACGAATGAGATTGGGATTCGCATGGCGTTGGGCGCCCAGACGCGCGACGTGTTGGGAATGATTGTGAAAGACGGAGTGAAAATTGTGGGCATCGGGTTGTTGCTTGGAATTGGGGGCGCGCTGCTGCTGACAAAGTTGCTCGAGACTTTGCTGTTCGGAGTCACTACCCGCGACCCGATGACTTTTTTGTTTATCGCGATATTGCTTTCGCTCGTGGCAATGCTCGCTTGTTGCATTCCTGCGTTACGCGCCACGCGGGTCGATCCGCTCGAAGCGCTGAGATGCGAGTGAGGTGGTCGGTGAAGCATTGCCCA